>CAUYUB010000024.1:0-9400 GCA_963575685.1 Gammaproteobacteria bacterium | reverse complement strand
TTTTGTTGAGCGGCAGGTGGAGACTGGCACGGATGGCGCGGGGATGTCAAGGGGGGTAGGATGGCGCCATACACCCATCCGAGGAGGAATGAATGGCTACCATCGTGTTTGATTCGCACACCTTCGTTAAACGCTTGCGCGCCACCGGATTCACCGAGGAACAGGCCGAGGTCATCGTGGACGCCAGCCGTGATGCGCTGGCGCAACTCGTCACCAAGGATGACCTCAGAGAATCCGAGATGCGCATCATCATCAAGGTTGGCGCAATGATTGCGGCCGCCGTTGGCGTCCTGATTGCCGTGTTGCGGTTGCCGCATCAATGGTGAGAGGACCCTAGCGCCCGTCATTTCGCCCCCCGAGCGCCGCACGCCAAGGTGAGTGGCGTGTCTTGGTCGTGGTTATAGAGGTCGCAACCCGCCGCGCGCTCCAGGTCATAGACGATGCCCATGCCGACCTGATGCATGTAGAACAGCGAGGTCGCGCCGGCAGCGATGCGCTCCAGGAGATGGCGGTCAACGAGCGCGAAACCCTCGGGCGCCATCTCCGGCATGGGCGAGGTCGTGATAATTCCGTTGGCGTCCACCGACACCACGAACTTGGCTGGAGCGGTTAAGGGAGGAGGTGGAGCGGCGGGCGTCTGGCGCTGCCCGCTCCAATGCCGCCAGAGCACGTCATCGCACTCGTTCTGATAGGCGATGACTTTGGGGCGGATGGATAAGGGAACTTTGTTCGGGTGGATGGTGTAGAGCCACCCTGGAAGCTTGCGCAGAGGGAGGCAGGTCATCGAGCGTTGCTTGCCGTCCTCGGCAACCGTCACCATTTCGGTGATGGTTGAACCGAACCGGTCAATGAGCTTGCGATGCTGGACCTGCCACGACATCCCCATTCCTTCAACAACGGGACGCATGGGAACGTAGGGCTGGCCTTCGTGTTCGACTAGGAAAAGGGTTGCGTCTTGGAAAACGACAGGGACGAGCGCGTGCGCGCCTGAGACTGGGGTGCTCATTGCGGTAATCCTAAGCTGGGGTTTGATCCCCACCATCCCCCTGCAAAAAGGAATGGTGGAGCCGAGCGGGTTTGCAGACCGGAGCTTAGGAACCGGCAGGGGTTACCCCCTCCCGCTCGACCCCTAAAACTGGAGCGTGGCCAAGCGTGCGCAAAAAAGCCGCGACTGAGGCGCGGCTGTGCGCCTAAGCTATCCGGGCTGCAAAACCCGACCGCTTTTTGTTGAGCGGCAGTGGGAGACTGGCACGGATGGCGCGGGGATGTCAAGGGGTGTTGCGTAGTTGATTTATTGTGGATACAATAATGTGTATGAACATTAGACATTATCGGAAACCTATTTTTTGCTAGAAACATCAGTTTGTAATATAATATTTTAACATTAACACAATTATATAAAGAGATAAAAAATGACTATCGAGACAACTATAGAAGTCGTCCGCGCTGTAATCACATATAATTCCGTTAAAGATAATGAGAAGGTATTCTTATCGATGACAAGTTTGCGCGTGATTGAATTTGATGTTTTGTGTAAGCATTTTGAGATAACGCTAAATGATCGCTTACGTAAAGATGGTGAGGATAACAATGCTGGCGGCGAGAAGGGAGGAAGACCTTCCCGCTTAAATTTAGTACAGGATAAACTGTTTTTCATATTATTCTATCTTAAAGCATATCCGTTACAAGAAATATTTGGGTTTCTATTTGGGCTAAGCCAACCTCAGGCTAATTACTGGATTCATCTACTTAGTGATGTTTTAAAAGATACATTAGAGGCGATGGATTTTATGCCAGAACGCACATCCCCAGAGTTACTGGACAAATTACAATCTGAGGGAAAACAAGATTTTTCTATTGACGGCACTGAGCGACGCATAAATAGGCCACAAGATAAAGACGAACAAAAAGAATATTACAGCGGTAAGAAAAAGACACACACCGTCAAGAATTTAATTATTGTTGGAAATTCTGATAGAGATATCAAGTATTTAAGCGAAACAACAGAAGGCAAAAAACATGACAAAAAAATTGCTGACGAATCTCAAATTATTCTTCCCGAAGGAAGTACCATTATTCAGGATACGGGGTTCCAAGGATTAGAGCTTGATGGCGTTAATACTATCCAACCAAAGAAGAAACCAAAAGGAAAAGAATTAACTAGCAAAGAAAAAGAAGATAATAGGCTGATATCGAGTATACGCGTTGTCGTAGAGCATGTTATTTCTGGGATAAAAAGACTGCATATTGTGAAAGATATTTTTAGGAATACTAAAGAAGATTATGGGGATTTAGTTATGTTTCTTGCGTGTGGATTGCATAATTTTCGAAACTCTAACAGGCATCGTTCTTATTAAATTTTTTGTGGTGCTAGGGTCTAGTTTTGTAATCGTTATTTAATGGTATAAGTTGTGTTATTTTATTTATAAACCATTAAGACTGACACGTAAATATAGATTATTTTTATCGAAATTTTGTAATGCATCAGATTAGAATATTAAACGTAATTCACACAAAATAATTAATGCTTGATTTAATTCTCCTGGCTGCGTGAGGGAAGGAAGTTATTTTTCTCTCATAATTATTTTTGCGTGGTTAATAATGCTTCACAGAAGATAGCAAGGGTTTCCGATAATGTCTATTACTTTCGACCCCATCAAAGACGCTGCCAACATTACCAAGCATGGCGTATCGTTGGAGTTGGCCGCTGATCTTGAGTGGGATTCGGCGGTAACGTGGATGGACACACGCCGCGAATATAGAGAGCCGCGCCAGAGCGGGCTGGCCTTGCTGGGAGATCGCCTGTTTTTCGTAGCCTTCGTTGATCGCGCGGACGCACGGCGCATCATCAGTTTGCGCAAGGCCAATAACCGAGAGAAAAGACGTTATGCCAAAGTATCTGACCACTAAATCTGGAAGAAAAATTCTGCTCAACACGCCGGAAGAAGATGCCATCATCACGGCGGCGGCAATGTCCGATCCAGACGCCATTCCATTGACCGACGAGGAGTGGGAAAAAGTGAGGCCAACCGTTAGACGTGGCCGACCGCAAGCGGAATCCACCAAGGTCCATATTAATATCCGCATCTCCCCGGAGGTCGCGGAATTTTTCAGGGCGACCGGCCAAGGCTGGCAAACCCGAATCAACGATGCGCTACGCGAGTACGTCAAGACTCATTCTCCGAGGTAGCCCGGCTAGACTCGGGCAATAATTAATCTCCACCTACCAACCGTTATTAGTGTTGCCGTCAAATCGCTACGTTTTACTCTTCCGATATAAATCCATGGTATATATTCTTCCGTGCTAGTTTTCCCTTCTGTTGTAATTACCCAATATCCCGAAGCAACGGCGTATTCTATTAGCCAAGAGAGCACACACCAGCGATTACAATTCACGATTCTAGCCATCACGCCGCCCTCGCCTCGCCGAAACGCCCGGATTGCCGCGCCTGGAGCAAATGATTAGCCCACGCCCCCGGATTCTTGTACCCCCGCTTTGCCCCAAGCGCCACCAACTCTTCGTAGGTATTCGCCCGAGCCTGTTCTTTCCGACGCTCGCGAGCGACCGCCACCGCGTCGATTTTTTCCAACTCTCCGGGAGCCGCTGAAAATGATTTCGCGGCCTCGAAGAATTCGTAATCGCACTCCGGGCAACGCGACGCGGAAAGCGCCACCATCGCGCCGCACTCGGGACATTGCTTGACCGGTGCCTCCACCGCCTGTATCCCTTTCCTACGCCCGGCGCCGGCGAGTGACCATTCCCTCTCCTGCGTCGGCAACCCATGACGCAGGGTGTTGTCGGCGTGGTCGAGGATCACCGCCCGCTCCTTTCCCGGGTAGATTCGTAATGCCCGCCCCATTTGCTGCATCGCCAAGCCGTAGGACTCCGTGGGACGAAGCAGGATGGCGGCGGCCACGATGGGCACGTCAGTCCCTTCAGAAACCGTGTCGCACGAGGCCAACACATGCAGCTCGCCCCGACCGAGGTCCCGAATCATCCGCGCCCGGGCCTTGTCCGGGGTTTCACCCGAGAGCATCGCGGCCTGGTAGCCCGCGCCCTTGAATTGGTCGGCGATATGCGCGGCGTGCTCGACCGTGACCCCAAACGCAATCGCCGGAGCGCCGTCACAGTGGCGACGGTAATGGGCTACCGCGTCGCCGGTGAGTGGCGTTTTGTCCATGACCTGGGCCAATTCGCCGGGGACGTAATCACCACCGCGCGTGCGCACTTGGGACAGGTCCAACTTTTCCCGAGGCGCGTACACCACGGGCTTGGCCAGATAGCCGGATTCGATCAGGTCCAGGACCGACGGACCGACCACCAGGTGGTCAAACATTCCACCGGAGACCTTTCCTAATCCCTTGCCATCCAACCGTAGCGGCGTCGCCGTCACACCGAGTCAATGCGCGTCCGCGCTGTGGGACAAAATCCGCCCCCACATTGAATTCGCGACCGCGTGGTGGGCCTCGTCCACGATCACTAAATCGAATTTGTACCGCCCCGCCTTATCAATGGCGATGCGGCGCGCCAGCGTTTGCACAGAGGCCACCTGTACCCCGTTACTCGTTGTTGGATGATCAGGGGACACGATGCCATGCCCGACCTCCCATTGATGCAGCGCCGATGAAATCTGTTGCACCAATTCTTTGCGGTGCGCCACCAACAATATCCGTTTACCCTTGGTCGCCCCAGAATGGGCGATATACTAACCTGCGCGTTGGTTAGGGGACAGGTGCTAAATAGCACCCTCCCGACCCCAGGCCTCCGATTCCCCACCCCTTGCTTGCAATACGTCAACTAATTGATCTTGCTTGGTTTGTGCTCCAAGTTCGTTGCGAGCTGGCAGGAGAGCGGCAAAGCGCCATTAGCACCTGTCCCCTAACCAACGCGCAGGTTAGTAGCTGAACACTACTGTTTTGCCTCCGCCTGTAGGCATCACCAACAACACCGCTTTGTGCCCAGCGCGACACGCGCCTCGAATATCGCCAGCGGCTTGTTGTTGGTAATCACGGAGTGCGAATCCGGCCACGTCAGCATTCCCTCAACGAAAAAGCTATACATTCAGCTAACGCGTTAACCTTGAGCGCGCACGCTAGCCAGTAACCGAACCCGGTGAGAAAAACTTCTCCTTGGTTATTCCCGTAATATATGATCTTTATCAATCCTTTCCTTTCTGCCGCCTCTAAACCAATAGGGTTTGACAGAGGCTCCCCTTTGCCCCATTTCCACTCACGACGAGTGAACGGATTGACAAATAGCCACCGCGCCGGAGGACCCGCCAGGGTTATCAGAATATCTTTGTTGAATGGGGTTACCTCACAAAACCGCATAGTTGATCTCCCACCTGCAATAGACTTTACGGCGTTCTTCCTCGGTGAGTGGGGCGAGGGGGCGTAATTGACGCTCAGGAATTTGTTGCCCATGGGCAACTCCTAGACCGTTATGGGTCCATGGTACGCAACAACAGAACCTGTATATGAACTCGTAATCGGATTTAACCAAGTTCTTTTGTTGTACATCACGCCGCCCTCGCCTCGCCACGACCACCAACAACAACAGCGGCCAGAAAAATATTAGGTACCGTTCTCCGAAACCTACCCATTTATCCCGTAGGACAAACAGTGTTCGGTTCCTGCTTCATCGAGGCTGCCCAGGGAATGGCTTGGTTTTCGCCAGTAAGACTCCCCTTGGCGGGGAGTCTTACGCGGATTGCACCGCAGCCGACAACTCCCCCAGGTCTCACGACCTCTCCACAGGCTTAAGGTTCCGTGGAACTCACGGTACACAATCATTCACGCCCCCGGCCGAATCCGGCTGAGTTTCGTATGGATCGCCGCGAGCTGGCCCATGGCCTGCTCAACGGCATTGATTGCGTCGGGGGCGAGGTGCCAGTCGTGCTCGTCGATGACCCCATCGGCGAGCACCGGGGCCATGGTTTCCAACACATGCGCGGTGGAGCGCATCATTTCCGAGATGTTTCGAACTTCGCCGCCCGGTTCTGGGAACGGCACTGCCAGCAGCCCACGGCCAGCGGCCAATTCCGTTTCCAGCGCCATGCGCGCCGGCGCGGACAGGGCCAACACAACGGCATCCTCGATGTCGGCCGGGAAATAAACGCTGCTATCTCCGTCGAGGGACCGTTTCAATTTCTCGCCATCGCGCGCCATCCGGCGGTAGGGCTCCTGATTACTGGACCACTCGTACTCCCGGTGATGCGGCTTAACGCGCTGCTCGTAGATCTCGCGCACCCTGGCCGCAAGCCCCAGCATCGATTCGCCGGTGGTTTGGAGGTGAGCATTCACTGCCTTCCTGATCACAGCGGAGCGAGCGACCCCATCCTCGAACGCCAACCGAGGCAGCACCCTACGCATGGAACCGCTAGGCAATTGTTCTTTAGACATTCGCTCTATCCTCAGCTTGCGTTATGTGGTGGCCTTGGAGGTCTTGGTATTGTCATACTGCTGTGATGATGAGGCAGTTATGGCAAACGAAAAAGTTTCTGTTTCAGGACCAGTTAAAATTGTTAGCGATTCATCCGCCAGGGTAGCCCTAGAGCTGATGAGAGAAATCAGCCAGAATGAAAACATCACTGCTGAACAAAGAAAAAGTCGAGAATACTGGCTTACTCTTTTTCATCAGTGCGTAATGGCTTCGGATAGCTGCTTTCCGTATTCGTCAGGGTATATTCTTTATTAAGGAAATCGTACAGACGCTGAATGCGCCTAACGCTAGGGTCCTTAATTTTTCCGCTCATCAGTTTGTGATGCCAGCGTGGCGTCACGCCAATAGCCTCGCAGATCGCGCTCACTGGTAAGCGCGACACACGCGCAAGTTCCATAGTTTCGTCAAGTAGATTCATGGGGGTATGATGAACTATTGTTCCGCAACCTGTCAAGCGCTATTGCTCAGGAAAGAAACCAACGTTCCTGAAGAATCAAATATCTTGATCGGTATGCGCAGACATTCCGACAAGACGGCCATCTTGGCCCACAACATTCAGCTCCTGCTCGATTCCCAGCAGGTAACTATTCCTGAATTGGCTAAAAAATCAGGAATTTCGGCCAGAATGATCCACTTCATCCTGAAGAAGGAGCGGACCGCATCAATCGACATAGTCGAGGCTATCGGTAATGCGTTTGGGTTCGACGGCGCCCACCTGTTAATGGCTGATTTCAAACCAGAAATAGTAAAGGGGGGTAGATTTGATCGCCTCTACCACACGTATGCTGAAGCCGATGAGACAGGACGCCATCTCCTTGAAATGCAAGCTGAATATATGTCAACGAAGAAGGCAAGCGCCAATAACCCAAATGTAGTCAACAGATTGGCCGGTTAGTAACCGCCCACCCACGATCTTTGCCTCTCTCTCATTGGGCAGGTCAGCGAGAGAGAGGCAGCAAACATGGACCGCTACGCGCCTCCCGAGGTTATCCCATTCCCCAAGAACCCAGATAGCATCACTCCATCATAATGGTTATTTATCGATCATAATACATGAACAAAAGTTCTTGACAAGACTGGAACTATTGTTCATGCTTTTCTCCCATGCCGCCACCCTGGCGACCACTGGGAGACCCCGCCGTGACCATCCTCAGCAGCAACCCCGAAACACCCGTAAGCACCACCATCCATCTCACGCACGCTGCCGGCGACCAGGTTGTCAGCAGCGCCCCTGTCAGCGCCACCTGCTACATCGATTATTCCCATCCCATGCAAAACGATGAGAGGATGATCATCGTATCGGTAGTCGTCAAACAAACCGATTTCTTCAAGGCGACCAGCCAATTGGCGCTCGGGGTTGATTCCGACTCCCTAGACGCCATCCGTGGCATGAATGCCTCCCTCTTTTTATCCATCATCCCTTGCGAAAACTGCGCCAAGGATGTGGCCGTTTCCAATGCCCAACCCGAGGACGCGGATTGGTCGTCACGGAAATTCAAAGGGAATTCCGTGAGGCTCCCCTATTCCCGCGAATTCCTTACGTGTCATTGCGAGGCCGCCGAACAACACGCGAGCCGCTCTCAATAAACGCTGATTTCTCCTCGGAAAGAAACAGCTCCAGAATTTTTAAGGCGTGCTCCGGTTTTGCTTGTTCCTCGAAAACCGCGCGCACCGAATCCCAGGCGAGATCGAGACTATCCGTGATGTAAATAGCGGCGTCTCTCATTGAGTCTGGGATTTGGCGAACCTTAATAGCCTTATCGAAAGGGTTATCTGTCTTCATATTAACCTCGTGAGATCATCGCATTACAAGTGGTATGGGTAGCAGTGCATCGCCGCCACCAATTGTACGAAATATGGGAGACCCCGCCGTGACCATCCTCAGCAGCACCCCACCCCTGGCAGTAACCCCAGCGCCGCTCCTCGGCACCACCGCGTTGGCGATAGAGACGCTACGTAAAACAGGAGAAGAAATGTATAAGTATTACGATTCAACTCAGACCGGGGTACCTACGTATAACGGTACTGTAGGATCAGACATCGCGCTATTCAATGCCATTTTTATTAATGGGTTTAACCAAAAAACACTGGATTCTGTAGTGGTGGCTAGTGGAGTAGCCACGGCTACGGTCAGTAACGGTCACGGGTACACTATAGGCAATGGCCGGTACATAACCATCGCGGACTGTACGGGGGCCTATAGCGCGCTTAATGGGGAACACAAGACCTTAACGCTCATCTCAGGAAACCAGTTTACTTTTGAAGCCACGGGGCTTCCTGATGGCACTGTGACCGGCAGCCTAAATACCAAGGTTTCCCCTCTTGGGTGGACTTCAGTAGCCACGGGGACCAACTTAGCAGCCTACAAATTAGGAGACCCTACATCATCTGGGTTAATATTTAGGATCGATGACACCAATGCCCAGTATATGCGGGTATTTGGGGTAGAGACCATGGGGGATATCAACACCTACACCAACAAATTTCCAACCGAGGCACAAATATCGGGGGGGTTGGCTTGGTGGAAACGTAATTCAGGAAGCGGTGCGTCCCCGTGGGCAGCAGTCGGAAACGGTAAAGCCTTTAGATTTTTTCCCGCATGGTCATCGGCGACGACCTCCGCAGACCTATTTGAGTTCGCAGATCATGTATCCAACTCCACAATAGACAATTTTTGTTGTGTAATTGTTGGGGACAAGATTACAGACACCCTCCCCATGACCCCCGTTAACTCTTCCACCGCATACGTGGCAAACGGAAATATGTATATCGCCAGATCATACCTGCTGGTGAGTATTGCGTCGGATAATTTATGGTTATTTTTGTGTCTGGATACCAAGAGGTTTTTCGTTGCTCCATCCATTAAGGATGGCCTCCAATGGTTAATTGATAACGCCGTTTGTGGGTGGTGCCTTACCTTGACCTAACGGGCAGGGCTGGAAAGGAAATCCATTCACG
>CAUYUB010000023.1:0-9579 GCA_963575685.1 Gammaproteobacteria bacterium | reverse complement strand
CGTTTTACCTTTGAGAAATTCCCCCATGCTGACGACCACCTCACCACCCAACTGATATCTGTGGGCGAGGGATTGGCGATTGGTCGGACCTTTCAAGAGTCACTGCAAACGGCCCTGCGTGGCCTGGAGATCGGTACCGACGGCCTGAATGAACACCTGGAGGGCAAGGACCATACGGCCTTACGTCGGCTTCGCCAAGAACTACGGGTACCGGGCGCGAGCCGTCTGTGGTACGTCGCGGATGCCTTCCGTGCTGGCATGACACTGACCGAGATCCATGGCTACTGCCATATCGACCCCTGGTTTCTGGCCCAGATCGAAGAACTGGTCCAGATCGAAGAACAGGTCCGCCAGGGAGGCATGGCAACCCTGGACCGAGCGGGACTGTTCTCCCTTAAACGCCATGGTTTCTCCGACCGTCGTCTCGCCCATCTCCTGAACACCCGTGAGGGTGAGGTCCGGGCGCTTCGCCATGCACTCGGGGTGCGTCCGGTCTACAAGCGGGTAGATTCCTGCGCTGCGGAGTTCCAGGCGACCACCGCCTATCTGTATTCCACCTACGAGGAAGAGTGCGAGGCGAATCCGTCGTTCGAGCGCGAGAAGGTGATGGTATTGGGCGGCGGACCCAACCGCGTTGGCCAGGGCATCGAGTTCGATTACTGCTGCGTCCATGCGGCGCTGGCGCTCGGTGAGGATGGCTATGAAACCATCATGGTCAACTGCAACCCGGAGACGGTCTCGACCGATTACGACACCTCCGACCGGCTCTACTTTGAGCCGCTCACCCTGGAGGATGTCATGGAGATCATCGATCTGGAGAAACCCAAGGGCGTGATCGTGCAGTACGGCGGCCAGACCCCGCTCAAGCTTGCGCGCGCCCTGGAAGCGGCGGGTGCGCCGATCATCGGCACCACTCCCGATTCCATCGACCTTGCCGAGGACCGCGAGCGCTTCCAAAAGATGGTTGATCACCTCGGTCTGCGCCAACCGCCCAACCGCACCGCCCGCGACCCCCAGGAGGCGGTACGTCTGGCGGAACACATCGGCTATCCCTTGGTGGTTCGCCCCTCTTATGTGTTGGGTGGACGGGCAATGGAGATCGTCCACGACGAGGAAGACCTCGCCCGCTATATGCGCGAAGCGGTACGGGTGTCCAACGACTCGCCGGTGCTGTTGGACCGCTTCCTGGATGACGCTATCGAAGTGGACGTGGATGCCGTCTGCGACGGTCAGCAGGTGGTCATCGCCGGCATCATGGAGCACATTGAGCAGGCTGGTGTCCATTCGGGTGATTCGGCGTGCTCCCTGCCGCCCTACAGCCTGTCGCCCGCGATCCAGGCGACATTGCGCACCCAGGTGGAACAGATGGCGCGCGCCCTGGGCGTGGTGGGTCTGATGAATACCCAGTTTGCCGTCCAGAAGGATAACCTCTATGTCTTGGAGGTCAATCCGCGGGCCTCACGGACTGTGCCTTTCGTCTCCAAAGCAACCGGTATTCCCTTCGCCAAGGTGGCAGCGCGTTGCATGGTGGGGCAGACCCTAGCCGCACAGGGCGTCACCGAGGAGGTGGTCCCACCCTATTTTTCGGTGAAGGAAGCAGTCTTCCCCTTCATCAAGTTTCCTGGCGTAGACCCCATCCTGGGGCCGGAGATGAAATCCACCGGCGAGGTGATGGGCGTAGGGGCAAGCTTTGAGGAAGCCTTCGCTAAGGCCCAGCTCGGCGCTGGGATGGCCTTGCCGCGCGGGGGGCGGGTCTTCATCAGTGTACGCACCGCCGACCGTCCCTATCTCAAGGAGGTTGGTCGCGCCTTTTTGGCCAGAGGGTTCGAGATCCTCGCTACTCGCGGCACCGCGGCGACGTTGGTGGCGGAAGGAATACCGTGTCAAGTGGTTGCCAAGGTCGGAGAAGGGCGGCCCGATATCGTTGACCTGCTCAAGAATGACCAGGTAAGTTTTGTGGTCAACACCACTGAGGGCAGAAAGGCCATCGCCGATTCCTACACGATTCGGCGCACCGCTTTGCAGCGCAAAGTAAGCTATACCACCACGATGGCCGGGGCATTGGCCACAGCATTGGCCCTTGGGCATCTGGACAACGTGACTGTGCATCGGCTTCAGGATTTACATCGGCAGGCGGCTGCAGCACGGCGCCCTTGAGTTGATAGGTGTGTGGGGGAAACGGTATGGTGGCGCTGACGTGTATTGATGAACTGACGAACCTTTACGAAATCGATTACGATGCCTGGCTCCATCGTAATTTAGAATTGCTGCGCCAGTCTCGTTTCACCGAATTAGATGTCGAACACCGAGTAGAAGAGATGGAAGACTTGGGCAGGAAAGATCGTGGCGAATTGATCAGCCGATTGGTGATTTTGATTGCGCACTTGCTCAAATGGCAGTTCCAACCGGCGCATCGTTCCTTCAGTTGGCGTGGTTCCATTGCTGAACAAAGGATGAGAGTGGCACGGCAACTAAAATTGAGCCCAAGTCTTAACCCATTCCTATCGCAAGCCATTTGCGAGGCTTACGATGACGCCGTAGAACTGGCTTGTGAGGAAACCGGCCTACCGCTTGACGCGTTTCCGCGAGACTGTCCCTATCTTCCCACACAACTATTGGATAAGGGATTTTTTCCGGAGTCGTGAAGGGACAGAAATGAAGATTAAGAAATAAGATTAAATATCAAAGTAAAGTGCTTCGTAATTAATAAGCTTTGTATTTTGTTCTAGTCAAAATCACCACGCGACCCCGTGCTTGGTGTTGTCAAGGTAGTATAATTTCCGGAGTAAATAAGCGTGTCTTTCATGGAATCGAGATTTTTATTCATTATCGATTTATCCGTCAATATAATTTCAAGGCAACCTTAACGTTGCCGTCGATCTGATCCATCTCCATGTACGCAATGGCGCCAGGGATGGTCTCGACCAATTCGCGTAGTTCGTGGATATCGTGCGCCTGTTGGGGGGGGCTTGGTTTTTCCTGAAAAGATGAGTCTTGCCCAATAGCTATTTATTTCCGATAGCTCCTTTCCCACTAGTAATTTATAAAAAAGTGCCTTACCCGTTTGATCCGCCTGATCGATGGGTTGCGCCATGATGCCTGATGGCAATTTTCGATAGCGTCCCAGGAAGATATTGATGACTTCCTCTCGACTCAACATCTCAACGCCACTCTCTGGATTAACGATTACCACGAGTTTTCCTTCGGCGTGCGCTGAAGCCAATTCGGCATTACTATAGGATCAAGTATAGCGTGGTGAAGGATCTCATGACGCTCTCCCGGTTAAAACACAAAATCCAACGTCAGACTAAAGACATTCATGTGTCCTGACCAATTCGCTGTTTCCCAACGATAGGGAAATATTGAGTCCGGTTTACCACGAATGGCATCCCATTGCGCCTTGCATGCTAGGTTCTTGTGAAAATCCCAGCGAGTACCCAGCGTAAAGGTATGCTGATCACTATGAGAATCGCGCATTCTGGTGAGCAGGGCTTCTTCCAGGGGATTGGTTGGTGTTAAACCTGTCCCCGAGGATTTTGGTGAGGATTTTACCCACGATATTCCCGCGAAGGGGGAGAATTGCCCAATCCTATAAGTTCCCAGGAGATAGCCCGCGTGGTAATTCTCAAGAAAAACGCTTTCGTAACGTACCTGGTTCAGCATTAATTGCACCTCGAGTGGTCCCTTGTCATAAACGGCCCCAACTGAATAATATTTCATGAGTTTATCAGCCGTTGAGATTCCCTCCGCTACCGAGAAAAATCCATAACTCCTTAGTGCCTGCAAGAGGGGCGCGATTGGCATTTCATTATGAAAGTGGAGCTGCGAATAGCCCAGGCGCCATTGCCAAGAATCCATCTGATAATCTAGGTATCCTCCTAACATCAAGGAATGGTCTAAATCAAATTGCAAGTCTCCCGAGGGCACCTTTTCCCGTGCCCAGCCCGCCATGATCTTTCCCCGCACCAATCCGTCCCCCATGGGGAGGGTAAGCAACGCGTCCGCGCCATCGAAATAGGAAAATGGCAGGCCACCAAAATAGTCATTAGAGGGGCGAACCGTTACATAGGAATAACCAACCAAGCGGGAATCCGACAACATGTAAAATTCGGTACCGAGACGCCCTAAACGTAAATCAAGGCTGGCATTGGGATCGAACTTGAGGAATCCCCACATTAATTCTGGTTGATGACTATCATCATAATGATAGCGACTGACAATCTGGGCAACGGCTTCGACAGGGGCGGCAAATTGGAAATTGGCTTGCACGCCGAGTAATGAATCGATTTTGGACGACCATTCCTTGCTAATCCCTCCTGGTTGCGATAAATCGCGTACGAACTCGGCGTTATCGGTGGTGGAACGGGCTAGGCCCAGGGTGCCAAAACCTCGTAGGGTTAAGGAGTTATCAGTGGTATCGTCAGCACCTGCGGGACCTTGCGCAAGGACGGACAAAACGATACCAAGAAGCCACGACCATACCGCACCGTGACTTCCGCTTCTCTGAAAGGTGCCCCGGAAGTAGCTCATATCGACTCTCCGAATAGCTAATTATCTGTTAGAGCATAGGAACAGATCTATCACAGGGTTTGGCCGAGATAGTCGGCAATGCCGGGATTACCGCGAACATTTTTAAGCATTGGGGTGTTCACGCGCTCGATGCGTAACGTCTTTTTCTCTCGCAGATAACGGGCCACCACGTCCCAAATATCATCCAAATCATCCGGCTGTTCGTTGACGCTCGCCCACCCTGCCACCAGATATTCCTTCTTTTCCTCCAGGGGACGGCCGCCGATTCGGATTTCGGTAATGCGCTTACCGATGGTTTCGTTCGGGTCGAGCACATAGTCAATCCCGCCCGTTCGTACCATATCCCCTCCTTGTTGATAATACGGGTCCTTATGGAAGAGATTGTCACATACGTCTTCCATGATGGCGTGGATCCGTTCTCCGGTAAGCCGATTCAGAGTCACTTTTGGGTAGGTAATGGCGGTTTGGTCCATGACCTGCTCGAAGGTAATCTCCTCCCCTGCCAAGACGGTCGTTCCCCAGCGGAAACCCGGTGAAAGGGCGGCGTCCGCCCCTTTTATCGCCATTAGGGCATCGACGATCACCTGGTCGAAGGTACCGTTGAAATTGCCGCGTCGATATAGGGTCGTCTCAGTGATAGCGATCCGCTCCTGAAGTCGGCCTAGCCAGGGCTTGCGGGCCTGGTCGATGAGAGCCGTCATCTCGGGGTCGGGGGCGAGTAGGTTGGAGAAGACCGGCAACAGACGGTAGTGATAATCGGCGACGGTACCGCCCTTAACCTCAAGGTCGAGCACCGAGAGAAACTTGCCCTGGGAACCGGAGTTGATCACGAGGGTCTTGCCACCTGGGTTGTCAACCAGAACCGGGGCTGGGATCCCGTCGTGGGTGTGGCCGCCGAGGATGACATGCAGCCCGCGCAAACGGCTCGCCATCTTGAGGTCCACATCCATGCCGTTGTGAGACAGGAGGACCACCACCTCGGCACCCTGACCTCGCGCCTCTTCCACGACAGTTTGGAGGTGTTCTTCGTGGATACCGAAGGACCAATGCGGAACCTTGTAGGAAGGGTTGGCGATGGTCGTATAGGGAAAGGCTTGGCCGATGACGGCCACGCGGTGACCGCCGACTTCCTTGATTACGAACGGTTTGAAGATCGGGTCACCGAATTCCTGGTCCTGGAGATTTTGCGCCAGAAAATCGATGTGGCCCTTCAGGTCGTTCTCCACCAGTTCCTTGACCCGTTCCTCGCCGTAGGTGAACTCCCAGTGACCCACCATGCACTCCACCCCGAGCAGCTTGCAGGCATCCACCATGTCCTGCCCGCGGGTCCATAGGGCGGTTGCCGAGCCTTGCCAGGTATCGCCACCATCCAACAGCAAGCTGTTGCCATCACCCACCGCGGCGCGTAGCTGCTTGACCAGCGTACGCAGATGGGCAAAGCCACCGACCTTGCCGTAACGATGCGCGGCCTCCTCAAACCGAAGGTAGCTAAAGGCGGAAGCGCCAACACTATCCGGGGCAATCCCGAAGTGCTCAAGAAAAGCACTGCCGACCAGGTGAGGTACCTTTCCAGTCGCTCCTCCTATCCCCAGATTGACGTTCGGCTCGCGGAAATGGATTGGCAGAAGTTGTGCATGGGTATCGGTAAGATGCAGCAGACGTACATTGCCGAAGCGGGGGATTTCATAGGGGTCGGAAGGCAGGAGGCGCTCGGCGAATACTGATTTCGAGCCGAGTCCGGCAATACTGGCTAAGCTTATGAGTTTTAGGAGTTCACGGCGGGAAAGGGACATTTGGTTAATCTCTATCAAATTAATCAGGAAAGTCGGACGGCGTTGCCGGATAGTATTTAATTTACTGATCCTAATATAAAACGTCCGAAAGACAATGTAAAACTCTAAACTTCTTGCAGAGTTTTAAGAAACCCGTGCAACTTTCTGTTCCGTAGGCTAATCTATGCGCTCTCAAACCCGTTATTACCCTAACTCATAGGGACTAAAAGATGAGCGACGCCCTTAATTACTTGATAAGCGCACGCCCCGATGCTGTTTTGCCCTACTTTAAGTTTTTGAAAGAGGCTGGCAAGCATCTCGACCCCAAGACCCGTGATCTCATTTCCGTTATCACTAAGGTCCATTCCCAAACGGATAAGGGTTTCCGCCAATATCTTACTCGTGCTTTGCGCGACGGAGTAACTCCGAACGAGATATTGGATGCCCTGCTGATGGCCTTTCCCGCCCTGGGACTCGCCAAGATCGTCTGGGCGGTAGACATTTTGCTGGAGATGGACCTTCCCGAGTTTCGCCCCGAGAACCTCAACGCCGAAGGAAGCTGGCATGACGTTATGGCCCTTGAAGAGGCAACCGAAGGGAGCATCACCTACCGGGAGTGTGACAGCCGTCATCTCTTCATCTACCGCCAGGGCGAAACGGTGCGGATCTATGACAGCCGTTGCCCCCACCAAGTAACCGATATCCCGCATCTGGCACTGGATGGTCTGCGTCTTACTTGCCCTAAACATAACTGGGCCTTTGATGTGACTACCGGTAGTTGCGTAGACAAGGGAGAACGGCCGCTACGGACTTTCGAGAGCAAGGTGGAAGCAGGTCGTCTGATGGCTTTTTGGTAGCCTTGTCGGGAGCATTAGCCTTGATACTCGTTTCGGTTGCCTTAGTGGCTGCCTCAGTCATCTGGTATCAAGAGGCGCTGGCCGAAACGGGTATCTTGGTACCCAGCGTTAATCTGGGTTTATTTAAACTTAATCAATTCTTTACGGGGCAGATGATTCCGTGAAGGATGCAGGGGAAGAAAATAATGCGCAAAAACAGTTTTCAATTTCTGGCGGCAGGTGGTGTCGCCCTGTTTCTGGCCCTCTCCCTGGTCCCGGTCTTCAGCGGTGCAGATCCCGATCTGCCGGATGAGGCCTTTGCCCAGACCATCGCAGCCGATGACCCATTTCCCCATCAGGCGGAACTTGCCGCACGGGTAAATTTTTGGCGTCATGTCTTCGGGGTCTGGAACCGTCGGCAGGTGGCCCTGCACGACATGAACAACCCTGGTCTGATCTACGAGGTGTTGACCCTGCCGGAATCGGGAGAAGGTCGCGCCACGGATCGAAAGGAGTTTATTAACGAGCATGTTGAGGATCTCTCGCGTCGTCTCCACACCCTAGAGCAAAAGGTGGCCCGTGGCGAAGACCTCAACGAGTCTGAGCAGCAACTACTGGACAAATTCAGGACGCTTGGAAAAATTTCCCAGCTTCCTGGTGCCCACGATCGGGTGCGGTTTCAACGCGGGATCCGCGAGAAATTTCTGCAGGGGGTAGAGGTGAGTGGGCGTTATGACCCCCTCTTCCGGCGCATCTTCCGTGCCCATGGGGTACCTGAAGATTTGGCCTTTCTTCCCCACGTAGAATCTTCCTTTCAGACCAATGCCCGTTCTGGCGTTGGGGCGGTGGGTATCTGGCAGTTCACCTTACCGGCAGCGCGTACCTTCATGAAAGTAAACGCGGCGGTAGACGAACGCTACGACCCGGTGCTGGCGGCCGAAGGTTGCGCGCGCTATCTCGCCAATGCCTATGAGAAACTTGGCGACTGGGGGCTGGCCATCACTTCTTACAACCATGGTGTCGGTGGTATGGCTCGGGCGTCATCCGAATTTGGTACGGATTTCCCGCGTATCCTTGAGGAATATAACGGTCCTTTGTTCGGTTGGGATTCTCGTAATTTCTACGTAGAGTTTCTCGCCGCCCGCGAAGTGGCGCGCAATGCCGAGCGTTATTTCAGTGATGTTGGGGTACACCGCGAGTCTCCCTTGAGTTGGGAGAAGGTCGCCCTGGATCACTCCGCCCCGATCTACAAGGTTGCCCGTGATTATGGGGTGACCGTGAGTGAGCTTACGGAGATGAATACCGCCCTGATTACCGGTGGGTGCGGGGAGGGTTTCAGACGTCGCCTCGGTGAGCACGGCGTGCAAGTGATTGCCACCTCCCTTGAAGACCCACTCCAAGCCGTAACGCAGTTCCTGACCGGTCTCCCCCTGCCGCCTCCAGCGTCCGCCGCAGACCAGGTGGTCGAAGCAAAGGTGCTTGGGCTCACGGTAGGTACCGCAAAATAGGTCCGGTAGCCGGTATCTCCCTACACCAACAGTCCTGCGCCATTTTCATGGCGCAAGACTTGGCAGGGTAAAGCGATTATTTCGGAGGAGGATTCTGAAGGTGCTGCATCAGCTCATCCAACCGCCGCTCGATATTGTCCAAACGGTTCTCTATGGCTCCGGGAGGTGACATACCGGGTGCGCCACCTGGGCCAAAGCCTGGTCCACCCCACGGACCATAGCCCATACCAGGACCACCCGGCCCCATCCTCGGGCCACCCATACCCATACCCATGCCAGGCCCACCCATTCCCGAAGGACCACCTGCTCCCATTCCAGGGCCGCCCATACCCGCACCGGATCCACCTTGACCGGCATCGGAGGCATTACTTTCTTCATTGGGTTGGCCTTTCCCCATCATTCCACCTGGACCATTCCCACCACCGGGGCCATAGCCCATTCCGGGACCCCCCATCCCCATCCCCGATCCACCCATGCCGGGACCATAGCCCATTCCGGGGCCACCCATTCCCATCCCCGGTCCACCCATTCCGGAACCAGGACCACCCATCCCCATGCCGGGGCCAGACATCCCTGCGCCTGAACCTGGACCCATGCTGGATGCGCCACCTTCCGAGCCGGATTGGTCTTGCCCCATCATTCCACCGGGACCATTGCCACCTCCCCCAGGACCATAACCCATACCAGGACCGCCCATTCCCATTCCCGGCCCACCCATTCCCATCCCAGAACCAGGCCCACCCATCATACCGGGGCCCATTCCCGGTCCAGACATTCCCATCCCTGGTCCACCCATTCCACCACCAGGTGCGGAGGCAGTGGCAGCATTTTCTTCAGTGGGCTGAGCCTGTCCCATCATTCCTCCCGCACCAGGCATTCCGCCCCACGGGCCGTTGCCCATACCGGTGCCTCCCGCCCACATTCCTCCCTGCT
>CAUYUB010000022.1:0-40041 GCA_963575685.1 Gammaproteobacteria bacterium | reverse complement strand
GGGCGGATAGTGGGCCATCTCCGATATCCGGTGCTCCTCTGCCGGATATCGGGGGCACAAAAAAAGAAGCCCCGCGACAGCAATGTGGCGGGGTTTCTTTTTTTTGGTTCTCCTAATTTCACCTGACGGTGTAGATCTGTATCTGTATCTCTTCTAACTGCTTGAATAGCCATACTCAGAGATGGTACCTTCTCCCTTACCTGCCTACCTAGGCGTAGCCAGTCACAGAAAATACCTCAATAAGGCTAATAGTTGACATTTATAGTTGGGATTATTTCCTATTTATCCCTTCTAGGAGATAGTAACTTCAGTTCTGCTTGAAGGCTGTGATTGAACTTTCTATCGATTATCATTTTCCTGGAGTACAAGTTATGGGCGATATCTCTCCTCCCGATTCCAATAATCCTCCGTCTGATCCTAATCCACCTGACCTGACCACAGTCACTGATTGGGGAACAGTGGATTGGACTACTGTTAACTTTAACGATTTTTCTACTGATCCGAGCCTTTATCAAACAGTAGATTGGGGTGCAGTTAATTTTGACACCTTTAACACAGATCCTACGCTTTATCATTCTGTTAACTGGGGTAATATCCAATTTGGAGAGTTTGGAACCGACCAGACCCAGTGGGACAGTGTGGACTGGGGGCAGGTCCAATTTAACGAATTTGGCACAGACCAGGCCCAGTGGGACAGTGTAGACTGGGGAATGGTCCAGTGGACAGAGATGCAATCAACCTCTTATCAGAATCTGAATGTCAATTACGTCAATTGGAATGATTTAGGGAATGACGTTTGGGATAATGTGGATATGGAAAATTTTAACTTCCAGGATATTTCCTGGAATGCTCTTACTTACAAAGATAGCGAAGATTTCTCAACAGATACGAGCAATCATAATTCTGATTTTACTGCGGTGGAAGGTAACGACAAAGTAATATTTGGTGCGGGTAATGACAGTGCCAATCTAGGTAAGGGTTTTGATTTGTTCGATGGTGGCGCGGGCAATGATACCGCTGATGGTGGTTCTGGACTTGATTCTTTGGATGGCGGTGACGGCGCAGACAATTTGGATGGCGGTGCAGATGCAGATAGTGTGGAGGGTGGTTCGGGCGATGATACCGTAAATGGTGGTACCGGCGCAGATACTTTAGATGGCGGTACTGGTCGCGATTCTCTGTTCGGTGGTGACGGTGCCGATACCATTACCGGCGGTACCGATACCATTGGCGACAGTTTGGATGGCGGCGTAGGTAACGATTCCGTAACGGGCGCAGGCGGTGACGATACTATTATCGGAGGTACAGGCAACGACACCCTGATTGGTGGGGCGGGTACCGATACCGTCACGTTCGGTGGCGACAACTCCACCATCAATCTCACCACCGGCACAGCTACTGGCTCAACTGAGGGTACCGACACTCTCCGTGGTATTGAGGACATTGATGCGGGTGCCGGTAATGACACTGTCATCGGTTCCACAGGGAACGACAGTATCCTCGGCGGAGCGGGCACCGATAACATTTCCGGCGGTATGGGTCGTGACTCGCTGTTCGGTGGTGATGGCAACGACATCATTGTCGGTGGCACCGATACGACGGGCGACAGCCTCTCTGGTGACGCCGGCAGCGACTCGATCACGGGTGGTGGCGGCAACGACACCATCGTCGGTGGTATCGGCAACGACACCGTCAGTGGCGGAGGAGGCACCGATAACATTTCCGGCGGTACGGGCGATGACTTGCTGGACGGCGGTGCGGGCAACGACATCATTATCGGTGGCACCGATACGTTAGCTGACACCCTCGCCGGTGGTACAGGCGACGACACTGTCACAGGCGGTGGCGGTGGTGACAGCATTTCCGGTGGTACGGGTCGTGACTCACTGTTTGGTGGCGCGGGCAACGACGTGATCGTCGGTGGCACCGATACGCTAGCCGACACCCTCTCCGGTGGCGAAGGCAACGACACTGTCACAGGCGGTGGCGGCGGTGACAGCATTTCCGGTGGTACGGGTCGTGACTCGCTGTTCGGTGGTGCAGGTAACGACATCATCGTCGGCGGCACCGATACCTTGGCCGACACCCTCTCCGGTGGCGAAGGCAACGACACTGTCACAGGTGGTGGCGGTGGCGACAGCATTTCCGGTGGTACGGGTGATGACTCGCTGGACGGTGGTGCGGGTAACGACGTCATTGTCGGTGGCACCGATACCTTAGCTGATACCCTCGCCGGTGGTGCAGGCGATGACACTGTCACGGGTGGTGGTGGTGGCGACAGCATTTCCGGTGGTACGGGTCGTGACTTGCTGTTCGGTGGTGCAGGCAACGACACCATCACCAGCAGCACCGATACCTTGGCCGATAGCCTCGACGGTGGCACTGGCAACGACTCGATCACTGGTGGTGGCGGCAACGACACCATTACCGGTGGTGCTGGCAACGATTCCGTGGATGCCGGTGCGGGCAACGACACTGTCTCCGGCGGTGAGGGTCGTGACTCGCTGTTCGGTGGTGATGGTAGCGACACCATCATCGGTGGCAGTGACACAACCGGCGACAGCCTCTCCGGTGGCTCTGGCAACGACTCGATCACGGGCGGTGGCGGCAATGACACCATTGTCGGTGGTACGGGCAACGACATCATCATTGGTGGGGCGGGTACCGATACCGTCACGTTCGGTGGCGATAACTCCACCATCAATCTCACCACCGGCACAGCCACTGGCTCAACCGAGGGTACGGATACTCTCAGTGGTATTGAGTCCGTCGATGCCGGTGCCGGCAATGACACTGTCATTGGTTCTACTGGCACCGACACTATTTCCGGTGGTGACGGTAACGATTCCGTCAGTGCTGGTACAGGCAATGACAGCGTTTCCGGTGGCGGTGGTACCGATCTCATCTATGGTGGAGCGGGTACCGATATCATCTCCGGTGGAGCGGGTCACGATACCATCACTGGCGGAGCGGGCAACGATACGATCGTATTGGACAACTCGGGTTCTAATTCGGACACCGTGACTGACTTCTCCAACACATCCGGCAATGACGATACGATTGGGTTAAGCGGGACGCTTTTCGGGGGAGTAGCGGATGGTGGTGGAATCGCATCCAATGAGTTCGCCTTAAGTACAAACACAACGACGAACTCAAATCTTATCTACAACGCCTCCACGGGTAATCTGTACTACGATGCGAATGGTGGCAACCATAGTGATATGGTCTTGATTGCCACGCTGACCGGGAATCCTTCCCTCAGTGCGCACGACTTTACGTTGATCTAGGATCTAGGAGTTTTACTGCATACGGAACCGGCCCATTTCGGTGGGCGGATAGTGGGCCATCTCCGATATCCGGTGCTCCTCTGCCGGATATCGGGGGTGTTATTACGCTAGCCTACGCAGATGCACCCAATACCTCGTATCGATCACTGACCATAACGCAGAGGCTCACCTGACGGTATAGGTCTGTATGCGTTGGTTATTGGTTTCGTTGGATTCGGTGATGGCACAGTTGCTATCCACGAAAGCGCGCAAGGTCTTATTCCCTGCGCTACCGGCCGGGAGAGAATTGAAGGTTAGGATTTTGCTTGCTCCCGCAGCAAGGGTACCAACGACAATATTTCGATCTCCAGCAGTACCACAACTTTGATTTGCAGCTTGGTTGAGCCAGATATTGAGTCGCCCACCGTCACCAGCGGCCGTTCCCTGATTCCCAACGGTCACATTCGCCCGGAAGGTGCTATTGACCGTCGGGGAGGTCGGGGTGAGGGTAATCCCGGTCACCACAAAATTGGGTCGGGGCAACGCATTGAAGGTGGCCGTTACCGTCTTGGCGACACCCATCGTCACCGTGCAGGTTCCCATTCCAGAACACCCGCTACCCAACCATCCCGCAAAGGTAGAGCCACTCACCGCGCCTGCAGTTAGGGTCACCTGAGTGCCGCTGTTGTAGCTCTTAATACTCGTAGCACATCCCGCACCGCATTGGATACCGGAAGGATTGCTCGTCACAGTCCCACCGCCGGTGCCTGACTTGTTGACCGTCAGAAGATAGGTGATCCGAGCGAAGGTCGCCGTTATCATCTTGGCAGCGGTCATGGTTATCGTACAAGTCCCCGTTCCCGAACACCCACCACCACCCCAACCGGTAAAAGTGGAGGTACTGTTTGGAATGGCCGTCAGGGTTACGCGTGTACCAGCAGCATATCTCTGTGTACAATCGCTGCCGCAATTGATTCCCGCTACGCTGCTGGTTACCACGCCGCTACCCGTCCCCGCCTTTTCAACACTAGCAGTAAAAACTGGATCGGTATTCACCGTAATCGAATTAATTATCACCAGATTAGCCTGATGGATCTGGTGCGATGCGGGCAGCGTGACCATGGGCAGATTAGTAAATGCGCCTCCGGCATTAATCACTGGCAATGCGGCAATGGCGTCGACCACCGTCATGCCGTTGGTCACCTCACCAAAGACCGTGAAACCACCGTTTTGATTATCTAAATTCCCTGAATTGTCAGCCAAATTGATGAACCATTCGCTGGTTGCGCTGTTGGGATTCCCACCGAGCTTGGCCATGGCAAGGGTACCACGCACATTGGAGCGATTGTCGCTGAATTCGTTCACCACGGGGGGATCCGCTGGAATCCTTCTCACGGATAGGGCTGCTTCATCCCAGGTATAGCCGCCCCCCTGGATGATGAATCCTGGCACGCTGCGATGAATGATTGCAAGGTGGTAAGCCCCGCTATTTACATAGTGAAGAAAATTCGCTACGGTACGGAGCGCCGCTGAATCAAACAAGGAAATCTCAACGCTGCCTACGGAGGTTTGCAATGTAATGGTGGTCGCCCGACTCGCCCAGGGAACCATCATGAAATAAAACACCATCAACCATATCCACCATTGCCGTTTCATACCTTTTTACCTTGCGCTTCGATGATTGAGTAGTATGCAGTCTTATTCCAATTTTCTGATACTGGAAATTAGGAACATCCTTTCGTCCCTCCACTAAAACAGGAGAATACCATGGCAAACGTTACTTACAGTAGCCGAATCGGTAACGGTGATTTTAACTCGAACATGTTCAATCTCCTTCCCGTTACCGTCACGGCAACGCTGATCGAGTTGGAAAACGCCGAATATCGGGTCAGTGTTACCGGCACCGGCATGAGTGAGAACAGGAGTGTGACCAATGGTGACTCTACTTTTACAGGCACAGTGAGTAACCTGAGACTCGTCCATATCCACCCAAACGGTGACGACACGCTCCTGGTAAGCATACCGCTGAGCGGCATGTCGCTCAGCAACTTAGCCAATAACTTCGGGGATAACTCCGCCACCGACAGGACCTTTGGTCCTCTTCCTTATCTCCTTGCCGGGACTGACACCCTTACCGCTTCCCCTGATAACGATTTTATGGCCGGGTTTGCGGGTAGCGACACCCTGAGTGGTGGGACTGGCAATGATTCACTCTGGGGTGACCATCCGGCGGGGATGACCCCCTATGGACCCGACGGCAACGACTCCATTAATGGAGGCGCAGGATTCGACACCCTCTATGGCGGCTGGGGCAATGACACCCTGCGGGGTGGACTCGACAATGACCATCTCTATGGTTTTAACGCCGGTGGCTTACAAGCCCCCACTTCCGGCACGGATAATGACCTTCTGGATGGAGGAGAAGGCGATGACACCCTAGAGGGTGGGGCAGGCAATGACTCACTCCTGGGAGGCGCAGGCTACGATAATCTATTCGGAGGGATGGGGGCCGACACCCTCAATGGCGGAAACGACCGAGATACCTTAAACAGCACCGATCTCGATTCCGTAGTAGATACCCTAATCGGCGGGAGTGATAATGATACCTTTATGCTCGCTGATCCGGGGGCGTTAGATGTCGTGATCGAGGCGGCGGATGGCGGCACTGATCGGGTAGTGATCACCGGTCAACTCGCCACCTATATTCTTACCCCCAATGTCGAGAGGCTGTTCTTCCAAAACGAGGTTGTAGGTACCACCTATACCGGCACCGGTAATACCACGAATAATCTCCTCACTGGCGACGATGGAAACGATAACCTCTTTGGCCTTTCAGGAAATGACCGACTCTGGGGGGGAAATGGGACGAATCGCCTAGATGGTGGTGTAGGTACGGATACCATGCTGGGCGGCGACAATAACGACCTCTACTATGCAGATGTTGCCACGGATCTCATTGCCGACGAGGGCGGCATTGATACCGTGGTGGCCAATTTCAACGCCTCTCTGGGCGGTACGGTTAGCGGCATAACCGTGGCGAAGACCTACTCCGGCTACAATCAGGAGATCGAAAATCTTACCCTGGCAGGTCAAGCAACCAAAGGGATCGGATCCGATCTGACCAACAATCTCCTTGGCAACGCCTCGGCAAACTCGCTCTATGGTCTAGGGGGAGACGATATTCTGAGAGGGGGGGACGGCAACGATACACTGAGCGGCGGGAGCGGCAAAGATACTCTAACCGGTGGGAGCGGCAACGACCTCTTTCTTTTCACCGCCATTTCCGACTCCGTTGCCACCGTGAATCGGGATACGATCAGCGACTTTAGTACGGGAGATAGGATCGATCTCTCTGTCATTGACGCTAATACTGGTGTGGCGGGAAACCAGGCTTTTGGTACACCAACCGTGGGTGGTCTTTTCTCCGGCGCATTTTCCAACACCGGCGATCTCTACTTTGATACCACAACCCATATCCTCTACGGCAACAACGATGCGGATGTCCAGGCTGATTTCTCCCTCCTGTTGACGGGAGTAGGGACAATCACAGGGACGGCTCTAATTCTGTAAAAATAGGGCTACCCACTTAAACCAGCTTAAGTGGGTAGCCTAATTCGGAGCGAAAGATTTTTCGTCCCAGTCGTGACAGTCTGAATTGATCAGATTATCAAGAAGTCCGCATTCGTTAATCCTAATCCTGTACTAAGGGTTGCAAATTGCACCGCATGACCCGCGCCATTACCGTCAGCATCGTAATACAGCGCGCCGGAGGTGCTATTATAGATCAGGAAGTCATTTGCATCCGCAGCAGTAGTAATACCCGCACCAAAACGGAACGAACCCGCCGCCAATACGCCGGTTGTTACCAGCGAAGTAAACACAGCGTTTTCCAGCTGAATAGTATCGTTAACCACATTGTAGTCGGTGATGGTATCGCGGTTGTTAGTTAATGCCGTGTCAAAACGGAAAATGTCGTTGCCTGAACCTCCGGTGAGAATATCATTACCGGTACCACCGGTGAGTGTATCGTTTCCTCCGCTACCGTTAAGGGTGTTATTACCAGCATTGCCGATAAGGAAGTTATTCAGCGCATTGCCAGTACCGTTGATGGCTCCCGTACCTGTCAGGGTAAGATTCTCAAGGTTCGCACCCAGGGTATAGGTAACACTTGCATTGACGGTATCGATTTCCGAGGCCGAAGTCCCGGTTTCGATAATAACATCATTGGTATTATCGACGAAGTAGGTATCGTTACCGGTTCCGCCGGTCATGATATCGGCACCAACACCACCATTTAGTATATTATTGCCGCTATTGCCGGTAAGGTGGTTATTCAACGCATTACCGGTACCATTGATGTGCCCAGTACCCGTCAGAACAAGATTCTCAAAATTTGCACCCAGGGTACGGGTAACGGTTGCATTGATCGTGTCAATTTCCGAGCCCGAGCTGCTGGTTTCGGTAGTGATATCATTGGCATTATCAACAAAATAGGTATCGTTACCGGCTCCGCCGCTCATGGTATCGACACCAACACCACCATTCAGTGTATCGGCACCAACGCCACCATCCAGTGCGTTATTGCCGCTATTACCGGTAAGAAGATTATTCAACGCATTGCCGGTACCGTTGAGGGCTCCCATTCCCATCAAAACAAGATTCTCCAGGTTAGCCCCCAAAATACGGGTAACACTTGCGTTGACCGTGTCAATTTCCGAGGCCGAGGTGCTGGTTTCGGTGGTAATGTCATTGGCATTATCGACGAAGTAGGTATCGTTGCCGACGCCACCGATCATGGTGTCAACACCAATCCCCCCATTCAGTGTGTCAGCACCAACGCCACCATCGAGTACGTTATTGCTGCTGTTGCCGGTAAGTGTGTTGTTCAACGCATTGCCGGTACCATTGATGGTTTCTGTACCCGTCAGGGTAAGATTCTCAAGGTTAGCACCCAGGGTACGGGTAACCATTGCGTTGACCGTGTCGATTTCCGAGGCCGAGGCATTGGTTTCGGTAATGATGTCACCGGCATTATCAACGAAGTAAGTGTCATTGCCGGCACCGCCAATCATGGTGTCAATACCAATACCACCATTCAGGATGTCAGCACCAACGCCACCATCCAGTAGGTTATTGCCGCTGTTACCGGTGAGTGCATTGTTCAACACATTGCCGGTACCGCTGATATCTTCCGTACCCGTCAGGACAAGGTTTTCGAAATTAGCCCCCAAGGCACGGGTAACCGTTGTATTAATCGTGTCAATTTCTGAAGTCGAGGTACTGGTTTCAGTAGTGACGTCATCCGAGTTATCGACAATGTAGGTATCATTACCCGTTCCACCGACCATGGTATCAATACCAGCACTGCCATTCAGTACATTGTTGCCAGTGTTGCCGGTAAGGATATTATTCAACTCATTGCCGGTACCGTTGATAGCCGCCGTACCCGTCAATACAAGATTTTCGAGATTACCACCCAAGGCACGGGAGATACTTGCGCGGACGGTGTCAATTTCCAAGGGTAAGGTACTGGTTTCGGTAGTAATATCACCAGCGTTATCGACCAGGTAGGTATCGTTGCCAGTCCCACCAGCCATCGTATCGATACCGGTACCGCCATCCAATCGGTTGCTTCCACTATTACCGGTCAGCTCGTTATTCAGCGAGTTACCGGTAGCGTTGATGTTGTCTTGCCCCATTAGGGTCAGATCTTCCAGATTACTACCCAATAGCCAATCGGCGCTCGAGAAGACTGAATCTGTGCCTTCATGACTTAGTTCTACTAGCGTATCGGTGTTGCTATCAACCCAATACTGATCATCGCCTGCGCCACCAACCAATTGATCATTACCCCCGCCCCCAAAAAGGGTATCGCGACCAGCAAAACCTTGTAGCGTGTTGGCACCATCATTACCAAGGAGCACGTTGCCCAGCGTATTACCCGAACCATTGATTGCGGCGTCGCCAACCAGGGTTATATTTTCCAGATTGTCGGGCAAGGTGAAGGCAACCGTGCTTTGTACCGTATCCACACCGCCATTGGTTCCTTCAGCAATATTATTAGCTCCATTAATAATATAGAGGTCGTTTTCAGTACTGCCTGTCAAATTACTGGTCAGCGCGTGCGCTGTAGCGGGCGGAGTGACAACCTCACCGGTCGGCACCTCACCATGACCCGGAGGAACCGGTGCGGTCAATCCTTCAATACCAAAGACACCACCGAGTTGTACGGTGGACGGATTTGAGCCGGTAACATGAATGGTGTGGTAAGAGACACCATCAATTGTGTCAAATTGAACAATCTGATCTGCTGATAATGTTACCTTATCACCATAAGCGACTTGTAGATTATCTAAATTGGTGAGCACAGCTTGGGAAATATCGAAGGTGTCGCCACTTCCTTTCAGATATAACGTGTCGGAGCCCTCACCGCCATTGAGTTGGTCGGCTTGACCATTGATGTTAGCGGCATCATTGATCAGGAAGGTATCATCGCTGGCAGATCCGACAATTGTATCGATACCGGTGGTACCGACCGCAATGTTGACAAATCCTGTCACATTGAGGTGGCTAATATCGACGGGACCCGTAATCTCCACCTGACTGTAATAATCCCCGTCAATGGCAGTTATTGCGCTGACCTGATCTGGACGGAGGGTCACCGTAGAGTTATAGGCTAATTTCACCGTTTCGATATTGTTCAGATCTACATTCGAGAGATCATAAGTAGTCGTCGCACCCGCGAGATACAGGGTATCGCTACCAGCGCCGCCATCAATGACATCACCGGATTGCCCAATATTGGCATTGTTGGAGAAAACAAAGGTGTTATCGTCTGCGGAACCAATCAAATGATCGATCCCGGTCGAACCGGCAGCGATATTCACCAGGCTATTAATCGCAATACCACTAAGATCAACATTGCCGTCCAGGTGTAGGGTAGTGAACCAATCACCATTGATGGTATGAATACCTGCCAATTGCCCCGAGGAAAGGGTAACGGTACTTCCCCATCCCAGTTTTAAGGTTTCAATACGGGTAAGCGTCGATTGGGTAATGTCGTATGACTGCTGCTGCCCGGATAGTGCCAAGGTATCGGTACCAATACCTCCGTCGATTGAATCACCCGCTTGTCCGATATTGGCTGGAGAGGCAAAAACAAAGGTATTGTCGTCTGCTGAACCAGTTACAGTATCGTTACCTGTCGAACCGGCCGCGATACTGACCAAATTGTTGACCGCGATCCCATTAAAATTAACAGAGCCGTTAATATTTAGGGTGGTAAACCAATCGCCGTTGATGGTGGTGATGCCGGGCAATTGTCCAGCAGAAAGGGTAACCGAGCTTCCCCATCCCAACCCCAACGTTTCGATACTGGCCAGATGAGCCTGGGTGATGTCGTATGACTGCTGCTGTCCAGTGAGTGCCAAGGTATCGGTACCAATACCTCCGTTGATCGAATCACCCGCTTGTCCGATATTGACGGGAGTAGCAAAAGCAAAGGTGTTGTCGTCTGCGGAACCAATTAAAGTATCGTTACCTATCGAACCAGCCGCGATACTAACCAAATTGTTAACCGCGATCCCATTAAAATTGGCAGAGCCGTTAATGTTTAGGGTGGTGAACCAATCACCATTGATAGTGGTAATGCCAGCCAATTGTCCAGAGGAAAGGGTAACGTCACTTCCCCATCCCAATTTTAAGGTCTCAATACTAGTAAGTCTTGCTTGGCTGATGTTATACGACTGTGACTGTCCAGTGAGCGCCAGGGTATCAGTACCTCCACCTCCGTTGATCGAATCACCCGCTTGTCCAACATTGGCGGGAGTGGCAAAAACAAAAGTATTGTCGTCTGCGGAACCAATTAAGGTATCATTACCTATCGAACCGGCCGCGATACTAACCAAATTGTTGACCGCGATCCCATTAAAATTGGCAGAGCCGTTAATGTTTAGGGTGGTGAACCAATCACCATTGATGGTGGTGATGCCAGCCAATTGTCCAGAGGAAAGGGTAGCGGTGCTTCCCCACCCTAGTCTCAAGGCTTCGATACTGGTAAGGCTTGCCTGGCTGATGTTATACGACTGTGACTGTCCGGTGAGCGCCAGGGTATCGGTACCAATACCGCCGTTGATCGAATCGCCAGCTTGTCCGATATTGACGGGAGTGGCAAAAGCAAAGGTGTTGTCGTCTGCGGAACCAATTAAAGTATCGTTACCTGTCGAACCGGCCGCGATACTGACCAAATTGTTGACCGCAATCCCACTAAAATCAGCATTACCATTAATATTTAGGGTAGTAAACCAATCGCCATTGATAGTGTTAATGCCTGCCAATTGCCCAGAGGAAAGGGTAACAGTGCTTCCCCATCCCAGCCTCAAGGCCTCGATACTGGTAAGGCTTGCCTGGCTGATGTCATACGACTGTGACTGTCCAGTGAGTGCTAGGGTATCAGTACCAATACCAATACCGCCGTTGATCGAGTCACCAGATTGTCCGATATTGACGGGAGTGGCAAAAACAAAGGTATTGTCGTCTGCGGAACCAATTAAAGTATCGTTACCGGTTGAACCGGCCGCGATACTGACCAGGCTATTGACCGCGATCCCACTAAAATCAGCGTTACCATTAATGTTTAGGGTAGTAAACCAATCGCCATTGATGGTGTTGATGCCTGCCAATTGCTCAGAGGAAAGGGTAACGCTGCTTCCCCATCCTAATCTCAAGGTTTCAATACTGGTAAAAGTCGCCTGGGTAATATTGTACGATTGTTGCTGTCCAGTGAGTGCTAAGGCGTCGGTACCAATACCTCCGTCGATGGAATCACCGGATTGTCCAATATTGGCGGGAGTAGCGAAAGTAAAGGTGTTATCGTCCGCGGAACCAATTAAAGTATCGTTACCAGTTGAACCGGCCGCGATACTGACCAAGCTGTTGACCGCGATCCCACTAAAATCGGCGTTACCATTAATGTTTAGGATGGTGTACCAATTGCCATTGATGGTATCGAATCCCGCCAGTTGCCCAGCAGACAGGACAACGGTACTTCCATATCCAATCTGAAGTGTTTCAATATTGGCGAGGGTTGCCGAAGTGATGTCATACGACTGCTCCTGTCCAGTGAGTGCCAAGGTATCACTGCCACTGCCTCCGTCGATATTGTCGCCGGATTGTCCAATATTAGCATTCGTGGAGAAAGCGAAGGTATTATCGTCCGCGGAACCAATCAGGGTATCGTTACCTGCCGAACCCGCCGCGATACTCACCAAATTATTAACCAGAATATTGGTTAAGTCGACGGAACCGTTAATTCGCAGGGTACTGTAATAGTTCCCTGTAATGGTAGTCATACCAGATAATTGAGCAGCGGACAGCAAGACGCTATCCCCATACCCTAACTCTAAAACTTCTACATTGGTGATGCTGGCCTGGCTTAGATCAAAATAATTGTCCGATCCCAGCAGTGCAAGGGTGTCAGTCCCACTACCACCGTCGATCGCGTCATTTTGACCGTTAATCTTGGCGGGATCATCATAAGAGATCACATCGTCGCCGCTACCGCCAATAAGAGTTTCAGGGATTATTGTCCCGTTCAAAGTAGACATGGTTATTCTCCGGTTACTTGGGGATCAGAAAGCACGTTTCTGATCTGACTTATAGGATCAGATCGCTGGAATTGAGCGTGGTAACACCGGTAAGTTGAATGGAGAACTCCGCCGCCGCGTTGGTATTGGTGTTACCGTAGAGCACATGGGCGACGTTGTCGAAATAGAGATCACCCGGAGAGGCAAATACAGCCGAGAAGGTTCCCCCAACCACGGGTGCCGAAAAGGCTTGGTTACCTCCAGCGGTCTGGTTGGCATCTAGCGTCGAGAGGTCAATCCGGTCTTGGCCACGGGTAAAATCGGTGATGATATCCCTGGTGCTACTCGTAACGCCCATTTCAGACAGTGCGTTAAAATCAAAGGTATCGTGACCGGCTCCACCGGTAAGGGTGTCCTTGCCGGCACCTCCGATCAACATATCGGTACCCGTACCACCATCAAGGGTGTCGTTGCCAGCTCCTCCGCCAAGGGTATCGTTGCCACCGAACCCGCGGAGGTCATTGTTCGAGGCGTCACCAATTAAGTTATCGCCGTGCTGGTCGTTCAATATGAAACGTAGGAAATTACCCCAAGTGGTACCTTGCAGGAACAAGTAGTCATTGGATACATAGCTGTCGTCAATCGACGCTAAGGGCAGATAAATGCTCAACCCAGTGGCGCCAGCCACTGTCCCTACGTGTGCAAGCACGGCGTTATTGATCGCGGTGGTGACCGCAGCGGCGGCGGTTCTGACCGAGGTATTTGTCACCGCGTCCACCACCTTATGCATAAAGTCGCCAAGGTCGCGATAATCCTCATCGCCATGATCAATTGCGATCGTTCTCTCGGCAGCATTCTGTAGTTGCGGAAGGATGGTGCTGCCTGCCGTAATTGCAGCGCTCACGAAGCCGTTGAGCGCGGACTTCAGGGCAGGAAGCGCATCCGTACGCGTGGCGGAAAGCGTTATATCGCTTTCACCGGTGTAATACTGGCCGTAGGTCTCAACCGCTGCATTGGCGAGATCGTAGGGGGTCAGGTTCTGGTTTCCAGTGAAACTCGAGAGAAAATTATAATAATCCCATCCGTCCCCCGGAATGAGTTCCTGCGACGCAACGACGACATCCGCATGATTGCGCAATTCACAAGCTTGTTCGACCATACCTTGTAGACAAGCGTCGAAACCGATGAAATCGAAATTCGGGACGCTCGATGCGGTAATCGCCGTACGTGTCTCCGCCAGGGTCAGATTGTCATCACCGCTCGTGTCATCCCACGCTGTGCCCGACAGTCCGCCACCATGATCCCAGACAATCAGCGCATAGTGCTGGGCCGGGTAGTTCGTAGCCGTGGTATTGATGAAATTGGTGAGCGTAATACCATTGCCGGTGTCTTGCTCGCCGATCGAGGTCAGCGCGGAATGAATGGTGGTGAGATTCGTATCATGACTGATGGGTCCTTCGCGGGTATCGGTCCAGTTGCCATTGCTCGTATCGTAGCCAGGCGCACGGTCAACGAGTGCGGCGACATGGACGTTCGAAGGTAGGATTGCCTCTTCCATCTCGTTGATGTCAGCGATCGCGAACGGCTCCAGGTCATTGTCAGCGGCTAGGTAGACCATTACGGTCCAGGTATTGGTGGTGCTAGCGGTGGTGGTATGGAAGTTAAATTGGGAGGTCGAAGTGATCCCCGAGAATGAATTGCCGGCGAGGTCACGCACCACACCCGCACCGAAGGTAACCGTATAGTCAGTATTCGCAGTAAGGTCGGTTGATGGATTGATCGTCATCGCTGAGCCATTGAAACTGATCTGATCCGTATCGGTGACGGCAATCGTCCGCGTCGTTCCTCCGCCACGAATGGTGATGTTGCCACTACCCGCTTGTACCAGCTCGCTGAATGAGAGTGTCAGATTCGATCCCGGTAGTGCGTTTTGCGCATTGTCACTGGGCGAGGTGGCAAGCAACGTCGGCGCCGTCGTATCACTTCTGATAACGGTGAGTGCCAATTCATACGAGCCGATGGACATACCGTAACCACCCGCGGCGACAAAGTAGTTGCCGGTGTGGGGCGCGGTCAACGTTACCTGGGCGTTGTTACCCGTCCCATTGTCGTCGTTGCTGGAACCCGGCAGGGCAAGCCCGTTGGCGTTATACACACCGTAAATCAACGGGTCGCTGAGACTACCATCGTGCGTCGCGGCGCCGCGTAGATCAAGTTGGTAAGTTGTGCCGGCGGTGAGCGAAATCTTTATCCAATCAATATCACCAGGCGTATCGATCGTACTTGTCAGGGGAGTATCGGGACGCGCCGTAGCGGTGGTCGTCGTGTTGTCGGGGAGATCGTTCGAGGCAGCGGTGGTAGTTTCGACCGAGACGGTATAGCTACCTGTTCCGTCGTTCGCGGCGCCGACCGCCAGGTAGTAAAAACCGCTGGTGATCGGTCGAAATGATTCCTGAGAATCAAGCGTATTATTTGCATCATCGTTGCCAGTACCCGGAATGATGGCGCCAACCGAGTTATAAATACCAATCAATTCCGGGTCGATGAGCGTACCGGCACCGCTACCGACACCGTGGACGTTAATTGAATAGTTATGACCCGCGCTCAGGCTGACCTTATACCAATCGACGTCACGCGTAGAATCGATTGTGCCGATTCTTGGCGTGTCGAGGGGGAGACTCGCCGCAGTCGAAACAGTATTCCCGACATTGTTCGAACTGGTGATAGCCGACGATAGACGTAACTCGTAGGCCCCCGTGTTATCCCCGTAACCGCCGGCGGCGAGGTAATAGGTACCACTGGACGTGGGGGTGAAAGTAACCCGCGAGTTGAATCCGACCCCATAGTCGTCGTTGCTCGTCCCGCTAATCCGGATGCCAGCGTTGTTGTAGATACCAACGAAACTCGGGTCCATCAGTGGATTGGATACGGTGCTGTCGGTATTCAGTTCAATGGTATAGGTATGGCCCGCAGTCAAGGTTGATTTCACCCAGTCGACATCGTGGGGGGTATTAATCATGCCGTGTAGCGTTCCACCGAGGGCAATGGTTGCCGTTGTCGCGGTCGAAGCGGGAAGATCGGCGGGGGAGTGTTGTCCGGTTACGGTGAGGGTGTAAGTACCGGTCTGGGAAGGGACCGCCGCTGCCGAAAGGTAGTAAGTGCCGGAAATGGTTGGGGTGAAGATAAGATTTGATTCCGTACTACTACCGAAGTCGTCGTTCGTTGTCCCAGGAACATAATTTCCGCTTGCATCGTAGACGCCAGCCAAAAACGGATCCGTAAGCGTTCCATGGTTCGACGGCTCGCCCCTCAATCGGATCGTGTAGGTGTAGCCGGTATTGAGGGTGACGCGAAACCAATCGCTATCGCCGGGGCGTTCAATCGTGCCGGTAGCGGAATTACCGACGGTAATAGCGGCGTCGGTGGCAACGGAGTTTGGGTGATCGTCCACAGAGGCTCCGATTCTATAGTTACCAACATGGCATGAGTAGTCCTTTGCTCGCAGGTAGTAAGTATCAGTGTCAGTGCTGGTGAAGGCCAGCAAGGAATTAAGCTCACCGCCACTATCATCATCTTGTGCGATGAGATGTCCTTGGTTGTTGTAGAGTTCAAGATAAGGGTCGAATAAGCCCGACGTTCCGTTTCTCTCCAAGCCAAATTGATAATTCCTGCCTGTGGTCAAGGTAACAGAAAACCAATCCACGCCATTTGCGGTTTCAATGGTACCAACGACGGGAGCACCTCCAACGACAATTTGACCCGAGGTCGAGGGATGGAAAGAACGATAGTTTTCCATGATAAGCCTCTTTTTTTTGATTGCTTGTGAAATATTACCGTATTGTAATTTCCCCTTGCCGGGTGGCAGGGTGCCCTCTTCACTCGGATTTCACCGACACAACCCGGTAATACCGTTCTGGGCCAACCGTCTTGAGCAGCGCCAAGGCCAGTAACTCAGCATCGACATCACCTTGCTGGGAGAAAAGATGCTGGATCCGACCGTTTGCCTCGGGAACAGCGCCGGCAATGCTCGGCGTCATCACCTCGCCCATGGAGGAGACCATGCACCCCTCGGGAGCAATATTGAGCACCAAATCGTATCCCTCGCGTAATTTGAGTAATACCTCACCGACGTAGGGGATCAGTTCACCACCGGGACGACGAGTGGGGATCAGTCTGCGTGCCGCTTCCAATACCTTCGGCATGGGGGTGGGCAGCTTCACTCCGGCGGCATGGTACAGCGGAGCGGCTAATAGATGGCGGAGCGCCCACTGCGTAGCGGTCAGGACAGCAAGACGCCGTCGTTTCCGCCACAGTTGACGGCGCAATGTCCGGCGTAATTGAGCCGACGCCGGGCTGGCAAGCTGGCGCTTGGTTTCTGTAACTGCTTCGTCGGCACGCATCATCATGCCCGCCACCTTGTAATCAAGGAAGCACCAAGCGGGGCTGTGGGCGAGGCGGAACTTGTTGAAGCCAAGCGTCGCGAGTAGGGTACGGAACAGTGGCTCAATCTGAGCGATACGCATATAGACCTCACCATCCACGTAAATGGTGATGGTGTCATTCGCCGGTATAGCTCGACGCCAACGGGCAGCAAAACGACGGAGCGGTCTTTGCAAGTCGCGGGCATGAAAACGGTAGGCAAAATACTTTACCACCATACCCACCAACGGAAGACGGCCGAAGCGTTCGGCCAGCCATTGCCCGCGCGTCGTTGGTCGTAACTGTTGCTCTATGATGCGATAAAGTTCCTGCTTTAGGGCTCGGAATTCCACGAGGAAATGCTGCCGATATTGATCACGGTCGCGACACGCGGCACCCAGCTCAAACAGTAATTGGTGCAACACCCCCTGCAATACCACCCCTTGGATGCCGCGTAGCAACGCCCAACGCGGCAAACCAAAATCAAATCCCTTATTCTCATGACCAACCAGGAAGCGCACCATCGTTTCCTCAGCGATGCTGCCCTGACGTCGCATTTGGTCCACGAAGAGTTTGTGGGTTTCTACGTACTGCCCTTGGCGGCAGGGGCCAAGTCCCTTATTGTTAAAGATCAGTAATCGGTTCTTCCCCGCCACGAGAGGGTCCCCCGCCGCGCGGCGCCGAGTGAAATCCGCTATCGCGCCGAGTACGTCACCATGAACAGCCGCGAGCGGGGCACATACCGCATCTCCCGCGAATTCACGACCAGCGCGGATCAACGCTTCCAGGTCGTGGGTCTCGTCGTCGTAGTTATCGATACAGACGTAACCGGCGGCGCGCATCACCGCAGTGACCGGACGGTTGTCACCCATCGTGGGAAAGTAGATGACATCACGCGTAACGTCGATTACCTCCCCATGGATCAGATCAGCCAGCACCTTAATGTCGAAATCGGCACCACGCTCAGCCAGTACTTTCCGATGTAAGCCACTGTTGAGCTGCCGCACGTAGGTGTTCATCCGATTTTCCAGGTGGGCCAACTCCTTGATTACCGCGTCGGACTGGATCAGCAGATAGGGGCGCTGGCGGGTTAGCTCTGCCACCAGCGGGGTGGTCACACTGTCGGGACCGCAGAGGAAGGTGGAGACCTGTACCACCGGCAACAGCGTATCGTCTCCGGTCTCGACGCGACGAAAGAATTCGCGTAGCCGAGAGTGGCCAACAATGGTATGCAGGACGCGTCGAGCGGCGGCATCGGCTAAGGTGGCGATGAGGTGCGAATTGCGCCAGTAAATATGGTCAAACTGGGGGGCGAGTTGGACATCCAGCAGATAACCAGGAATCGCTGCCATCCCCTGGTCGCGTAGTAACCGCCCGACATGGCTGTCGTAGATGCCGGGCGTAAGGATATATTCACGGCCGATCACCAGGGCTACTTGACGTCCCTCGGCCAAGGCCCGTTCCGCTAATTCGGCGGCAAAATCACCGGCGGCGCGGCGTAATTCGGTCCATGCCGTCAGGGCGTCGCGCAGCCGAGTGCTAAGCGTGATCTCGTCAATAACGATGCCATAGTGGGCGAACACTGGCGAGAGCCGCGGATGGAATTGTGCGGCGAGCCGATTCGGATGTAATGCCTTGAGGTCAGCGAAGAAGAGATGGAAACAGGCCGCAGGAAAATCAGCCTCGGCCAAACTCTTGGCCACGGCGACCGCACCCTGGTTGATAGTACAGGCACGTCCCAGACTCCCCCCTTTCACCGGCAAGAATTCGAATTGAGGCGCCAGGATCATGCCATGGGGAGCAGCGGCAAGGCGTCGATATTGACCAACCACGCCGATGTGTGGGGCGCAGGTATCGATGTGGAAATAGGGTTGGGCCTCAATGATGTCGCTCTCGCGCACATTGTCCACATGCACCGCTACCCCCAATCCTTGGAAGAGGTGAGCGAACAGATAGGCCCACTCGGAAACGGTGAAGCTACGCGGGATTACCAGTCGGTTGGGATGGTCGGAACGCGGGTGGTGGCGATCAATAAATTCCCAGATTGCCTGGTAGCTCTCCTCCACCGTTTCCTTTTTCTCTCCTTTTTTCGCAACCCATTCATTGATGGCGGTACAGCCACCGAGTGAAAGACTGAAGCGGCGCGCATCCTCGCCCCGGCCGGTGAGGTGGCTGCGGTTGCAACGTGCCTCTTTGTCACCACAGGCAGCCCCCTTACACTGGATGATGCGTTTCTCGTATTGACGGTTGAGAAAGTCGCGCGGGCTCAACTCGACCCTTCCGGCAACCTGTTGCTCGGCGAGGGTACGAATCAGACCGAAACAAGCACGATGGCCGGGGTCGGGTGGTACCAGGGCATACACCGGGCCACCCACGAAGCGCCGCAGACGCTCGGTCACGGCCAGCGGTAGCGGCTCGCTCAGCATGGTCTGGCCATGCAATAGGACGATGGTATGAGGCGGCAGTTGTAACTGATGCCATAGGCTATGGGCCATGTTATCGACGATGGCCCAATTGGCGGAGGCGATAATCTCGTCGCGCGGGTAACCCTCGGACTGGAGCTTGCGTGCGTTTTCCATCAGGAACACCGCGCAGGTGGCGTTGATGCCGTAGCCGCGAGCCGCCGCGTAGCCTTCAGCGCAGGCAGCGGCGATGTTCGGCAGGTCGAACAAGGCGCTGAGGGTGTCCATCAAGCTGCCGGTGCCGGCCGAACACTTGAGGTTCATGGCGTTGTCGAATAGCTCCGCCTTGCCGAGGGCAATGGTCGAGACCTTCGTATCCTCGCCGCCGATATCCACCAGGATGCAGAGTTCCTCGTTGAGATCGGTGACCCCGGCGGCCCGGAGCCGGGTAATGTGCTCACGGGCGTAGCCCACTGAACCACGGGCGTGGGCATAGTTCTCCACCAACACCACCACGCGGTCGGCCAAGCCCGGATAGACCCGAGTGAGCGCCTGGCGCACCTGATAGCGGGCACTCCCGGTGATACCAATCTGTGCCACCGCTAGCCGTGGTCCCAGATGGTGCTCCAGGTCGAGAAAGATCGCCTTAATGGTGTCGATGGTATCGCCGGAATTGCTGTAGGCGCCGCGAAATACCACCTGTTCGCCGCCGGCATCAGAGACGATCAGTTTGGCCATGGTGGAGCCTACATCGAGACCGAGCAGGAATGGTCCCTCACTGGTGGCGGTTGGTGCGGGGGAGGCGGGCAAGCGGTAGTAGCAGTGGTGCGCGCTGAGTTCGTGGTGCAACGCCGCAAAACTTGGAAATTCGATCAACCGTTCGGCGCGGAGCACCCCTTCCTCACCCCGGCTGAAGTTACCGGCACCGATGGCACGCGCCAGCCGACGCAAACCGTCGATGGGCAGGTGATTATCCTGGTCGAAATGGATCTGGGTGACGCCTTGGGCGCGGAAGTGATCGGCTGCGCAGTCTCGGGCGTATTGCCAGGAAAAGACACGGCCAGTGAGATAGATCGTGTCGAATCCAGCCGGTAGTTTTTTACACGCCTTCAGCACCTCCGACTTGAGGGTGACGGCGAGGGCAAAATCGAGCGGGATACCTTGGTTTTTATCTGAAATCGTGGCGGAAGAGGCAAAGACGCCACAACGGTCGGCGCGCATATTGATGGTGGCACGGCGCGCGGCGTTCTCCTCGCCGAGGTAACCGGCCAGTAATTGATCCACCGCTTCACGCGCAATGGCGAGTTTTTGCGATACGCGGTCGAGATTGACGCCGGAACCCGCCCCACAGCGCGGGTTAATGGTGAGGGCGTCGTTGCGTAGGGAGCCATCCGGTTCCACGCCGATCACCAGGTAGCCCGAGGCGGAGAGATCCACAATGGCCAGGGTTCCGGGGCCCTCATCGGGCTGCGTTACCAATTCTTGAGCCGCTGCCCACAGCGCGGCGGCAGGGAGGATACGTTCCCCCTTGCCTAGTATACGGTGGACAACATCACGTAGTTTTCCGGTGATATAGACATTGGCGTCATGACACCATTCCTCAAGGCCATGGGCGGTAAAAGCGCATCGCAGATCGCCATTGGCACTGAAGCTGATCTCCCCTATCAGGTGATCGGCACCGTCATAAAGACAAGCGTGAATGGTACCGACTCCAGCATCGATGTAGAGCGTATTCGTATTGGCGGTGGAAACGGGAGGATAATCGGGCACGGTAAGTATTCAGCAGATTGGTTCAGTATTTTTCTCCCCTCTCCCTTAGGCCCTATTTCCTACCACACCTTAGCGCAAAAATCCACGTTATTGCGAACTTCAACCGATTCGCCATTTTGGGCAAGCACATAGAATCCCTGCTGTTGAGCATACTGTATGATGTTGGTAGATACAACCATTGTTGCGACAACGCCAAATGCCTGACGGTGGCAGTAAGAGGGCAGCATACGTTTGAGTTTTTCCATGCGCAGGACAAGTCGATTTACATGTTCCTCGGTGAGTTTGCTTTTACACTCTACCGCAACCACGGCGCCATCCTTTACGACCAGCAAATCAATTTCAATTCCCTCTCCATTACGTTCGACCCGCACACCAGAATGCACCTCATGTACCGCAACTCCTTGTGCCCTCTATGGAAGCCAACTTCCAGCCCCCGCTATCCGTTATCTTGCCAGGGGTAGTGCTACACAAGTAATGCTCTTCAGGTACGGAATAGTATCCATGGCATTCATAAATAATTATAAAGTCCATCGTTACTAAATATTTTAGCGATAACTAATAACTAATAACTAATAACTAATTGCTAATTTATGAGACTATTGTTATTCTAAATAAATACGAAATCATTTTCTAATGCTGGGGTATGACATGAAAATTGAAGTCTGTCCACATTGCGGTTCTGGTCGCCATAAGAAAAATGGCCACATACACAATGGAAAGCAGAATTATCGCTGCAAGGATTGTGGGCGACAGTTTGTTATGGACAATGAGAAGAAAGTCATAGGGATGGAAACAAGAGAATTGATTAAAAAGGCCCTCTTGGAGCGCGCATCGCTCAGAGGAATTTGTCGGATTTTTGATGTGAGCTTGACATGGTTGTTGGGTTTTATCGCAATATTATATAAAGATTTACCCCCTGACTTAGGAATTAAATCCTATAATATTGATTCAAAAGAAAACAATTCCGTCATCCTTTTGAAATTTGAAGTTGAGGCTGATGAAATGTGGAGTTTTGTTGGCAAGAAAAGTAATAAACAATGGATTTGGATTGCAATGGATGCAGAAACACGTCAAGTTATTGCCTTTCATGTTGGCAGTCGTGGACGGGAAGGAGCAAGGTTGCTTTGGGAAAAGATTCCCGAGGTTTACCGTAAACATGCCACATTCTTCACAGATCTTTATGAATCTTATGTGGACGTGATTCCAGAGAAACAGCATCGGAGAGTTGGCAAGGAATCTGGTTTAACAAACCATATTGAGCGTTTCAATGGAACAATGCGGCAAAGGATTTCTCGTCTTGTTAGAAAGACGCTCTCATTTTCCAAGGAACTAAAAAACCATATTGGATCCATCCATTATTTTATTTGCCACTACAATCAGACAAGAAGGGAGGCGGCATTACTTGTGTAGCACTACCTTGCCAGGAACCCAGATAGTGATTAGCTCCCAATCCGAATCGAGAAAATGGCTGGGAACCCCGATACGGGTGGACGCGCGACCCGGACACTTATGGTTTCCTACCCTCCATTCTCTGGGTGGTGAAGAAGTTCTCTGCATTGCTGCCGTCAGCGCCGATCAACCCCAGGGAATATGGCCGGCATCGGCCTACTTATCTCGGGATGGTGGGCGTACCTGGCAGGGAGTGCCCGAGATTTCCCGCTATGCCCTCGCCTCGGTCTTTATCGGACCACGAGATATCCTGCTGCTGCCCTATGAACTTGCGCCGGCCTCTCCGGGAGACAGTCGCACCGCCACTGCGCTGGGAACCCGAATCACCCTCGATAATAGCGGTACCGTCACTGCTATTCCCCAACCGGTGCAATTCGCCGGTCTGCCCCGAGCGGTGACCAATTATCCTCATGGTGGGCTATGTATGGTGACCGGAAGCAATGTAATCGGCTTGGCGGGCGGCACCCTATTTACCACCCTGTATGGCCGATTCATCGGTGAGAAACGCTATTCCCTATTGGGCATGGTGAGCTATGATCACGGTTGCCATTGGTCATACCGCGCACAGGTAGCCAATGCAGAGGATTTCTCCGACACTCAAGAAGGGCCTAGTGAATCCAGCATAATCATTTTCCCCGAGGGAACGCTGGCCTGCATCTATCGGATTGGCAGCGGGATGGGACAGAATTATCATTAGACATTATCGGAAACCCCCTACCTACTCCTGCTAGCTGGTATAAATAACTGATTTATATGGGCTGGAGCGGGCGAGGGAAGTGCCAACGGGAGGTTTCCGATAAGGTCTATTGTAGTGAGAGTACCGATAGTGGCCATCACTGGAGCCGACCACGTCCTTTGCCGGGGATGGGGTCAGTCAAACCGCAATGGATTCGTCTCGACAGCGGCCTCCAATTCCTGACGGGCGGGCGACCGGGTTTGTCTCTATGGATATCCCGAGACCGTCAAACCTGGCAGGCCTTCGATTTGGCGAACCACCACAACACTACAATTAATGATCCCGAGCAATGCTTCAACAGATCTTGGGGAAAACCTAGCATCACCACCAGCTATACGGCTCTCTGTCCGCTGGATTCAAAGGCAGCACTGGTATGCTACGACCGATTAGGAAATGGCTGGCAGGGCGCGCCCGGTCCCAATGGCGCAAAGGATGCGATCTATTGTCTGCGAATAGAAGTCTAAGGAGTCAAGTCAATGCGTCGCCTCGGCCTGCGGTTCGTTAAATGTCTCCAAATTAGATTCACCAATCACGCAAAATAGATAACGCTTCTTCGTAATCAAAAACCTCAATGTGGCGCATCAGTGCTTCTCCGGTTGTCCCGAGGGTAGCATATAAGAATGCCGCATGTTCCCGCGCAAAATCGTTGGCCGCCATATCTCCTTGTTCCATCAAATGCTTCAGGCGTTCCAACAACACCGAGAGATTCTTTTCGTCTACTGGGTCGGAATTAGTAGATATTTTGGGGAGCGGCGACAGGATCGTCACCGCCTGAAGATTAGAAATCAATTTTGGTAAATCGCTTGCCAGCACTTCGCCGTAACGGTCAATCTCGGCACGATGAGCGCCCTGACAAATTGCAGCATGCAGCGCTTGGGCGGCCTCATATACATCTTTCGCGCCCAGATTGCCAGCCGCGCCTTTGAGCGTATGGGCAAGGTGTCTGACTCCTGAAATATCATCAGCCGCCAATCGCTCCCGGAGATATTGAATATCTTGCTGATGGCGCTCGGCAAACATCGCCAGCAGGCGCAGATAGGTGTCCATTTTGCCGCGTACTACGTTCAACCCATGCGCTACATCCAGACCGGAAATAGCCGCCAGACGCTCTCGCCAGATCGCATCTTCTGCCACAATCGGTGCCGGGGCAGGAACTTCAACCGGCAGCCATTTGATTAATGCGCTATAAAGTGCCTCCGGGTCCACTGGTTTAGCCACAAAATCGTTCATCCCTGCCGCCGCACAGGTTCGACGATCCTCCTCAAAGGCATTGGCGGTCATCGCAAGGATGGGTATTTCCGCTCCTCCCGGCAGAGCACGGATGACCCGAGTAGCCTCTAAGCCATCCATTTCGGGCATCTGCACGTCCATCAGAATCAAATCATAGGTAGCAAGCTGGACCTTTTCCACCGCTCTACGACCATTTTCCGCAGTGTCCACCACTAAATTCGCCGCATGCAATAGGTCCAGGGCGACCTCACAATTAACGGCGTTGTCCTCCACCAGAAGCAGATGGTATCTCCCCATCGGATTAATATTTTCTACCGGATCCACGGGTAGATCAGTTGACGCGGATAAAACAGCACGCCGGCGCAATTGGACTTCGGCTTCTCCCCGAATAACTGGTGTAGTGGTAGAGCTATCTTGCCCTCGCCTGAGGCGGGCAGTAAACCAGAAGGTGCTCCCCTGCTCCGGGGTACTCTTTACTCCTGCATCGCCCCCCATCAGATGCGCCAAGTGCCGCGTGATGGTCAGCCCCAGGCCAGTGCCACCATATTTGCGAGTCGTCGAAGCATCGACCTGTTCGAATGCCTCAAACAGCTTCGGCAGTTTCTCGGGAGGAATACCAATGCCAGTATCGCGTACCTCGAAATACATTACAACCTGTTCATCTTTCTCCTCCAACAAACGAGCACAGAGGGTGATACTTCCCTGTCCGGTAAATTTCAGAGCATTTCCGGCATAATTAAGAAGGGCCTGGCGCAATCGCGTCGGGTCGCCCCGTAACCGGAGATGTGGAATATCAGTTTCCACGACCAGGGAAAGCCCCTTGGCTTTTGTCGCGTCGGCAATCAGTGAATAGACATGATCCAGAACGGCGCCGAGGGAAAAGTCGGTTTCCTCCAATTCCAAACGGCCCGCCTCAATTTTGGAGAGGTCGAGAATATTGTTGATGATGGAAAGTAGGTGACGAGCAGCGGCGTCGATCTTATCGAGTCGTTCAGCTTGTTCGGGGGTAGGTTGGCTACGCTGCAAGAGGTGGGTCAAGCCCAGAATGGCATTCATAGGCGTACGGATTTCGTGGCTCATATTGGCCAGAAAGGCGCTCTTGGCCCGATTGGCGGCCTCTGCCCGTTCCCGTGCCTCCGCAAGCGCCAGCGTGCGACTCTCCACCAAATCTTCCAGATGGTGGCGATGCCGGTCCAATTCGTTGGCAAGGCGTTTTTTCTCGGTAATATCTTCCTTGACCGCCACATAATGGGTGATCCGTCCGTCCGGTTGGCGGATGGGGATGATGATGACGAATTCCACATATTCGCTGCCATCCTTACGCCGATTGTACATCTCGCCCTTCCAGGGCTGACCACTGCTCAGGGTGCTCCAGAGAGAGGAGAAAGTCTCTTTTGGCGTCCTGCCGGACTTGAGGACCCGTGGGTTTTGGCCAAGAACCTCTTCGCGGGTATAGCCGGTACTGCGGAGAAAGGCCTCGTTTACATATTCGATACGGGCATTGAGGTCGGTGATGACGATACTCTCCGGGCTTTGTTCGACCGCCAGGGAGAGTTTACGCAACTGGTCCTCGGCCGTTTTACGTGCGGTAATATCGCGGGAGATGCCGAATAGCCCGATAACCTTACCATCGGCATCATGGAGTGGTCCTTTGGTAGTCAGTAAGGTGCGCTCACCGTCTGTTGTCGTAATTTGTTCCGGAAAGGTGAGAACACGATTGGCCACCATTACCCGTTGATCATCGCTCTTGATGCGCTCGGCCTGGGCGGGAGGAAAAATCGCGGAAGCGTCCCGACCCAATACATCTTCAGGGCGTTGGCCGGTAATTCGTGCCGCCGCCCGGTTGAATAACAGAAGACGTCCCTCCGTATCCTTGGCAACAATGGGATCGGTGGACCCCTCGGCGATGGCATTGAGTAATTGGAGTGCGCGCAATCGCTCTGCTTGAATTGCACGTTCCCGCCGCGAGGTGGCCAACTGCTGGTGCTGGTGGAACAGCAGCACGCCGGCAATCGCCATTGATAGCGCCAACAGGCCAATTAACGCAATCCAGAAGGCATCCCCGAGGGTCGCGGCACGAAGTTCCGAGCGGTCCAGCTTGGCCAACAGGAACCAATCCGTACCGGGTATGCTGCGCATCACACCAATTGCCCGAACACCTCGATAATCAACCCCCTCTACCGGGTTATCCTCTTGCGCTTCACCACGTAGTACCTGGGCAGCCAACAATTTTTTATTCGTTATCGGCAGGCGCAGCTTCATCGCGGCGTCTTCCCAGTGACGCAGTTTATTGAGATAAAGGACATCCTCACCATCGCGCCGGAACAATACGACTTCACCGCTTTTACTAGGCACAGGCCAGGTCTGAAGGGAGGGAACATTGTTGATGAGATGATTGAGGAGGTCACGACTTGCGATATCACCGGTATCGTGCCAGCGACGCGAGAGCTCGATCCAGAACGGCTTGGCTGGTACGGGATGAGCATCGCTATAGCGTTCACCAAACCAATCAACGATCTGTCGGACCTTAAGGTTGGCGATGGTTTGCAGCCGGGCGATTTCCTTATCTTTTTGCTGCTGGAAGGTGTAGAGAATACCGCCGGCCGTCAGGGCAATGATGGCCAAAGTGAGTAGGGTCAGGGGCAGGACTAAAGGCCGCAGATCGATTGCAGGTGCAGGCTCTGCCCCAAGTCGACGCTGCATTAGCCGGTAGAGCATCAGCGCGGTAACGACAACCGCGGCCCAGTCCTTGAGAATGCTGACCAAAGCGATCCGTGCCGGGTCGTTGAACAACCACGCCACCGCCTTGTCGGAAAGCAAGATCCAAAAGGCGGCGAAGGTTGCGTAGAACAAGACGACCGTCAAGATCGGAACTGGAGCCCGTGTTCTTCCGTCGGCAGAGGAGAGGTCGGGGGTCTCGATTGGCATAAGGCAACTCCCGGCTAAAGAACTACCAGATCGGTCAATGCCGCGTAGCGGCGTAATGAATTTAGCCGTGGGTTTCAACCCACAGTTGAAGCGGGAGATTTTCATCGTCGCGTCGCGACGACTGAATGAACGTGATGATTTTAGAAATAAATTTCGATCGTCGCTACGCGACGATCGTAATAAATGGCTCTCAACCGTGGGTTGAAACCCACGGCTAAATTCATTACGCCGCTACGCGGCGGTTGGCTCCTGGTAGTTTTTTAACACACGATTAAACCAGCAACATTGCGGCCAGCCATTCTCTTTCCATAATAATATCATCATCCACAACAGGATGGCAAAAATGCTGACAATTACCCCTATCGTCCGTAGTAGCGGAGGATGCACTATTAAAGTCACTTCATTGTGACCCGCAGGAATGCTGAGGTCAATATTTTGGAGGCGACCGGCATGGATCATGGCGGCGGTTCCATTAATAGACGCCTCCCATATTGGGAATACCCACCGCGCGATATGTACCACAACCGGTTCGTCTGCCGTAATTCCGAAAACCAGACGCATCGGAGTATTCACTAGCACCTGCACCTGAGCATCCTGATCGGTCACAATAATCGAGGCTGGCGCTTCAAGAGGTTGCTTTACTCCCTTGGGGAGATACTCATCCATTACCGTTGCCGAGATCGTCGCCGGAATACCACGTTTGATAAGACCTTCCACCTCCTGCCTATTATTGATGACGGTACATGTAGCAAGATGCGGTACCGCATTGGCAATCGACAACAGCAACACGAGTACCTCCATCATCCTTATGCGCTGGATATCCCAACCGCGTGCCATTTGCGAAAACATCAGCCCGCCAATAATTGTAATCATCAAGGCGAGCGGCCCCATCATCCGCCAGGGAAATTGAAAAAGCGGCAACATCGGTAATTGTTCCCATAACCACATCGTTGACTGAGTTTGGAGCAGTAACAACATAACCGTTGCAGCACCGGTTGCTAAAAACAAGCCACGTAGCGGTCGCTCAAGCGTGGACGATATACGACCCCCACCAATAAACGCTATTGCCAACAATAGCAATGGCCAAACCCCTATCGCATAAAATTTATATCCAAACAACCACTCTACCGGCGGAAAATTTAGGTGAAAATCAAAACGGTTAGTAGTGATTTGGTCAATTTGCACCAACGACTTCAGTAGCAATGCCGGCATCCAGAAAAAAGACGACATCAGTAGGCCCAGTAAAATACCGCTACCCACATAGATAAATCGCTTGCGATCGGAATATGGTGGGTATAATACCAAACCAATATATACCAATAGCATAACCATACTTAATGCTGTAAGATTATGTGAGATCACTATCAGACATACCCCAGCCGCCAACAACCAGACCCCACGCCGCGGTGTGGTCCGTAGCGCAAACAACCCCCAAAATGCCAACGGTGCGACACATAATGCAGTAAACTCGGCATTTGCATTGCGTAGAAATTTATCACCGATTAAATATGCATTGAGTAGATAGAGATAACTCGCTACCCGGGCGGTTGTACGACCCCGCGTATCGTTGCCGCCCACCAGACTATGAACCATCCCTACCACAAAGAATGCAGATACTGCCGTGAAAAACAAGATTGCAATACTGACCCCCCAGACCATGGAACCTAATAGCGCACTCCATCCATTGGCCACCAACATAAATAGTGGCGCATAGAATAAGAAGATTGGTGAACCATAGCCATGGTAAAGATTATTTGCCCAAAATGGAGGGAGCTGTCCATCCGCCAATGCATGCCCGTACTCTACGACCCGCACCAGCTCATATCCCCAATCGCTACCTACCGGGAAACCAAAAATAAGCGGCAGGCATGAAAATAATATTGCTATTACAACCAAGACATTACGTGATTCAAACACTAGACCCATTGTTCCAACCTTTGCGACAGCTCTGGCATGGATATCTTTACGAATTCTACCCATAATAATAACAGCACGCTGGACGGTTATTTTGTTACCTGGATTCTCCTCTTGACCGTAACCTGCCTGATACCGATCTGGTGGTTGCGCTTTCTACCCATGCAGGATTATCCACAACATCTCTTCATCACTAAAATTCTAACCAGCTTCTATGACCCACATCTTGATTGGTCAAGTCATTATGACATTAATCTTCACTCCGGTGCCTATGCCCTCAGTTACGGATTGATGGTGCTCCTGACTACGATCAGCGATGTAGAAACCGCAGGAAAAATCGTCATCTCACTCTACGTAGTGCTAATGACTGGTGTAGTCCTGCGCATAAGACGTTACTATCCCCCAGAACCGATGCCGTGGCCGTTATTACTGGTTTTTCCTCTACTATTTCATCAATGCTACTTTCTGGGCTTTCAGAGTTATCTTCTATCTTTACCGTTACTATTTTTCTCACTGATGCAGTTAATTGATTTCGCACATCAGCGGGTCACTTTACATTCACTGCTCGCCCTAATGGTAAGTGTGGTCCTTCTGATTCTAGCACACCCATACACGGTCTTAGTATTCTTGGTATTAGGTAGCGTCATGGTACTAACAACCTGGCAGCATCGCTCGGTATTGACACGCGCACTCGTTCCCATGCTGCTGGTCGGTATATTGTTCATTGGTTGGTTAGTAACAGGGAGCAATCAACCAGAATCCGCAAAATTGAATTGGGAGATTAGCTGGTGGCCCGTTAAAAGCGTCGCGTTATTTCTAATGATGATGTTTTACGGTTTGCGTTGGCAAAATGGTGTCGATATATCTAGCATCGTACTATGGTCACTGGTCGTACTACTACTGTGGGGAAACGCGAGACGAGCGCAAGCTCAACCAATAAGCTATTTCTCGCAACTGATGCGGTGGTTTCTTAGTGCAGCATTGCTGGGCTTTTTTGTCTTACCCTTCTGGTTTGGGTTTTATTCGTATTTTAATCTGCGTTTGGCACCAATCATCTACTTTCTCAGCGTGTTCGCAGTGGCGCACCTTCCGCTCGGCCCTGCAAGATTGGCAAGATCATTCAATTTTAATTCATCAGCGTTCCTCTCCCGTATGGCGGCGCCGGTGCTGGCAATCCTTGCGTGGCTATTGGTCGCAACCTCCATCCAAACCCAGAGCAAAATTTCTGACGAGACGGCAACTATTCTGCCAGTACTGGACAAAATGTCTCCCCATTCCGCAGTATTGCCGGTGCTCGACGATAGTAGCACGCATATTCTGGATTCAGTACTGTTCTACCAACTGCACGCCCATGACCATTACTACTACCACATCATCCATAACGGTGGTGTCAATCCCCTGTTGTTTCGCAATCCCATGATACCGGTACAACTCAAGCCTGAGCGCGTCTGGCCACTATTGGAGGCAACACCCGTGTCGGAATGGCCAAAAGTACTGAAGAATTACCGCTACGTATTGGTACGTGGACACAATCCCCAGCGAATACAACTACTGACGAAATCTAGTCGAGTGGTGGTACAATCGGGACCATGGACACTCCTAGAAGTGACAACGCAGTAATAATGTCTAAATGAACGATGATGAGTTTCTCAAACACGCTATCATGGAAGATGACCATTGGTGGTTCCGCGCCCGCCGAGAACTGCTCTGGCAACTGGTGGCACGTCGCATATACCCCTTACCACAAAGGCTTCTGGAAATCGGCTGCGGTACGGGGGGGAATCTATTGTTTCTTAAGAACTATATTCCGCAAGTAACTGGTATTGATCCATCTCCCCTGGCCGCACGTCTCGCCCAACAACGTACCGGCCTGGATATTCGCCACGGCAATTTCCAAGAAATCCCTATCCACGAATGGCAGACTATCGAACTGGTCCTGCTGGCAGATGTCTTGGAGCATGTAGAAAACGATCAGGCCTTTCTCTATGAGCTGTGGTCGCGGATGGCGGACGAAAGCTATCTGCTGTTGACCGTACCCGCTCACTCCTTTCTCTGGAGCAACCACGATATCTGCCTAGGCCATTACCGGCGTTATGCCCCTGGCCAACTTATTGCTTTATTTGCCGAGCTACCCGCCCAAATTCTGGTTTCCCGCCCACTCAATACGTTACTCTTTCCAGCTATCGCTGGTTATCGTCTATTGTCTCGGGAGAAGGAAAGACCAGCCTCTCAATCAGATTTCTTTTCCATGCCTGCCTGGCTCAATACCCTGTTATGGGCCATATTCCGGCTGGAAGGCCTATGGTTTCCCCTACGCCTCCTACCTATGGGAGTTAGCCATGTCCTCCTCGTCCGCAAACGATCCACTTCCTGAACTTTCCGTAGTGGTGCCGCTGCTCAATGAGGCCAACAATCTGGAACTCCTATATCAACGTCTATCCACCGTCCTAGAGCAAGAAGAAGTGACTTTCGAACTCATCTTCGTGGATGATGGTTCCAACGACAATTCGTTGGCCGTAATACGCCAGCTGCGAGACCAAGATCCGCGTATCCGCTACGTCAGTCTTAGTCGCAATTTTGGACATGAAGCTGCCTCTAGTTGCGGGCTACACCGCAGCCGAGGCAAAGCTGTGGTACTCATGGATGCTGACCTACAAGATCCCCCAGAAGTGATACCGCAAATGCTCACCCTTTGGCGGCAAGGCAATCTAGTGGTCAATGCTCGGCGCCGCTCTCGTTTGGGAGAAACCTGGTTTAAGAAAGCTACGTCTCATCTGTTTTATCGCATCATCAACCTGGTTTCTGAGGTCCATATTTTACCGGATGTAGGAGATTTCCGATTAGTGGATCGCACACTGATCGAGGTATTCAAAGCCATGCCGGAGCATAACCGGTTTCTGAGAGGGATGTTTTCGTGGATCGGATTTCCCCAGATCACCATTGACTTTGACCGGCAGGAGCGCCGTTCCGGTTACACAAAATACAATACATTGAAGTTGACGCTGTTATCACTAGAGGCACTTTCCGGTTTTAGCATCTTTCCGTTACGTCTCTGTGCCAGCCTGGGCCTGATCATTGTCATGGGTTGCATACTGGCTACCCTGGCAGTAGTTGCACACCGCCTATTCTTTGGCCTTGACCTTCCCGGTTATACGCTATTAACAGCAGGAACTTTTTTGCTGGGTGGCACCCAGTTAGTTTTTTTAGGCATCATCGGCGAATATGTTGGTAAGATTTACAAACAGGTACAACAACGCCCTCTGTACGTGATTAAAGAAGAGGAAAAAAGCGGGTAGGAAGGAATTAGTAATTAGGCATCTTTATTCCTGTCACAACACCTGTTTTGCTTCTTGCTTCTTGCTTCTTGCTTCTTGCTTCTTGCTTCTTGCTTCTTGCTTTTTGCTTTTTCTATTGAGGATCGTGAATGTCCGTCGCTCTCCCTGCATCATCACCCTCCATATTTATGCAAATCATGGGGCTACGTGTATTGGCGTCCCTAGGCCTGGCCTTATTTCTCCTCCAGCCATTGGCAGATCCTGACACCTGGTTTCATCTGGATGCCGGTCGGTGGATGTGGCAAAACGGGACCTTAATGGATAAGGAGATTCGCACCTTTACCACAGCAGGAGCCCCCCTGCTCAATGTAGCTTGGCTGTTTCAAATCATCCTGGCCAAGGTATATGAATTGGGCGGTCTCTATGGCCTACTGACGTTACAAGTTGTGCTGATGTTCGGCATCCTGATGCCTTTGGCTACCATTATCCTTCGCCAACGACAGGATTTTCTCCCCGTCTTACTCACGCTCACGCTGCTGGCGCCATGGCTTTATTCTCATTACACCTTGCGTCCCCATTTGGTGGAATATCTTGCCTTGGCCAATATGTTACTATTATTTCGTTTAGCCACTACTCCAACAAAATTATTAGCAGGTGTGGTTCTATTACTAATATGGGCAAATAGTCACGGCTCAGCGATGGTGGGTGCTGGCGCTATGGCATTACACCTAGTTGTGGACCAAGAACCCAGGCAGCGACTGCCTAACCATGGTTTACGCCTAATTCTGGCAGGCGGTTTACTGTTATTACCTTTATGCACACCGCTGGGTACCGCTCTCTTCGATCTATTGGCCTCAACTAAAAACGATATTGAAAACCTCGCCATCAGTGAATGGCTCCCAGCAGAGCCCTATCCTTTTTTATTGTTTCTAATAGTAATGGGTTATCTGTTTGGTTTAGCCACACGCAGTTATCCCTTCCTGGCAGCGGAACTGTTCCTGATTCTATTCTATTTTTATCAATCCGGTCGTCATCTACGATTTCTGTGCGAATTGGCGATCCTGACAGTGATTCCGGCCAGCTATTTCCTCATACTGTGCCAAAAACGGCTGGATGAGATCTGGACGCCAATCACTCCGATCTTGATGGGAGTAATTATCTATGTAGTCTTCTGTATATACACCCCCCCATTTCCGAATTTTAATAAATTTCCCTATGCCTATCCCTTGGATATTGAAGCTGTACCGCAAGGCAACGCCTTGCTCATTAAGGCGTTGAGCCAACCAACCAGTAGTCCACCGCGAATCCTCAACCATTACAACTTTGGCGGTTATCTGGAGTTTGCCTTACAAGAACGGGCACAATTTTTTGTAGATGGCCGAGCGAGCATGGTGTTTGACACCAATGTAGTTCTGGAAAATTTCCTGGCCTTTCAGGTGGGGAGGGATTATCTAAAGCGGTTGGCGAATAAATGGCAAGTAGATATGATCGTTACCTACCAGAAGGGAGATAAAGAATCGCTGCCGATTCCGTTGAATGACTCGGAGTGGCGCTTAATAGGATATGACAAGGCCAGCCTACTTTATTCACGGCGGGGAGAAAAAGCCATTGGCGACTCATGGCCGGAGATTACTTATTTTCCTGGAAGTTTGGCGGTGTCTCTAAAAGATACTGAATTGGCCGTCGCCATCCACGCTACCCAGGAACTGGTGCGACATGCCGACGATAATCCCTGGGCCTGGGCACAACTGGGGGTAATGCAGAGTCAGTTGGCTGCACAAGGCAAAGCTAATCCCGAAGAGGCCCTCCATGCCTTATACAAGGCATGGGAATCTCTGCGTTCTGCGGAATTACGCCTTTACCTGGCACGCGCCATGCACACCGCCCACCGTCCGCTCCAGGATATTACCACCCTATTGATGAGCTTGCCGGAAGAACTCCCCTCCAGCCTCCCCCCTTATGTAGAAAATTTGGCCGCCGAAATATTTCTGTCTTTAGGGAAGCCATGGGAAGCCCTTCGTGTTCTCAAACCCAAGGACTTATTACGTCGAGATCAGTTGGAACAGATCCCACTTACCTGGTATATGAGGGGAAAGATCTACCAAGCGGTGGGACAAAACCAATCTTCCTTGCTCGCCATGGAAAAATCGCAGGCATTAACCAAATCCGGCACACACTGGCCCCCGCTCCTTCCTTAGTCGGTTAGATAACACGATCAATCCTCCCGATCAGACGGTATCAGCTCACGTAATCTGATCGGCAAGGATTGCAGCGGACACTACCTAGGTAATGATTAGGTATCGTTACAAGTAAGACCGTAGGTATTACAAACTGTCTTAACATCCGCTTTATGATTAGCGGCTTGAGCTTTGTAGGCATTTCCTTGGATACCAGCATCAGCGGCCAGATCAACGAATTTTGGCAAAGCAAAGCTTGCGAGAACGGCCAAAACAACAATGACCATGACCAATTCAATCATGGTGAAGCCTTGGTCTTTCTTACTAAATTTGTTCATTATTGTATCTCCAGATGGTTATGCATTTATTAAACATCTCGTCACCTATTAATAAAATAATAAGCAATCGGTTACACAAAAAAACTAAACAATTTTACTCAAGCAGGCTTGTTCAAGCTTATTATGTTAATTCGCTGCCCCCAGTACTATATAATCATAAGAATAGCCCGGATCTTTTCTCAGGGTACAACTAACACCAATACCGTTGGTGGTCGCAGTATTGTCGCTAGCCAGATAATAGCTGGTGGTGCTCGCGGTCGTTGTCAATATTAACGTCGGTGACAATAAGGTACCGGCATCAGAGCACTTGGATATTTTAGTACATTTATTGGCGGTCACCACATTATTCATGACCGCACAACCAGCATAATTAATCGCTGCGGCAGATGTCAACCCTCCCCCCACCCCCGCAATTGCGGACCTTTCCGCATCGCCACCTAGATCAACAAATTTAGGTAAGGCAGTAGATGCCAGAATCCCCAAAATTACAATCACCATAATCAACTCAATTAGGGTGAAGCCTATTTCTTTACGCATACCAACCTCTCTCACCCTCTCAACACACTCCCTTGTGATTTATAATGGTTATGATCGTTCGTATCTACCATTTCTAGCATTATTTCTCAGGGATATTCCAATTAAAACCACTGATAGGGATTGATGGGATTCAAGACAACCCCGGCAACCTCTCCCTTGCCTGCTTCGTTGTCCCGATTACCGCCATTCACCGCTTGGATGGTTGGTTTCGTTCCAGATACCCGGTCCGCATCTGATTGGATATCGCTATATACCAACCCGACCTTGAACCGTATCCACCTTCGTCCATCCGTGCCGGGAATAAAGTAGCGACCATGGTTGACCAGATAAATCAGTTCCTGGTCTTTTATATCATAATACCAGGAACCCAACGACAACGCGGACGACTCTGGATGGTAATATTCTCCCAGATAGTTTGTAGGCTTTTCGGAAAGCCACCCCATCGGATTCTCCTGGGGCATCGCAGGGATCTGTTGGGCCTGATGACGGACAACCAGCGTAGACATCCGCATCACCATCGCACTTTGAAGGGTACCGATCAACTGCTCCATTGCCGCCTTTTCCGCCATTTCCCAATAGCGCAACAATTGCTCCAAAAGGACGACGCCAAGTAAGCTGACAATGGTGATGATGAGCACCAGTTCAAGAAGGGTGAAACCTTGGAACCCAAACCTACAGGATATATCAATTCTTTTCATCAGGTTAATGATGCATCGCCGCTTGCCCAAGGTTCCAAAGCGGCAGAAACACACCCAGAGCCAAGATCATGACTAGGATACCAAGACCTACCAGAAGGATCGGCTCAATACGATCACTTAGGTTTTTCACCTCATACTCTACTTCGCGATCATACATCTCGGCTACTTCCTGCATCAGATTATCAAGTTCACCGGTCTCCTCACCTACCGCGATCATCTGCAAAACCATCGGCGTAAAGATTCCAACGGCAGTCGCAGTGCGTAAAATCGTTTCGCCCCGCCCAATCCCTTCGCGCATTTGCTCGATCCGTTGACTAATAAAGGCATTATCCACCGTCAGCGCAACCACGCCAAGTGCCTGGATGATGGGTACGCCACTCTTCGCGGCCAGGGAAAAGCTCCGGGCAAAACGCGCCAGCGTTGCCTTTTCGATGATATCACCAATGATTGGAATACGTAATTTAATGGTATCCCACCGTAACTGACCAGGCACCGTGCGTATGTAAGACTTTAATAAAATCAACATGCCAACAATGATGACAAGGATCAATGGCCAGAACTTCACCGTAAATGTAGAGAAGGCGATCAACCACTGCGTAATAGGCGGCAACTCAGTATGCATGGCAGCATACACTTTCGCAAAGGTAGGAATAACAAAAATATTGATTATAGTAATCGCAACCCCCATCGCCAAAATGACAAATCCAGGGTAACGCAATGCTGATTTTATTTGGTCTCGGGTGCGTTTCTCGAATTCCAGGTGATCAAATAGATATAGGAAGATTACATCCAACCCCCCCGTCATCTCACCCACCCGTACCATACTGAGGTAGAATGATGAAAATACTTGGGAATGCCTCCGCATAGCAACGGAAAACTCTCGACCACTATCGAGATCGCTCAGTATCTCACCAAGAACAGCCGCGAAAGTAGGATTATTGGTCGATTCCTTTAATCCGGCAAGGCCACGCAAAATGGGTACACCAGCTTTGAGCAGGGTATGCATCTGACGGCTAAATAACATCAGGTCGATATCCCCCACCCGCGGTTGGAACAACCGCTGCCACCCGCCCCCTGAGGTAGAAGTTGGCCCGGCGGCGGGACGGATATCCACGGGAGTAATGCCGCTGCTCAATAATTGCTGAGCACAGGCGTCTTTATCGGCACTCTCCAGTACTCCATTAACCAGATTCCCATGGTCACTGCGGCCGCTGTAGGCAAAATAGGGCATAAGACCTGTCCAGTAATGGAGAAAAACCTACTTCAGATATCCTCACCGCCCATATCGTCACTTACCCGCATGGCATCGCTAACCATGGTACGCCCCTGGATGACCAATTCGACCGCATGATGGCGTAAAGTCTGACCGGCCAATTGTCGGCCCGCGAGTTGGACGAATTGATGTACGTCTTGTCGGGTCACCGCTTCCACCAAGGTTGGCGTCATTTCCAGCATCTCGTAGATACCGATCCGACCCTGATAACCGGTACCATTGCAATGCGAACACCCCCGCCCCCGAACGTAACGTGGCTCGCGTGCCTGTCCGTCCATGCTCCGACGCAACCATTCCTCCTCGTACGATTTAGGCGTGTACGTCTCGGCACAAGTCTCGCAAACCAGTCGCACCAAACGCTGCGCCATCACGACCCGCAGGGATGAGGCGATCATGAAGGGAGGGATCCCCATATCGATCAAACGAACCGGCGTACTGGCTGCATCGTTGGTATGCAGGGTGGACAACACCAAGTGACCGGTGAGCGCAGCACGCAACGCAATCTCGGCGGTTTCCTGGTCACGCACCTCCCCCACCAGGATGATATCCGGGTCTTGACGCAGGACCGAACGCAAAACACGAGCAAAAGTAAGCTCAATCTTATCGTTCACCTGTACCTGGTTGACGCCCGGCAGACGGTATTCCACCGGATCCTCGACCGTGATCAGCTTGCTTCCAATCGAATTAATCTCGCTCAGTGCAGAGTACAACGTGGTGGTCTTGCCACTACCGGTAGGGCCGGTCACCAACACCATGCCGTTCGCATGCTGAATAGCCCGGCGGAACCGTTGCAACATGGCCGGCGGCATACCGATCCGGTCGAGCTTGAGCAACCCCGCCTGTTGGTTGAGGAGGCGCATCACCACCGACTCGCCATACTGAGTAGGCATGGTCGAGATGCGCACATCAACCATTTGGCCGCGGATCCGGATATTGAAGCGTCCATCCTGAGGCAGGCGTTTCTCTGAAATATCGAGACCCGACACCAGCTTGAGTCGCAGAACTAGGGCCTGGGCGATACGGGCGTCGGACTCGGTCTGGAGATGCAGCACGCCGTCAATACGAAAGCGAATCTGGACCTTGGTCTCCTGTGGCTCGATATGAACATCAGAAGCGTGGACCTGCGAGGCATCTTCGAAGATGGTCTGGAGCAGCCGCGCCACCGGGGCATCGTCACCCCCTTGAACCGCACCAACCGGTCCGAAATCAACCGAACTGTCGCCGATTTCGGCAGTCAGTTCCTGGGCCAATCCACTGATCTCACCGGTGCGACGGTAGTGCCGATCAATCGCCAGGAGTAGCAGGCTCTCACTGACCACTGCCAGTTCAATGTCTTGGCGTAGCAGGCGCGAGATCTCATCATAGGCAAAAAGATCAGTAGGATCGGCCATCCCGATCAGCATCTGGCCGTCCCGCTCTTCCAGTGCCAACGCCCGTAACCGTCGCGCCTGGGTCTCCGGCAGTCTCTGTACGACCTGCGAATTTAACTGATGGTACTTAAGATTGATGTAGGGAATCTTGAGCTGGCGCGCCAAGGCCTGAGCGATCTGCTCCTCGGTGAGGTAGCCGCGCTCCACGAACACTCGGCCCAGCCGACGCCCCGTCCGTTGTTGCTCCTCCAACGAACCCTTCAATTGTTCAGAAGTCAAAAGACCCTGTTGGACCAGGATATCACCCAAACGGATTTTTTCTGGTTTTGTTTTCGTTGGCTTATACCTTCAGAAATAGATGTGGAACGACAAGATACGTGAGGACTGTTTAGCTTAACCCAACTCTGCCTATCGAGATCAATAGTTTTGAGGTGCAAGAAATATAGAAAAAGGATTGCAGACACGCGGAAGGAGGTATTTATAGGGAACGGATGACAGGAGGTAAGAATTTTCCTACAAAGGGGAGGCGCGCCGATTCGGATTCGTGGCCCATAGCGCCGATCCTTCTGATACAATTCAGATTACTACAACCATCGCGTAGTTAGAGGAGAGTATTATGGATGCCATTGCCAGTACCGCTACCAGCATGAGTATGTCGCGTACCCAGGATGCCGT
>CAUYUB010000021.1:0-9749 GCA_963575685.1 Gammaproteobacteria bacterium | reverse complement strand
AAGGACAAAAACACGGGAGCGTGGCGCGGACGTAACGGTGTCAAGTGTGGGCTCAATGCGTCGCGGCGCGGATCAGGATCCACAGGATGCCTCCTGCTGACTCTTAAGGATTTTGGATTTTGATTCGCTTATGAAAAGGATTCCGTGGTATAGCGCGCCACCTGCACCGTTTGAGACCAATAAGTAGGAGATAACCCTGCCTTGCGTTTAAGATGGGTCAGAAACTCCTGCGGAGTAGGAAGACTTTCCCAGACGGAGGGTAGGAAGGTCCCACGTCGCCCCCGATCCTCCAGGATCAGCCCATCCACATTGGGGCGGATCTGGACCAGGAGGTCGGCTTCAGAAGCAAAGGTCATAGGGACCGGGAGGCTCAGAATCGAGATATGGATATCGAGTAGACCCCGTTCCTGAGAGGTCAGCGGAGCAAAGCGGGGATCCGAAAAAGCAGCCGCATAGGCGTTATAGGCCACGTCGGCCACTAAGGACCGATGGGGCTCCAGGCTCCCGATACAACCCCGTAGCTGGCCCTCGATCTGTAGAGTTACAAAGGTGGCGCGCGGTTCCTGCAAGGGTGGCGGATAGCTCTGCGTTACCACCGCTAACGGTCGGCCATGGGTCAAGCCAAAATCAATCGCAGCCCCTGCCAGATCGAGTAGGGTACGCCGTAGCGCCGGAGCCAATTCGTTGCTGGGTGATGCTAGATCGTTTCGAATCATCATCATGCTCCAAAAATCGTCCCAGGTGGCCCACAGCGTCGAGGTCCCGATGCTCGGCGCTTGGATGAAACAACAAAAACAAAAGTAAAAATGTGCGATGCGGCTAGCGGTTAACCATATCCAACCCTACTTCGCGTCGGACAACATTGCCGCGATTCAACCGGTATAGCGACAGCGAGGAAATTCTGAGCAACCCAAAAAGGTTCCTCCGGCATTGCGACCACGCTGGGCGGTGCGTTGCACCAAGCGTCCGCGGTTGCAGCGCGGACAGGAACCACCGACCCCGACGGGTGGGGAGGCAACCGGGGAAGACGGAACGGGTAGGACTGGCGGTATCGTGGCACGTTTCGACAAGGGTGGCATATTGGGCGGCACCTCGTCCCACGGTGGGGCTTCCTCGCCAGTGGCGCTACCTTCCCACGGAGGAACCGTCTCCCACGGTGGCGGCACATCATCCCAAAACGAAGGTCCTTCCCAGGAAGAGACCGCACGTGATGTCTCGGGTTGTTCCGCCTCCGCAGTCTTAACGGTTTTAACGGTTTTAACGGTTTTGTCAGTCTTGACCGTCTTGTCGGATTTCCCAGACTTCTCGGATGTTCCGCCGGTACTGTGCTCCCGTCTGCGGCGTGGTGCGGAGTCTCGGACGGGAGCCGCCCGTGCTGGGCTCTTTCCCTCCGATCTCGCCAAAGCGGCCAAACCGGCCGGCATCTGCCCAGCCTTCACCATCGCGATAATCTCGCCAACCCAGCCTGCCTGACGCTCCAAAAAGGGGGCAAGCGACGACTCGCCGCGGGCGATCTCCTCCAAGCCCTGTTCCCACAGTGCGGTAGTGGCGGGATCCTTCACCGCCTCGGGTAAGACATCCACCAATGCCCGACCCGCCGGAGTGCTGAGTAGATAGCGTGGTCCTTCCTTGACCACAAAACCACGTTTGAGAAGCGTCTCGATGATGCCGGCACGGGTCGCCTCGGTGCCGATGCCGGAGGTCTCCCTGAGTACCTTCTTGAGTTTGGGATCAGCCACAGTGCGGCCGACATTTTTCATGGCGGCAATCAGCGTCCCCTCGGTATAGCGAGACGGGGGTCGGGTCTGTTTGTCCTCCAGTGCGGCCTCCAAGACCTCGGCCGGCTCGCCGGCAGCCATGGCAGGGAGCGACGGTTCTTCATCCTCACCCTCGGCTGGTGATTCCCCTCCCAACACCGTGCGCCAGCCGGAAATGCGCAGCACCCGGCCAGTGGTACGAAAGATTGCCTGCTCGACCACTACTTCAACCTCGGTACGGTCGTATTCATACGCCGGATAGAACTGGGCCAGATAACGGCGTCGGATGAGGTCATAGACCCGCGCCTCGGCAGTATTCATGCGCCCCACCTCGACCCTGGCCGCAGTCGGGATAATGGCGTGGTGGGCGGTAATCTTCGATTCGTCCCAGGCCCGCGAACGTAGGGCCGGGTTGGCACCTCGCACCAGCCCCGCCAATTTCGGGTCGGAGGCCGCGACCGCCGCCAATACCCCCGGCGCCTCGCCGTGCTGGCTGTCGGGCAAATAGGGGCAATCGGTGCGCGGATAGGTAACGGCCTTGTGGGTTTCGTAGAGAGACTGAGCAGTATCCAGGACCTGTTGCGCCCCCATCCCCCAACGTCGAGAGGCGATCTGCTGGAGCGTGGAGAGATCGAACGGCAAGGGCGGCGGCTCTTTGACCCGCTTGGTTTCGGCCTTGGTGATCTTGCCGGTACGTCCGGGGACGCGCGCGACCACCCCCTCGGCAGCCTCCCGCTTGAGACAACGCCCTTCCGCGTCCGCCACTTCCTCCGGCGGTACCCAACGCGCCCGAAAGCGCCGTTCCTGCGACGGCTCACCAGACAGGGCAAACAGAGCGGTAACGTCGAAATACGCCACTGGGACGAACGATTCGATGGTGCGGTCGCGCGTCACGATGAGATTGAGGGTTGGGGTCTGGACTCGCCCCACCGACAACACACCGTCATAACCGGCACGCTGCCCGGTGACGGTGTAGGCGCGGGTCAGGTTTAGGCCCACCAACCAGTCGGCGCGCGCCCGACCCAGTCCGGCTTGCCACAACGGTTCGGTCTTTGCGCCCGGCAGCAACGCAGCAAGGGCCTTGCGGATGCTGGTGTCGTCCAGAGCGGAGAGCCACAACCGCCGCACCGGCCCGCGCCAACAGGAGAGGGTCAGCACCTCGCGAGCGATGAGTTCGCCCTCGCGGTCGGCGTCGGTGGCGATGATGACCTCGGTGGCCTCTTTGAGTAGGGTCTGGATGGCCTTGAGCTGGGCGCGCCCGTCGGTTCTGGGTGCAAGACGCCATTGGGTGGGTACGATGGGAAGGTGATCCAGACTCCAGCGTTTGAAGACCGGGTCGTAGCCATCCGGCGGCACCATCTCCAACAGGTGGCCATAGCACCAAGTCACGACCAGCCGTTGGCCCTCAACCTCGCCCATCAGACAGCCCTCGCCTTTGCGCCGTGCCCCCAGAATCCGGGCGATGTCGCGGGCCTGAGAGGGTTTTTCACAGAGGTAGAGGCGGGTCACTGCGGATTCTCTTGCGGAGTAGAGAAGCGATGGTGCGCCGGATTGGGTGCCGATTCACGCATAAGACCAGTTATTATCACGGCGCTGGATTCGGATAGAGCCGATGTACCGCCTCGATCTTTTCGAGAACCTCCGCCGTCAGCGTTACTTCGGCACTGTCCAGATTTTCCTGCAATTGTTGCAAAGTGGTCGCGCCAAGGATGACGCTACTGTTAAACCAACGGCTACGGACGTAGGCAAGCGCCATACTCGTTGGCGTTAATCCAACTTCTTGGGCGATGCGTACATATTCTTTCACGGCGACCGGGACGTTGGGTTTATGGTAGCGCTGACCAAAATTGGGAAAGAGGGTAATTCTGCCCTGCGCTTGCGGGTCGGTAAGATATTTTCCGGTGAGCCATCCGAACGCCAACGGGCTGTAGGCAAGCAGGCCGATGTTGGTATGGCGGCAGATCTCCGCCAATCCGGCCTCAAAGGTACGATTCATCAGATGGTAGGCATTTTGTACGCTGACGATCTTGGGCAAGCCCAGTTCTGCCGCACAGCGCACAAATTCGACGACACCCCACGGCGTTTCGTTGCTCACGCCGATATAGCGCACTTTCCCGGCGTTGACCAATTCCGCCAGTACTTGCAATTGTTCGGCGATCGGTATGCTGTCGCGTTCCTGCATTACGTCGTAGCTGGTCGCGCCGAACATTGGAACATAGCGATCCGGCCAATGGATCTGATAGAGGTCTACGTAATCAGTTTGCAAGCGACGCAGGCTACCGTCAATTGCTGCGTGAATCTGTTCGCGGTTGACCCGCGGGCCATTGCGTATCCAATGAAAACCACGCGCCGGGCCGGCAATTTTAGTAGCAACGATGAGTTGGTCGCGCGGCTGATGCCTGAGCCAAGCACCGATGTAATCTTCGGTACGATGCACGGTTTCGGCGCGCGGCGCGATGGGGTACATTTCCGCAGTATCTATGAAATTGACCCCGTGCGCGCGGGCAAGATCAAGCTGGGCATGGGCTTCCGCTTCGGTATTCTGTTCGCCGAAGGTCATCGTGCCGAGGGCTAATTCCGACACCCGCAAATCGCTGTCACCTAATCGTCTGTAGTTCATGACCGCCTCCGCCGTGTTCTCGTTTCGCTGCTACTTTGTAATACGCATCGCATCCGGACCATCGCTGTAACCGCTATTTCAAGCCAAAGCTACTGCCATGTATTAGATAGCACCCACCTTGCTTAGGAACGGTAATTTATTAACTTGTGCAGTGGAAACATAGGAAGGCAAAGCTTGCTTTGCACGTGCAAGGCAAACCTTGCACTCCTTGCCTACCACCGCCGCCGCGATTCTCCCGCATTGAGCTTAAGATAGGCCATCGCTGTCATCAGTGCATCGGAAAGGGCATTGTGCGCCCCAAGCAAGGGTAGATCCAGATCCCGCAACAGAGAATCGAAACGTAAGTCTACTGCTCGTTCGGGGTGACGCGCGGAGACATATTGATGATAGAGGCCGGAAATCTCCACCCGCCGATTGGGCAGCCCAATGCCGAGCCAGGGACGTAGATATTTTTCGATCATCGCAATATCGAATTTCAGAAAGTAACCCACCAACGGCCGTGCCCCGATAAATTCCAGAAACTGAGCGATAGCCTCACGTGGTTCCATACCATGCTGGAGATCCACATGACGGAGATGGTGGACCTTGATGCTGTCGGCACTGATGATGCCGTTGGGTTTTACCAACAATTCCAGCGCCTCGCCGGAAAATATTTGATTGCCGCGCAGCCGGACCGCACCAATGGAAAGGATCTCGGCAGTGATGGGGTCAAGACTGGTAGTCTCGGTGTCAAAGGCAACCAATTCACTCCCATCATCCTCATCAAAAAGAAAGGCATAGGCTGGATCCCGTAACCGGCGACGGTCTAAATATCGAGCCAGGGTACGCGGGATCACGACACGCCCTTCTTCATCATCACAGCATCCGCTCCAAATGGAAGTGGAAGGTAAGAAATTTCTTGAAGGCGACGACCACCTTTAAAGAATCGCGGAGCAGGTCCTGCTCGATTTTTGGCAACGCCAGGGGACGGATATAGTGATCTGGTGTCAGCCCATCATCAATCTTGGCCAAGTCCGATTTCAGCCGGATCTCGTTCATAAAATCAAGGGCCTCCCGCAGATCCTGCGCGAATCCCGGATCCAGGACTTTCTGTTCGGCAAGGATCTGGAGACGGTCGACAGTATTGGTCACCCGTAAATGGCGTTGTAAAGCGAGCGCGCGCACGCCGTGAACGATAGTAAAGATACCCCCTTGCTTGATATCCAACTCGTTTTGATGGGCCCCGCGTTTCAAGGTGAAGTGGGCGAACAGGGACAGCGGCGTCTCAAACGAGAGGACCGCCTTGGCAAAAAAGGCGAGATAGGCGGCATCGTGGTGTACCAGATCCAGCAATTCGTTTCGTGCCTCCTCCAAGAGTGTAGCGTCTCCGGCCACCGCGGTAGCGTCAGAAAACATGGCCAGGTTCAATCGATCCCTGGGGGTAGCGTGGTTGACCCAACGAAAAAGGTCATCGCGCAAGACCTTCACCGATTTTACCCACGGGGCATGTTCTCGATAGGGGGGGTAGCCCAATGCCTGGACTGCCTCACGCAAGGCGGAGATAACACGTGGCAGTTCGTCGGAGTCGAACCCATTGCGTAAGAGCAGAACATGGTCCTGAGGCCCCTTGAAGACCCGTTCGCCACGTCCCTCACTCCCCATCACCACCAGACAGGTATTCTCCAACAGTGCGGCAGGTGCGAGCATCCCGTAGAGTTTGCGAAAGGCCTTGTGGTCGAGTTCGCTCACCAGGCGGGTGATATTACGCATCTTCACCCCTCGGGCGGAGAGCATCCGCATCACTCCCATGGCTGCCCCCGAGGCATTGTGCAGATCGGCCACGCTGGTTGCCCGTTCTATCTGGAGATTGATTAGGTAGGAATGGCTGGAGAAGAAGGAAAGCAGATCGACCTGCTCCAATACCCCTACTACCTCAGCCTCGGGTCCTTGGGTGATGACGAGGTGGTTGAGACCATGGTGGGTCATGCGGAGCAGGGCATCAAAGAGCAGGGCCTGGACATCCAGGGTGACGAGGGAAAAGGTGGCGTAGGACCCAACCGGGTCCTCTCGTGACACGCCACGCACAATCACGGCGTCGCTCAGGTCGGCGGTGGTAACAATCCCAATCTCCGTACCACGGCGGACCAATACCGCGCTGGTTCGATGGCTATTCATGAGACTGGCCGCTTCGCGGAGAGGCGCAACGGCATCCACGTAGAGCGGTGCGTGGAGGTAGGCCTCTTCGACTCGCGCCATCATGAACGCGGTCATTTCCCGCGCTTCCTGACATTCTCCCCGTGCCGCCAAACGTGCCGAGAGGTCTTCATAGTAGTAGGCGTGGAAGGCCGGATTGGCGGCGCACAGCTCTTGGAACACGGTACGCGGCAGGAGGTAGCAGATCAGTTCCTCCTCCACCGTAAAACAGTGTTGGGTGCAGCCGTTCAACAAGGCAGCGCCGTCGAAAGTGTCTTGGCGCGGGAGATGTACGATACTGCCGTCTTCCGCAATTTCCCGTACCACCCCCTTGAGGATGATATAAAGATATTCAGGGGTAGTACGTGGGCAGAGTAGTTCTTCCCCAGGTCTAAAGTAGGCAATATCCATAGCCTTGAGTGCTTTTACCCGTTCCGGTTCGGTAAGTCGGTCAAAAGGTCTGACGGTGGCAAGGAAGGCTTTCTGGTCGACGACCACGCTCATGGCAATATTTTCCGGCTCACTGGTAAGGACAGAGGTTCTATAGTAGATTTTCCCCGGCAGGGAGGCAGCGAGCAAGCAGAAGGACCAATCAATAGGAAAAATTACCTAAAAACCTTCCCTTACAGAGAGAGCCACATGTCATCACGCGAGATGAACTGGGCCGCGATCGAGGCGGACCCAGGTTTTCAGGCTTTGCACCGAAAGAAGTCCCGATTTCTGTGGGGCCTGATGCTGTTTTCCGTGTTTTATTACTTCCTACTCCCAGTTGGGGCTGGATATTTTCCAGACCTATTTAAGATTAAGGTCTGGGGAGTCGTCAATGTCGGTATCCTCTTCGCACTTTCGGAATTTATCGTTGCTTGGGGAATTGCCTGGGTCTATTCGCACAAGGCAAATACCGAATTTGATGCGATGACCCAGTCGATCATCGATAACGCACACCGGATGGGAGATTGAGCATGACCCGACGCAATAAGGCATTTATTTTCGGAGGAGCCGGCGTGGCTGCCCTCCTCACCACCGTTCCGGCACTGGCTGAGAGCGGCGCCGTAGCCGATCAATTTAAGTGGCTCACCTTCCTGGTATTCGGTTCGATTATTGCGGTCACGATGTACATCACGTACTGGGCCGCCAAACATACCCACACCACCCACGAGTTCTACGCGGCCGGTCGCTCCATCTCCGGGATCCAGAACGGTTGGGCAATTGCCGGTGACTATCTATCCGCTGCCTCCTTTCTCGGCATTGCCGGTCTCATTTCCCTCTACGGTTATGACGGCTTCATGTATTCGGTGGGCTGGCTGGTAGCCTATATCACCGTATTGTTGGTGATCGCCGAACCCTGTCGCAACATTGGTAAATACACATTGGGCGATATCCTGGCGTTCCGCAATGTCCCCCGTACCTCCAAGATTGTTGCCGCACTCTCCACCATCACGGTCTCCACATTTTATCTTACCGCCCAGATGGTGGGCGGCGCGGTACTCATCAAGACGCTGATCGGCATTGAATATGAGGTCTCGGTCGTCGGCGTGGGCATCTTGATGCTGCTCTATGTGGTGTTTGGCGGCATGATCGCCACGACCTGGGTACAGATCGTCAAGGCGGTGTTGTTGGTCATGGCCTCCCTGATGCTCGTCGCCATCATCTGGGCCCCCTATGGCTTCAGCTTACCCGGCTATCTCCAGGATGTTGTCAGTAACCCGGCCGTCCAGGCGCAGGTCAAGAAACTGCTGGGAGATGCCGCGAGCAGCATGAGTGCCGCCGACCTCGGCCAACGCTTCTTGGAGCCGGGCCTGTTCCTGAAAGACCCCCTGGACCAGATCTCCTTGGGGATGGCATTGGTATTCGGCACCGCCGGCATGCCCCATATCCTGATGCGCTTCTTTACCGTCCCCACCGCCAAGGATGCCCGTGTCTCCGTGATCTGGGCGATGGCCATCATCGGTGGTTTCTACGTCCTGACCCTGTTCCTGGGCACCGGTGCCGCCATGAAAGTAGGTTCGGCCAATATCGCGGCCATCGACAAGGGCGGCAATATGGCAGGTCCCTTGCTTGCCCAGGCCTTGGGTGGTGGTGCTGATTCATTGATGGGCAATCTGTTCCTGGCCTTCGTCGCCGCCGTGGCCTTTGCCACGATTGTGGCGGTGGTCGCCGGTTTGGTGCTGGCCGCGGCCTCGGCAATGGCCCACGACATCTACGTGGGCGTCATCCGCGGTGACAAGGCGACTCCCCGTGAACAGGTGGTTGCCGCCCGCATCGCCTCCCTCCTGGTCGGGGCCTTGGCCATTACCGTAGGCATCCTGTCCAAGGGTCAGAACGTCGCTCACTTGGTGGCATTGGCCTTTGCGGTCGCGGCTTCCTCCAACCTACCGGCAGTATTGCTCACCCTGTATTGGAAGAAGACCAACACCGTCGGCATCGTGTTGGGCATGGTGCTGGGTTCTATCACCGCCATCGGTTTGGTGATGGTGTCTCCCAATATGACCTACCCGGTACTGGCACGCCCGCTCCAGGAGAAGATCATTACCACCGCCGATGCCAAGCTGACCACGCTGAATGCCGATCTGGCCAAGGCAGTTGATGCCACCGTCCAAGAAAAGCTCAAGAAGGATATTGCGGCCCAGGAAAAGGCCAAGAAGGCAGCCCAGGGTATTATTACTGGTCTTGGCAACAGCACCACCAGCATCATGGGTCTGGAGAAACCTTGGTTCCCGCTGAAGAATCCGGGCATTATCTCCATTCCTATCGGCTTCTTGGGGGTGCTTATCGGGTCCTTGCTATTCCGCGAGCGTCGCGCCGAGGAGATGTGGGAAGAACTCTACGTCCGGCAGAATACCGGCATCCACGCCTATTAGGGATTACCTTCAAAGATCAACCCCACAAGATTAAAAGATTTTTCTTTTAATCCTAAAAGAAAGATTCTTTTGCTTTGGTTTTGATTTTTGAATTAGCGAGGAAATAGGATTGGGAACTGAAAATCTCCCTCTGATTTTTGGGTCAGGGGGAGATTTTCTTGTAGACCTTGATTGAACACTCCCCTCCCAGCGTGATCCGCTGCCTGCGCCATGTTATCGTTATCCCTCGTATCGCTGGGACAATCTCCTGTCAGAATTACCATCGGTTTGCTGGTAGGCATTCCATTCATGCTGTATCCCCTGCTCTATTTTTTCCAGGAAAGATTGATTTTTCATCCG
>CAUYUB010000020.1:0-9872 GCA_963575685.1 Gammaproteobacteria bacterium | reverse complement strand
AGATCTTTGAGGATGGCGATAGCTTGGGTGCAGAGGGGGACGATATGCGGGGTTTCGGTCTTCGGTGCGATATAACGCCACTCCCCCGCGTCCAAGTCGAAATCCGCCCATTCCGCCTTACGAAGTTCGCCAGGACGGACGAATACGAGAGGGGCAAGACGAAAGGCGCAGCGCACGGTTAAAGTAACTTGGTAGCCGTATATGGCACGTAATAAGGGAGCCACTTTCCCAGGCTCAGTGACCGCTGAGAAGTGTTCTTTATTTGCCGGTGGGATTGCGCCACGAAGGTCGGTAGATGGGTCACGCTCCGCTCGACCTGTGGCGACGGCATAGCGGAATACCTGACTACAGTTCTGCATGGCGCGATGCGTCGTTTCCAATGCCCCACGTGCCTCAATGCGCCGAACCACGGCCAGTAGTTCGGAGGCGGTTATTTCGGCAATCGGTCTACCGCCAAGCCATGGAAAGATATCTCGCTCCAAGCGGCGGAAGATGCGATTGCCGTGGCTGAGTGACCACGCGGGGGAAAACTTGGCATACCACTCCCTGGCAATGACCTCGAAGGTATTCGTGGATTGGCCGGTCCTTGATGCCTTCACGGCTTTCTTGGCCTCGCAGGGATCGATACCGTCAGCAATCCCCTTACGGGCTTCGTCACGCTTGGTACGGGCATCCTTCAGCGTCACGTCAGGATAGACGCCCAGGGCCAAGGTCTTACGCTTGCGGTCGAAGCGGTAGTCAAAGCGCCAGTACTTCCCGGCTTGTTTGACCAGCAGGTATAGCCCAGCCCCATCAGTCAGCTTGACGGGGTTCTCTCCGGGCTTGGTATTGCGGATGGCGGTATCTGTCAGGGGCATGGCGGTACCTGGCTCCCGTGATGGGGGTGATACCGTCAAAAGTACCGTCAAGTTTGGCGGGATGTCAATGGATTCTGATGGACGTTACCAGACACGAAAAAGGCCGAACGTCTTGATTTATTTTGGCGTTTTGGCCTTCTTTAAACTACCTTGGATGCTCATTTGGTGGCCAGGGGCGGAATTGAACCACCGACACGATGATTTTCAGTCATCTGCTCTACCAACTGAGCTACCTAGCCATTTGGCAATTCATCAACCTGATGTGCCCATTAAACCTGTTACGTCCCAGAGGTGTCAAGCCCCGTTGTTGATGTCGCCACTGCGCGCGCCCAACCAACAGACAGAACAGGGACAAGCGCTTCCGGGTAGTGGACGCTACGCGTCTGTCCAATGGTGCTACGCGAGTGTCGTCTTCGGTTCGCCGTTCGGCTCAAACCAAGCAAGCTGGGCGTGGAGCTTCACCACATGGCCCACAATGATTAGGGTCGGAGGTTGCACCGACCTACCTTCCATCAGGGCCGGCAGCGTTTCCAAGGTTCCGATATGGACGCGTTGGTTGGGTGTAGTGCCCTGTTCTACCAAGGCCGCGGGGGTATCCGCAGGCAACCCGTGGGCCATCAGTTCCCGACAGAGGACCGGCAAGCCAGTCAGGCCCATGTAGAACACGACCGTTTGTTGGGGCTGGGCCAGCGTCTCCCAGTTAAGATCCATGTGTCCCTCCTTGGTGTGTCCGGTCACGAAGATGCAGGACTGGGAATAATCACGGTGGGTGAGCGGGATACCGGCATACGCAGCGCAACCCGAGGCTGCCGTAATCCCCGGCACCACCTGGAACGGGACGCCCTCGGCAGCCAGGGTTTCGATCTCCTCGCCACCACGACCGAAGATGAACGGGTCCCCTCCCTTGAGGCGCACGACCCGCTTGCCGGCCTTGGCCAAGCGCACCAGCAGTTCGTTGATGCCTTCCTGGGGAACCGTATGGTTGTTACGCTCCTTGCCTACATAGATGCGCTCGGCGTCTCGTCGTACCAGATTGAGCACCCCTTCCGAGACCAAGCGGTCGTGGACCACCACATCGGCCTGCTGCATCAGACGTAGGGCACGGAAGGTGAGCAGGTCAGGGTCTCCGGGGCCACCTCCCACCAGATACACCTCCCCTCTACCGGGAGAACTTCCGTCCGTATCCGCTAGGGCCTGCGCAAAGGCAACCTCCGCGGCCCGTTCCTGTCCCGCGAAGACCATTTCAGCGACCGGCCCGGATAAGACCTTCTCCCAAAAACGACGCCGATCCGGTGGGTTGGGAAAATGCTCTTTGACTTGCTCACGAAAGCGCGCAGCCAGCGTCGCCAGATGTCCGTAGGTGGCCGGAATGAGGGTCTCCAGGCGTGCCCGCAACAATCGCGCCAAGACCGGTGATACCCCTCCCGTGGACACTGCCGCAACCAGCGGAGAACGGTCAATAATCGAGGGCACGGTAAAGCTGCACAGTGCCGGGGCGTCTACCACATTCACCGGGAGATTGCGCTGCTCGGCAAGGATCGATACCTCCCGATTTACCGCCGGGTCGTCCGTCGCGGCAATCACCAAGACCATCCCGTCCAGGTCTGATGCGGCGAAGAGGTTACGACGCCAAGTCAGCTTTCCGGCTTCTCGCAATGCCTCAATTTCCCTCCCCAGTTGTGGCGCCACCACATGGACGGTCGCGCCGCATTCCAGGAGCAGCGTTGCCTTGCGTGCCGCCACTGCGCCCCCCCCCGACTAATAGACAGGGACGAGCCTTTACGTTTAGAAAAATTGGTAGGGAATCCATCACAAATGTTCTTTAAAGGTTTTGGTTTTTGGTTTCTTGCTTTCTATTGTTTCTTGCTTTCCGGCTCCCACGCTCTAGCGTCACTACCATTAAGTTAAGCAAAATGGAGTGCAAGGCTTGCCTTGCACAGGACGCAACCCCTTGAAAACAGTGCAAAGCAAGCTAAATTACCGTTCCTTAATGGCAGTGACGCTTCAACGTGGGAGCAAGAGGAAATTACAGGATGCAGCAAATAAGTTGAAAGGAGACATCCTCCTGCACCTGCACGGGCCGTCCCTCCGGTTGAGATACCATGAAGCGTATTGTCACCCGATGGCGGTCGCCGCTCATTACGGGGTAGTAACCAACCTCGGCGGGAAGAATGACCCGTACCATTTGACAAGTGGGTTCCGGGGCGAAACTGATCTGAAAGGAACCCTCTTCGGCTACCTTATGACTGGCGACATCGCTGCCACGGATGATATGCAGCATTAAGTCCGCCGTCTGCCACACCGGCTTCAATTCCTCGGCCCAGCGTTGGAGAGCCTGTGCACGTAGATTCTCTCCCCGCTCAAGCCAGGTATGAAAGATCGGCAAATCGAAGTCACAGGTCCCCCCCGGAAGTCCAATACGGTTCTGAATATCGAGCAAGAATTCATCGGTACGCAGATTGGGTGCGAGCGGTCCGGATTGGGCCTTGAGGCGATCAATGGCAAGGTCGAATTCGTCGAGGATTTCGTGCAAGCGGGCAACATCCACCCCAGGGGACTGTTCCAGGGGCGCGAAGATTGCTACTTGACGCTCCAATTCCTTGAGCAATTCGCCCCGCAGGTCGGAACGGTCTACCAAAACAGCGGCATCAAGGAGGGTCTCTACCGCTGCCCGGCTGTCCCAGACCGTCGTCCCGTTGGCGAAGTGCTCAAACTGACGAGCAAGAAGATCCAAACGTAGCAGGGTGCGTACCCGCTCGTTAAGGGGAAGCTCGTAGGTGATGGTATCAGCCATCAGTCGGTACCTCCCAAAGTATTAGGCCGTCCCGCCGCCCATTCCAGGTAACGCTGATGCAGGACGTTGACCTGGTGGTGTAGGGTTTCGAGATCGGAATCGTTGACCAACACGTCATCCGCGATCGCAACGCGCGCCCCAGGGGTTGCTTGGATCGCCAATACCGCTTCGACCTGCGTCCTCGGCACGTTATCACGCGCCATGACCCGTCGGATCTGGATCTCTGTGGGGCAATCCACTACCAGGACGCGGTCTACCGCGTCTACCTGGCCGCTCTCCAACAATAATGGGATGGCAAAGATGGCGTAGGGTACCTTCAAAGGGGCGACTAGGCGCTCCATCTCACTCCGCACCTGGGGGTGAAGGATGGCTTCCAGGCGTCGCCGGGCGTCCTCGTCGGTAAAGATCCGCTCCCGCAGACCAGCGCGGTCAAGTTGGCCGTCCGCGTCCAGTATCGCAGTGCCGAAAACGGCCACGATCTCAGTCAGCGTTGTCCCGGCAGACAGAGGGCTCGGGTCACCTGGTCAGCATCAATGACCGGGACACCCAAAGCCGAAAAGCGATTATTACCGTGGATTTACCGCCGCCGATGCCACCGTGAGTCCCACGACGGGTATATGACTCACAACAGTCGGCTCCAGCGTAGGTAGACATAGAACAGGTCCCGACCCCAGAGTAGGGCGATCCAGCCTGCTGCGGCCAAGAACGGCCCGAACGGAATGGGTTGGCGGCGATCCCGTCCTCCCGCGAGGATCAGTGCAATGCCCACCACCGCGCCTACCAGCGAAAAAAAGAGCACCACCACCGGTAGCGTTTGCCAACCCATCCAGGCCCCGAGTGCGGCCAATAGCTTGAAGTCTCCGTAGCCCATCCCCTCCTTGCCGGTGAGGAGACGAAAAATCCAATACACGCCCCACAGCGAGAGATAACCGGCCATGGCCCCGATAATGGCCGTGGATGGGCCGACGAATATTCCACCTAAGCTCAGTGCAAGCCCGAACCATAATAGAGGCAAGGTGATAACGTCGGGCAGGAGCTGATGTTCCAGGTCGATGGCTGAGGCCGCGATCAGCGTCCAGCTGAGACCCAAAGCAGCGCCTGCCTGCCAGGTTAGGCCGAAATGCCACACCACAACCGCGCCACTAAGCCCGGCGATGGTTTCAATCATCGGGTAGCGTCGGGAAATGGGTATGCCGCAGGCACGGCAACGCCCGCGTTGCATCAGAAAACTCAGCAGGGGAATATTTTCGATTACCGTGAGGGTATGCCCACAACCGGGGCAGTGAGAGGCAGGTAAGGCCAGATTGTAGGTCGTCGGCGCGGGGGTCGGGGTGGTGGGTGACGCCTCAGAACATTCGGCGCACTGGAGCCGCCACTGTTGTTCCAACATGCGGGGGAGGCGGTGGATCACCACATTCAGGAAGCTACCCACCATCAGGCCCAACAGGCCCGCCGCGGCGGCAAGCCCCCAGAGGGGGAGGGTCAGCAGATTGGCAACGGGGTGTAAGGCGTTCAGACCGCTTGTCCCATTTTGAAGATAGGCAGGTACATGGCGAGCACCAGGCCGCCAATCACAACGCCCAGGAAGGCCATGATGAGAGGTTCCATCAGGCTGGTTAGGCCGTCCACCATATTATCAACCTCTTCCTCAAAAAAATCGGCCACCTTTCCGAGCATGGCATCCAAGGCGCCGGCCTCTTCCCCGATCGCAACCATCTGTACCACCATATTGGGAAACAACCCTGCCTGACGCATGGCAAGTTGGAGCTGTTGGCCGGTGGCGATACTGTCACGCATCTTCAGGATGGCATCGGAATAGACCTTGTTGCCGGCAGCGCCGGCGACTGATTCCATGGCTTCCACTAGGGGTACCCCTGCGGCAAACATCGTGGACAAGGTACGGGCGAAGCGGGCAATGATGGATTTAGTAATGATATCGCCCATGATGGGCAATTTCAGGTTGACACGGTCGAGAAAGAATTGGAAGGCCGTCGAACGTTTATGTAATTCCTTGAGGGCATAAACGAATCCGCCGACACCACCGAAGATCATCCACCAATATTTCTGGAAGAACTTCGACATATCCATGACCATCACGGTCAGGGCCGGCAACTGTGCCCCAAAGCCCTTGAACAGCTCCTCGAACTGGGGAATAACAAAGATCATCAGGATGGTTGTGATGATGAAGGCCACCACGAGGACCGCGGTAGGATAAAACATGGCCTTCTTGACCTTGGCCTTGAGGGCTTCGGTTTTTTCCTTATAGATGGCGATTTTATGCAGCAGGCTTTCCAGAATACCCGCCTTCTCTCCGGCAAACACCAGGTTACAAAAAAGTTTATCGAAATAGAGGGGATGTTTGGCGAGGGTCTCCGCCAGAGTAGAACCACTCTCTACATCGCTCTTGATCGATAGAATCAGTTCCTGCATCGCCGGATTTTCATGCCCGCGACCGACAATCTCGAAGGCCTGGACCAAGGGCACCCCGGACGACATCATTGTGGCGAGTTGACGGGCGAAAACGGCGATATCCTTGGGGATGATTTTCTTTATTGAAACCCGCAAGCAACGGGGTCGGTTTTTTTCGCACATTGAGCGGATTTATACCCTGACGACGGAGATCCGCTTTGACCAGTGCGACATTATTACCGCGAATTTCGCCTTTTATACGCGTGCCGCGTTTATCGATTCCCTCCCAAATAAACAATTCAATAGTGGGAGCGGCTTTCGTGGAAGCAGGTTTTTGAGTATTTTTGGGGGCATGGTTAGTCAACGGTGATGCGGTTAATGTCCGCGAGGCTGGTAACTCCCTGACGAACTTTATTGAGGCCAGAGCGACGTAAATCTGGGATCCCTTCCTTTTGGGCTTGATCGGCGATTTGGATGGCGTTTCCTTCCGCCATGATGATGCGCCCCATCTCTTCTGAGATGGGCATTACCTGATAAATACCGACACGGCCGCGATAACCATTGGTACATTGATCGCAGCCTACCGGCTCATAGATTTCAAGTCCTTGATTTCTTCTTCCTGGAATCCTTCCTTGATTAATTCCTCATAGGGGAGATCGACAATGCGTTTGCAAGGCACAAACGTCGCGCCAGACGCTGGGCAATGATGAGATTGACGCTGGATGCGATATTGTAGGCCGGGATCCCCATATTCACCAGGCGGGTGAGGGTCTGGGGTGCATCGTTGGTGTGGAGGGTGGAAAGCACCATGTGTCCGGTCTGGGCCGCTTTGATGGCAATCTCGGCGGTTTCCTTGTCACGAATCTCACCCACGAGGATTACGTCCGGGTCTTGGCGTAGAAAGGCACGTAGGGCGCTGGCGAAGTCCAAGCCCACCTTGGTATTGATATTGACCTGGTTGATCCCTTCGAGGTTGATTTCCACCGGGTCTTCCGCAGTACAGATATTATGCTCCGGTTTATTGAGAATATTGACTGCGGTATAGAGCGACACAGTCTTACCGCTACCGGTCGGGCCGGTTACCAGAACCATCCCTTGGGGGCGGTGAATCGCCTTCATGAATAATGCTTTCTGTTCCGGTTCATAGCCCAGGGCATCGATACCGAGTTGGGCTTGAGACGGGTCCAGGATACGCAGTACGATCTTTTCACCCCACAGGGTTGGGCAAGTATTGACGCGAAAGTCGATGGCCTTGGTTTTCGACAGATGCATCTTGATACGCCCGTCTTGGGGGATACGTCGCTCCGAGATGTCCATCTTTGACATGACCTTGACGCGGGCGGCTAAGCGACTCGCCAGGGCAATTGGAATCGAGGGAGGGATCTCGTGGAGGATACCGTCCTGGCGGAAACGCACCCGGCAGATCTTTTCATAAGGCTCGATGTGGATATCCGAGACCTTTTTGTTGATGGCATCAAGCAGGACCTTATTGACGAAGCGCACAATCGGCGCCTCGTCCACCTCTGAATCAGGCGTCTCTGGGCCGGCCTCCGGTTCTCCGCCGCGGATATCCACGTTATCGAGGTCTACATCATCCAAGCCTACGAGCGCAGCGGTAGGGGCCACCATGGCATGTTCGATGGCTCGTGCGAGCTTGTCCTGTTCTACGACCACTGCTTCGGTTACCGCGACGCGGGTACCTTCGACGACTGCAGCGCCAACCTGAAACTTGATCTCATCTAGCGCCTGAAGGTTGGAGGGGTCAGTAACGGCAACAAAGAGGCAGTTACCGCGCTTATAGAGCGGGAGAACATGGTGCTGGCGCACCAATTTTTCCCCAACCATCTTGGTTGTTTTTTCGTCCAGGTCTACGCTGTCTAGGTCAAGGAGAGGAACTCCGAACTCCTGAGAAGCTGCGATGGCGATGTCCCGCGCCGCAACCAGCTTGTTCTGGACCAGAAAGCTGACAAACGGGACCTTCTCTTTGAGCGACTGATCGAGGCTCTGCTGGGCAATCGCCTCGGTCAACAGACCATCCCGGACCAGCCGGCGGCCTAGACCGCTGAGGTTGACCTTGGGCAATGGATTCGCCATGGCAGTATTCCCGGCCGAGGTAATTTATAGGCTCTTTATAGTAACCTAAGTTGCCACCTATCCATAGGTCGTCATTCGACAGATGTGGGCAAACGCGGGTGGCCATCGGATGCTTGGCGCGTAAAACTGTGATATTTTCCTGGTTATCAAACAATATCGAACCTGGAGGAACAAATGAAAAGAATCGCCGTGTTTGGTTACGGAATTATTGGTTTTTTACTGTTCCATACGAGTCTGCTTTATTTTATCGGCTTTATCGCCAATCTATCCTTCCTGCCGAAAACCATTGATTCCGGTGAGGCGGGTGCACCACTTCCTGCGCTCCTGCTTAATAGTGTATTCATCGTTCTCTTTGGACTACAACATTCGATAATGGCTCGACCAAAATTTAAACGGTGGTGGGCCAATTTTCTGTCTGAAGCGATTGAGCGTACTTCCTATGTGGTGTTGGCAAGTTTGTTAATCTTGATGTTATCCTGGCATTGGCAACCCTTACCGACGGTGGTTTGGAGGGTCACTGCGCCTGCGGGATATTGGTTGTTGTTCGGATTGTTCTGGTGTGGTTGGATTTTCGCAATGTTTGCCTCGGGGTTGATTGACCTTTTCGACCTTATTGGTCTGTGCCAAGTCTATGCCTATTGGAAAGATCTATATCCAGTCACAGGACAGGGGCGTTACGTCTTTCCTAGTGCCCGCACCGCTGACCGCCCCATGAGTGACAACGCCATCCTATCGGCAATGCGTAGGATGGGAATCGAAAAAGAAGAGATGAGTGGGCACGGCTTCCGGGCGATGGCGCGTACCATCCTTGACGAAGTATTGGGTTTTCGTCCTGACTTCATCGAGCACCAATTAGCCCACGCCGTGAAAGACCCAAACGGGCGAGCCTACAACCGCACCGCGCACCTACCCGAGCGTCGCGCCATGATGCAATCCTGGGCGGATTACCTAGACAAGCTAAGGGCTGGCGCAGAGATGATACCGTTTCGCAAAGCTGCATAATTTTCTGCCGCGCCTAGGCCGACGGGCCGAAAACCGGTATGCCCTTGACCGGCTGGCGCGGCATTCCTATCAAGGGCAGACGCACTAGGGCGCGAATAATGAAAGACGACGACATTCAGGAACCAAAATATTTTATTTCCAAAGAGAACCATGAACATGTTTATAAATGCAGGTCAGACCCCGAGTATCAGGCAAAGATACTAAATGAACTCCGACAACAGAAAATATTGGATGCATATCAACTATGTGCAGAGTATGCGAAGTGGTACGAGGAAGAGGCAATCACTCTGCTAATAGATGTACAATCTTTAATCGGAGAACACAACGAGTACCCTTTTCTTGGTCAAAGAAAAGCATGGATTACTTACCATCTAAGCAGAATAATTGGAGACGAGTATGAAAATATAAAAGAGAATGGCGCACCACCCAAGAAATGGATAGAGATGTTTGATCTGGCAAAGGTTCCGGTACCCGACGCAATGCGGGGGGTCGTCATGAGTCGGGAAACCTCTACCAAGGAAGAACCAGATACCAAGGATGATCATCCATCAGCGGACGATGGGCCGCTAAAAGGACCGATAGATAAAAAGCGTGCGCTAGTATTTCGCGGTTGGCTTATCGGTAAAGGATATGTACTCGACAGCGCCATACAGCAGACACAACTTGAGGTGTGGCAAGAACTGAGAAAAGCAGACCCATGCCTCTTTATGCCATTG
>CAUYUB010000019.1:0-9958 GCA_963575685.1 Gammaproteobacteria bacterium | reverse complement strand
TGGGGGAGCCTTTTTACTTACGAAGGAGGGGCTCTATGTTTTCCAAAGTCCAAGATGGAGATCGACCCTGGTCATGGGAATAAATAGAGAGGCGTAGAGATTGGACTACTAGAAAAATAGTTAGCGCAATAGCAATAGCGCACTGCCCCGCGTCTCATTGAACTGGATCGCGTAAGGCACCATCCAACGCCGTGCGAAGGCCGCGTGATCAGGATGCCAGGTGGGAACGGTCCAGATGCCGGTGTCGAATCCCGCTTGCGGCATACGGGACACCGCTTCGTTGTACAGCAACAGGATGCGGCATTTACGTTGGCGGCGAGGATGCATGAAGGCGCAGGTATAACGCAACACCCTACCAACTCGATGGTTGATCACCCAACCCACGACATGGCCATCTTCCTTCAGCGCAAGACTAGTCGTCGGTTCGCAACCAGCCTCGTGGTTAAATGGGTAGAGATCATGGGGAATCCATGGCTGGGTGTTTTGCGATTCGGCGAGCGTGGCGCGATCACTCGCGGTCAGGTCCACCCAAGGCACTATCTGGGTACCCTTAGGAAGTGGCAGGACACGGATCCATGGCGCGTGGCGGATCGAATCGAGCGTTGCCTGAACCACCAGCATACGCGTTTCCGGTGGCGTCCAGCCGGCCCGCGCCAGTATCGCTTCCAACGCTGGTGTGCTTGCCTGCCCTGTCATGTAGGTGATGCGGATTCGCGCCAGCCCGAGTACACGGCAGTGCACCGTGAAGGTGTCGAGTAGGTGGGTCCCGACGCCGCGTCTGCGCATGCCGGGTATTACGTAGATCGACATCAACTCCGCCTGACGAAATTCTGTCTTGCTGGCGGCTACTCGACCGAGCGCCAAACCAACTGGCGCGCCTACCGTATCCTCGGCGCCAATGGCGAAAACCTCGTCGCCATCAAGCCGGTCGAGCAAATAACGTAACGCCGGGAAAGTGAAGGTATAATATCCCCATTGCTGACCAGTACCTAGCAAGCGATAACTAAAAGCGTCGGCCAGCGGTTCGTAATTATCCGATGCGTTCGTTCCGTTGTTCATGAATTGTCCTATGGCTTGTCCTTGAGTAGCCACCAGATCCACTGCATGTCTCCCTGCGTTGCGGCGGCAACGGCGTCGAGTTGTTCGTCGTCGAGTTCGCCGTCATTGGCCGCTTCGAAATACCGTAGTAGCTGGTGAACCTCCGCGTGCGGAAAACGAAATCCGCGCGTTGCTCCCGCCTGAACCAATGTGTTGACGAAATCACCATGATTGGCGGCGTTTGCCAGTTGTGCCCTCAAACTAGAATCCACCGCCGCGACGCGGACGAATTCGCGCAACGCGGGCATCGGTGTCACGACGCTCCCAGCGTGAGGTGAACGTATCCGGGACATAATCCCATCGACCAGGCCGGGCGAAGGTTCGGACTGGTCGATGTAACGGACATAACACACCAGTGCCGTATCGAGGGAAAGATCCTCGGGGAAAGGGATGGCCTTATCCATATTCGGCGAGAAGCGTGGAGACGGAGAGGTTAATTAATTTAGCATTCCGAGAATAATTTCCCGAGAATTGTCTGTTCGTTCGATACGTAATATGGATTACTCGATTCGCGCTTGAGACATACAACGACGTCTCATCCGCGCGTTACCAAGAAAGAAACCAATTCGTTACATCATCTCCCAGCACGGCGGTTTCAACGCCTAGGGCTCCATACAATATGCCCATGGTAGCACCCGTGACTCCTCCAGTCTCAAAGGATTTTTTGGATTCACTAAATGAACTTTGTGCGTATGTGGTATTCTCGCCCTTACCACCAGCAACTGCTTCCAATTGTAGATCGGAAAGCTCGCCATTGGCCTTGGCCTCGATTTGACTTTTGATCCAGGATTCAGTTTCAGCGCGCGTGAAGCTGAATCCGGTTTCGGTGCCAATACTCACGGCCTTGTCGATGAATTCATCGGGAGTTTGTATCCCGAGAAGTAGTTTCTGGAGAATTGCCTGGTCATTGACGGCACGACCGTAGAATTGCTCGATTTGTGATTGAGACATGACAACCTCTTATTAGTTGGATTGGTTATTGCGTTTAAATCCCTCGGTATTACCTCGCTGGTAATCCACGATTGAGAGGCTGTACGAGAAGCTATGTTAGGAAGATAGAATAGTACCCCGCCAGAAATTTGTTAGGAAGCCGGAATGAGCAATATTTGCTACCCCAGCGATCTCAGCGATGCCCAGTGGGCCAAATTGGAACCCTTGCTGCCGGCACCCAAACCGGGAGGGCGCCCCAGAACGGTGAAGCTACGCAAGATCATCAACGGCATCCTCTATCTCACCCGTAGCGGTTGCCAATGGCGCATGCTGCCCAAGGAGTACCCGCCGTGGAGCACGGTATACTGGTACTTCCGAGAGTGGCGCCTGGATGGTACCTGGGAGCGTATCCATCACGAGTTGCGCGAGGAGGTCCGCGTCCAGGCGGGCCGTACTCCACAACCCACGGCGGCCATCATCGACAGCCAAAGCGTAAAAACCTCGGAGATGGGAGGCACATAGCGGGGGCATGACGCGGGCAAGAAGATCAATGGCCGCAAACGCCACATCGTCGTTGATACCCTTGGGTTACTCCTTCTCGTGGTGGTTCACTCCGCGGGTCTTCAGGACCGTGACGGCGCGATGGCGGTATTGACTATCATGCAACACCGCTTCCCCAGTATTCGGCTGGTATGGGCCGATAGTGGCTACGCTGGCGCTCTGGTAAGCTGGGTTGCCCAGTACTTCCTTTTTGTCCTGGAGATCATTCGTCGTCCCACAGCGGCTAAGGGGTTCGTCCTCCTACCGCGTCGTTGGGTCGTCGAACGGACTTTCGGCTGGCTAGGCCGCTCGCGGCGTTTGAGCAAAGACTATGAACGTCTTCCCGCCAGCGGCGAAGCCTTCATTTACCTCTCCATGACTCACCTGATGCTACGACGCCTCAAGCCCAAATGACCGTTGGCCGCCTTTGCTGGTCTTTCTCCGATAAGCTGACCTTTTTGGGACGGCGGGCTCCCCCCTTGCGCTGTATTTTGCACAGCCGCGGCAACGGTTCGTCCATCTCTCTCCTTTGGCTCTTCTTTTCTCCTAATAACCAACCAAAAAAATAGAATAGCCGTTGAAAGCTGGCCACCTGGAAACCTTTTCAGACAGCCTCTAAGAAGATAAGTCTTAAATTCATCCCTGAGAAACTCATCAAGAAGGCCAAGGATCTCCTAAATCACCGGCCACGAAAATGTCTCGGATTCAAAACTCCTTTTGAGGTGTTCAATAATGAGTTACAATTGACTAACTCATCCGTTGCACTTCAAGGTTGAATCCGCCACCCATAAATTCTGTACGTCTTTGGTGAAACGGCGACCAAGGCCCGCAGGGTTACTTATTTTCAAAACCGATACCAGAAAATATGTTACTGTGTTGGTTGGAACCAACAATTCTCATTTTGACTTCGTCATGAGTATCAATCGGTTGGAATGGATTTTGTCCGGTGCTTACCAACAGGACATAAATCCTAGCATAGAAAATACCCGAGTTCAGAACGCAGAAGCGTTGCGAGACGCCAGCTTGCGCCTAGGATTTTATCGCTCCTCGCCGAAATGATGCCGTGGTATTCTGGATCGAGTACTGCATACATGCTAATATTAACCTTCGCGTTGGTTAGGCGACACGGGGCTAAATAGCATACTGCACGGATTCTTTTTTGAAAAACGCGCGAATTTTGTCCTGCATTTGTTTTAGCGATTCTAACAAATACGCTGTTTTTTCTATCAATTCCTCAGCGCTCTGGATAAGTATAGCGTGCAATCTTCTGAGGCTTAATATTGTCCCATATTAACTCAACAGGATTGAGTTCCGGGAAGTAAGCAGGCAGGAAAAATAAATATTTGAATTTTTCCATTTGTTGTCGCTAAATATTCCTTGACGATTTTTGCTTTATGGGCCGAATAACGATCCGTCACAATCCATATAGGATGAGAAACTTCTTGGGAAAAATTTTTCAGATATTCAATGAATGCCTTACCGTTAAATGATTGAGGCATTACTTGGAAATGTAATTCCCCTTCAGAACTTATTGCCGCAATTATATTGACGCGATAGCGGTCTCCTGATGTGGGAACGACGGGAGTCAAACCCTTCGGGCTCCAGGTAGTACCTGCATGATAATCAGTACGTACTCCCGATTCGTCAAGGAAGTATATGGTAGCCCCTTCCCGTTTTGCTTGATTTTTGATTTTAGGGAACTCTTCTTTGAGCCATCGTTCTACAGCGTCGGGGTTCTGTTTCGTCGAGCGGTGCGCTGGCCGTTGCGGAGTTATGTAGATACGGTGTAATAAACGCCCCACTGCGGAACGACTCAGATGAATGGAAAATTCTTTTTCAATTAGATTAGGACTTACGCATTGACGGATGCCGTAGAATATGTCTATCCAGAAGACATCCTGATGGGAAACGCCACACCATGGTACGTGAAATAAGCCGTCTACCTACCCGACAGCGAGGCTTTTTCTTCCTTTGGCCGTGACCGGTTCCTTTGGCTGCACGACCTGCATTGGCAAATTGAACAGTACCACCGAGCGATCAAGCAGGTGTGCCACATTGAGCATTTCCAGGTGCGCACCCCGGCAGCCATACAAAATCATATATTCGCCGCCATTTGCGGCTACGCTCAATTGCAGCGGCTGTGTCTCATGGATGTGCTTAAAAATTGCTACCAGGTGCAACGGAATCTATTCAGTGGTGTAGCCGCCGAATTTGTCCGTTCCTTTATGCCCGGCAAGGAGCACCTCAACCCACAATTTTATGCCGCTGTCAATGCGTAAGTCCTATTTTATTATTTCTATTGTCCATAATATCGATTCGAATCCAAAATCAAGAGGGGTTAATATTGCCAACCAAAGTGTCAGTATCTTTTGTTGGCGGTCATCAAGTGCAGGTTTTCTTCCTAGAACAGGTTTTTCCTTTAGTGCGTCCATACCGTGCTTACGAAATAATTTTAACCAGCGATAGACAGATGCACGATGTACACCAAAGATTTTTGCCACTTCTCTGATACGATATTTTCCATTTTGTACAGCCGTTACCGCCTGAATTCTTATGTATTCGAGCGTATCGTGAGCGAGAGTCCGGGCGTCAAACGTTTTCATTGTGGTCCTCCTATAACTATACTGAACGCGGTCATAGCCTACAATTTTGACCAATTACGTTGGGAGGCCACCATGATTTCCTTGGCATTTACAGAAAAAGAAAAACAGGAATTAAATTATGAGCGTTATCATAATCCACATCCACGTGTTCAACGAAAAATGGAGGCATTGTGGCTAAAAAGCAATGGGGTACCACATAATGAAATTTGTCGTTTGACCGGTATTTCCCCTCACACTCTTTGCAGTTACTTGCGGGATTACCAGACTGGGGGAATTGATAAATTAAAATTGATAAATTTTTATCAACCGACCAGTGAATTGGAAAATCACAAGGGAATGCTGGAAGAGTATTTTCGCAAAAATCCTCCAGCAACAATTAAGGAAGCGGCAGCTAAAATTAAAGAGTTAACTGGAATCGAGCGCAAGGAGACTCAGGTTCGAAAATTTATTAAAAAGATAGGCATGAAATGCCGGAAGGTTGGAATGATCCCGGCTAAAGCGGATCCAGATGTGCAGGCCACTTTTGTGGCCGAGCAGATCCAGCCACGACTGGAGGAAGCACAAGCCGGTGAACGTGCTGTATTTTTTGTGGACGCAGCGCATTTCGTGCTGGCTCCTTTTTTGGGGATTTTATGGTGTTTTGAACGGCTGTTTCTTAAAGCTCCCGCCGGGCGACAACGCTTTAATGTATTGGGTGCCTTGAATGCCATCACTCACGAGTTAATTACCGTGACCAATGATAGCTACATTAATTCCAATAGCGTATCCCAGCTTTTACATAAAATAGTTGAATTAAACTTAGCTATTCCGGTTACATTAATTTTAGATAACGCCAGATATCAAAGATGCGCGATGGTTGTGGGTACGGCAAAACAATTAGGAATTGAATTATTGTTCCTCCCTGCATATTCGCCAAACCTAAATCTAATTGAGCGTTTATGGAAGTTTGTGAAAAAGCAATCCTTGTATTCAAAGTACTATCCTAATTTTCCAACCTTCAAAACTGCAATTAGTGAATGTCTCAGCAATACAAATAAAAAACATAAATCAGCTTTAGACTCATTGCTGACATTAAATTTTCAGACATTCAAAAAGGTGCAACTTGTGCCAGCGTAAAGAATACCATGGTTAATGCTTATAGATATAGGGTCAGTTCCCCCAGGTTCAAGTGGCTCCTGTCGCCTTACTAACGCGCAGATTAATAACCTGATGGGAAAGGATTCTCAAAATGAGAATTGCTGGGTTGGAACAAAGAAAGCTAAGTTAGCGTGCTTTTATGTTACATCTTAGTGTTGCTACTTGCTAAGGAAATTCCCGCTAGCGTCGTGGTTCATTTTCTGAATGGTGATCCCAATGTTTTTCAATAAATTACGTCAAAAAATTCAATCCCTTGAAACTCAACTGAGCGAAATGACGCACGAGCGCCAATACTTGACGGAACGTCTGCATTCCTTGGAGGAGGAATCCACCGTATTGCGAAAACATTGCGAAAATATAACGCACGCTCACGAGCTCGTCCATGGTTTGTTTCCCATGTTCTCCCACTATTGTGAATCTATAAAGGAAGTTCAGGGCAGCATGGCCGGTATGGCTACCTCCCTTAAGGAGGAAACTCAAAAAATAGCGGCCTCTTCTGGAGCAACAGGTGGGGAATTGTGCGCGATTGAAACCTTACGTAATGGTTTGGAAACCATTTTACAAAGAACCCGCGACACAGCTCAGGCAGTAGGGGAACTCCATGGTAGGACTGGTCAAATCGATAGCATCGTCCAACTTATCAAGGGAATAGCAGAACAAACCAACCTTCTTGCCCTCAATGCCGCCATTGAGGCGGCCCGAGCAGGTGAACAAGGGCGCGGCTTTGCAGTGGTGGCGGACGAAGTGCGAAGCCTGGCTAGTCGGACAGGAAATGCCACCAATGACATCTCGAATCTCGTCAAATCCGTTCAGGACGAGGCAGCGGCGGTCAAGTCTCGGGTCGAGACCAATCCCAATGAAATGGAATCTTTCTCACAGGGAGGCCATGATGCTTATGAGGGAATGCAATCCCTCCATGAAATGCTTAATTCCAGTATTAATACCATTGCCGCAAATTCTTTGCGAGCTTTTGTGGAAACAGCCAAAATCGACCATCTATTTTGGAAATTCGATGTCTACAAAGTTTTTATGGGAATTTCGCAAAAATCACCGGAAGAATTTAGCGATCACCATGCTTGCCGCCTGGGTAAGTGGTATTACACGGGTGATGGTTACCACTGTTTCTCGAAGCTTCCAGGATACAAGGAAACAGAGATACCCCATATCGAGGTCCACAGTAATGGCGTATTGGCCATTCGTTTCTTATTGGATGGAAATCTGAAGGAAGGATTGGAAGCCTTGGGTAAAATGGAAACTGCTAGCATGAAGGTACTCCAAAACCTGGAAAAAATCGCGGCCAGTGGTATTTCTAATCCATCGCTCCTTTGTGTCTATAAATCCATCTAGCCCTCACTACTCTAATAAGCTGCCATCATTACGTGATACGCTAAATATGTTACAAGAGACTGGATTTTGGTTGGATAATCGTCTATATAAGAAGTTATTGAAGGAAGTTGGTGAGCAAAGTAATAGGTCACACTAAATTCGTTGAGTTAAGGCTGTCATCAATTGGGGTTATCCGTCAAAACAAGTGGTTACGCGCTGGTCTCGTTGAATTTCTTAAATAAAGAGATAAATTAAATTGAGGAGTAAACGTAATGACAAATCAAAAAATAATCTTTATAGCAGGAGCCTGTGGAGCTATTGGAAAAAGACTATGTCAAATATTGGTCAATGATGGATGGTCCGTCGTCGGCACGACTCGACGTGCTGAAAAAAAGTCAATTCTTAAGGAAATTGGCGTAGAGCCAGTGATCGTGGATGTTTTTAATGAAAAAGTATTGACAGATGTTATCCGGAAAGTCCGGCCAAAAGTTGTTATTCACCAGCTTACTGATCTCCCTTTCGGACTCGACCCAAAGAAAATGGAAGAGGCATTAATTAGAAACGCACGTCTCAGAGAAATAGGTACTCGGAATCTGGTAACTGCTGCGACCCAAGCTGGTGTAACTCGCATGATTGCCCAAAGTATAGCATTCGTTTATGAACCTGGGCCGACACCCTATATGGAGGAATCTCCTTTATTAAACTTTGCAGACCCTGTCTATGGTATGACTTCCAAGGCTGTCGCAAGTCTTGAACAACAAGTGCTGGAATCGCCTTTAGAGGGGATCGTTTTAAGATATGGGTTGCTTTATGGACCAGGGACAGGATTTGATCACGCAGTCCCTGGTTTTCCTCCAGTACATGTTGATGCTGCTGCCAATGCAGCATCACTGGCGATCAATCATGGAACGTCTGGCATTTATAACGTTGCAGAGGATACCGGGATAGTGAGCAACAAAAAGGCTACTGATCTGCTTAAATGGGACGCCAGGTTTCGCCTTAAATAGAAAAATTCATCATAAGTAAATGAGTTGCAGGCCCCTACCGAAAATTTAGAACACAAAATGGCGTTGGTGCATGGCCATCGCCCATAGTACCTTTAGGCGAAATTTCTCCTTTCCCCTTTTCCCCTTATTTAAGGCGTAGCTCCCCCTGTCCGTACGGAAATAGGATGCCCAGGTGGGCCATATTATTCATGGCCGCAATCCAGGCATGGATTTCCCCTGCCTGGGCATCGAAATTACGCGAAGACATCGCACAGCCAAACAGTTGTTTGAATCGGTACATGGCATGCTCCGCGAAACTGCGGAGGTGGTAGCCTGAATCCTTTTTCCACTGCTCCCTTCCTTTTTAACCTCTATATCCGCGAGGACTCGGGTACGTGGATGATTCTCTTCCCAGGGAACCGCATTTTCCCGAGGAGGAACCACCAGCGTCGTCTCACGTTCCGCCGCGACCTCATATACCTCGTGCGTATCATAAGCGCCATCACCATCGATCTGCTGGATGGGTTCTTTCACCTGGTCGATTAGCTCTCTGAAAACCTGTCATCCGTCCATTCGAGTTAGTGCAACATTCTTTCTGTAATTTCCAATCCAGCGGTATCGGTGAGGTCGACAAGCAGTCTCTTTTGAGACGGTGTTACACAATTTGGTGGGCCCGGAGATATCGCTCTCCTCTACCCAAGTAAGTCGGGCCGCCGCTTCCCTCGACGCGGGTCTACAGGCATGGCGCCAACGCCCTCTCGGAGAAACGCCCTACGTGTTCCTTGACGCCCGCTATGAACGGGTGCGCACGACGGACAGATCCTTGATTGCGCGGTGCTGGTGGCCATCGGCGTGACCGCAGAAGGTCTCTGCCGCGTGTTGGGAGTCTCGCTGGAACTCTCCGAGGCCGAGGTGCATTGGCGTGCCTTCCTCGACAGTCTGGTGCGACGTGGCCTGTGCGGGGTCAAGCTGCTGGTGTCGGACGACCATGCCGGTCTCCGCGCCGCCCCCCGCTCGGTATTCCCGAGCGTTCCCTGGCAGCGCTGCCAGTTCCACTTGCAACAGAACGCGCAAGCCTACGTCCCTCGTCTCGATCAACGTCAAGCCGTCGGGCAACGGATTCACGCTATTTTCAATGCGCCAGACCAGGCGGAAGCGCAGCGGCTATTGGCGCAAGCCCTCGAACAATGGCGCAAGGAAGCCCCCAAATTGGCCGCCTGGGCGGAGGAAAACCTTCCCGAAGGCTTTTCCGTGTTTAACTATCCACCCGCACATCGCATCCGTACCAATTATATCCAAAAGTTTCTTTAATCCTTATGTTATTCACATACCAGCCAG
>CAUYUB010000018.1:0-9987 GCA_963575685.1 Gammaproteobacteria bacterium | reverse complement strand
GGAGGATACCAGGCAGTAGCCGGCCCGATCGGTGAAACCGGTCTTGATTCCGTCTATGGAGTCGTCACGGTTGAGGAGCACATCGCGGTTATGCTGGACGATGCCGTGAAACGTAAACTCTTTTGTCGAGAACCATTTGTACTCCTCCGGGAAGCGTTGGATAAGTGCCTTCGAAAGGATGGCCAAATCCCGGGCGCTGGAGTAATGGTTGGTATTCGGCAGACCGGTCGCGTTTTCAAAGTGGGTATTTACCATGCCGAGCTGTGTGGCATGGTGGTTCATCAGGTCGCTGAATGCCTGTTCAGTGCCGGCAATGTGTTCCGCCAAGGCGACGCTGGCATCGTTGCCGGACTGTACGACCATACCCAGCACTACGGTCTCGAGCGGGACTTGGCTGCCTAGGTCCAGAAAGGTACGAGACCCCCCGGTCTTCCATGCCCGTTCGCTGATGCGCACGCCATCGGTGAGACCCTTTTCTCCCGAATGGATGGCATCAAAGACAACATAGGCGGTCATGATTTTGGTCAGACTCGCCGGCTCTAGGCGAGTATCAGCGTTGTTTTCGGCGAAGACTTGCCCCGTGTAGGCATCCATCAGGATCCATGCGCCCGCCGCAACCTGGGGGGGCGTTGGGATGACGGGACTCTTGGCGGGTCCTGGGGTGGAAGGATTGATTTTGGCGGCAGCCGCCACCGAACCAAGTTTAGTGGTGGGTTCTTTGGTAGCCGCCGTTGCCGAGGCCGTTGCAGGACTGGGGGGTTTGGCAGCGGAAGCGGCGACTACCGTGCCGAACGTCAGGACGACGAACAGGGCGGCAACGAAGAGACGGGTATGGCGTAAGGGAGGGGGTAAGGTCACGGTCGAGTGCTCACAAGGAGAAAAATCATCAAGAGAAATCACTCGAATAATTTTTCTCTCATAGTAATTAACTGAAATGGGAAGGAGAGGGTGAGGGTAAACTGGCAACAGGGTAGTCTATTGTAACGACAAAGCTGGAAGAGTTGGGAGGATACTCAATCCACCACGATGCGTGGATCGTGGATGCCGAGTCGTGCCAGGGGCTCCATCAGTCGATCGGCACTCTCCACACTGTCCAACGGACCGAGACGCAGACGATAGAGGGTCTGCTGAGTGGTGGTTTGGGTCGAACTGATGGCACAGTTCACCAGCACCGCGTCGGTCAAGCGTTGGCGTAGACGCTCGGCATTATCGAAATTGGAAAAGGCCCCTACCTGTAAATAGAGGGTGGGATGCGGCAGCGCCGCGCTGTCGCCGTCAAACGAAGATGCCGGCGAGGGGGAAGAGGAATGGGGGGTTGGTACGGATACCTTCGCGGCAACGGCGACAGGCATCGCCGAACTGGTCGCAGCCGTTGATTCGGTAGTAGTACCGCCTCCGGTCGCTGCTGCCACAAGGGTAGTGGCGCCGCTTGGCCAGCTCTCCGGGTTCGCAGCGTCCAACGCTTGGACTTCCACCAATGCCGTACCAGGTTTATCGAGTCCGAGTTTTTTGGCACCGGATAAAGACAGATCAATGAGTCGATTTTTCTCGAAGGGTCCGCGATCATTCACCCGCAGGATGGCAGTCCGTCCATTTTCCAGGTTGGTAACGTAGACGTAGGTAGGAAGTGGAAGCGTAGTATGGGCTGCGGTCATCGCATTCATGTCGTAAGGCTCACCGCTGGAGGTACGTTTCCCGTGAAAACCTGGGCCATACCACGAGGCAACCCCACGTTCTACATAGCCTTGGGCGCTGGTCAGGGTATAGTAACGGCGACCATTGGCGTCATAGACGGCGGGATTGCCATATTTACTACGGGGTTCTATCCTGGGGATGGCATCGCGTAATTCTGAGGATGGGGTAGTGGGTGTGAGTGCCGGCGGTTGCGAGCTACAACCGGCAACGCATACCACTACGACCAGACCGAACCGCCACCATTGTGCATCGGTTTTCACCTGACCATTGGCACGCCGTGCCGTACCGGTTTCCACAACCGCGCTATAACCCATGGCACCCCCTAACGCAGGTTTTTGTAACTAACCCAACCGCCGGTTACTGTAATCAGATCCCTAGCGGTAATACAACATATTGAAATCATGGCGGAGAGTAGTCAAGGGGACAATCGATGACCCGCCTGATCCTTGGCGGTGCCCGTTCCGGTAAGAGCCGTTACGCGCAACAACTGGCTGAAGTCGGAGTCCGCAGGGGGCAGCGGAGTCCGCAGGGGTCAGGTCTTTCCTTTTGCCACAGGAAAAAGGAAAGACCTGACCCCAATATATGACCCCAATATACCTATGATCGAGGTATATTTATTCTATTGTAAAAATGTTAACGAAACCTAAGGCAGTAAGACAGTTTATTTTTTTTCTGACCCGAGTATACTGAACATGCTGTGGTGTTCCCACAGTGTGTTCGTGGGAGGTGGGTTAGCCGTGCAAGCAGGTAACCCACTGACACTGCAGTAGGTATTTTGGTAGATTTCGCCTATCTCTCTATAGAGTGGGCATGGATTGAATGAAACAAACGAGGTTGTTATGCCAGTCGGTACTGTGAAGTGGTTCAACGAATCCAAGGGGTTCGGTTTTATCTCTCCTCATGATGGTGGTGCGGACGTGTTCGTCCACTTCTCCGCCATTAAGGGCTCAGGGTTCCGGACCCTAGCGGAGGGTCAGACAGTGAAGTTCGATGTCGAAAAGGGGCCAAAGGGCCTTCAGGCGCGCAATGTAGAGGCCGCCTGACCTCTGACCTTCCTACGCCCGCCTCCTCAGCGGGTGTGGATTAGAAGCCAGCACCGTCTGGCGCAGACCCCGCCTCGCTGAGGCGGGGTTTTTTTTGGCGTTCAGCGAGCCTGATAGATTTTGTCAAAGGTAGCACCATCAGCAAAGTGCTCTTGGTGGGCTCGGGTCCAGTTACCGAACAGCTCTTCCAACGTGAACAGTTCCAAATGTGGAAATATGGCGGCATGACGCGCCGCTACTTCGGGCGTGCGGGGACGGTAATAATGGTGAGCCGCCAACTCTTGTCCCGCCGGACTGTACAGATACTCCAGATAGGCCTGGGCCAAGGTACGAGTGCCATGACGTTCGGCTACCTTGTCGATCACTGCTACCGGCGGCTCCGCGAGGATACTTATCGAGGGTACCACCAGTTCCACTTGGTCCTTGGCCCACTGGTTGGCAGCGAGCAGTGCCTCATCCTCCCAAGCGATCAGGACATCACCGACATGCCGTTGGACGAAGGTCATCGTCGCCCCACGTGCGCCCGAGTCCAGCACCGGGACGTTGTGATAAAGCTGGGTCACGAAGTCCCGGGCAGCGGCGGCATCGCCATTATGTTGGCGTAGTGCGTAACCCCAAGCAGCCAGGTAGTTCCAGCGTGCGCCACCGGAGGTCTTGGGATTGGGGGTGATCACTGCCACATCGGGACGAACCAAGTCGTTCCAGTCGTGGATCCCTTTGGGATTTCCCTTGCGTACCAGAAATACCAGCGTGGAGGTGTACGGAGCGCTGTGGTCAGGCAGGCGTTGCTGCCAGTCACGAGGCAGCAGCCCGGATCGTTCGGCAATGGCATCAATGTCATAGGCGAGTGCTAAGGTCACAATATCCGCTTCCAAACCATCAATCACGGCCCGTGCCTGCTTGCCTGAGCCGCCATGGGATTGGCGTATGATCACGATTTCCCCGGTTTTTTCCTTCCAGTGGCGGGCGAAGGCAGTATTGTATTCCTGATAAAACTCCCGGGTCGGATCGTACGAAACGTTGAGTAGGCTGGTATCCGCAAAAGCTGGGATGGCTACACAGAAAAATAACCAGACGAATCCTTGGAGCGGGAAGACAAAATGCAGTAGGGGAAATAAACGTAGAAAACGAACCATCGAAAACCTCCAAAGTCATGACGGGCCGCCGGGATGATTCTTGCGTATCACCAAACTAAAAATACGCCTATTGCACAAGTATTATTCAACGCACCTTAAAGAGTCGCTGTTTCTCACGCTGCCAGTCGCGATCCCGCTCGGTGGCCCGCTTATCGTGGGTCTGTTTGCCCTTGGCAAGGGCGATTTCGATTTTGGCGCGTCCTCCCTTCCAGTACATCGCCAGCGGTACCAGGGTATAACCCTTCCTCTCTACGGCACCGATGAGTTTACGCAGTTCCTCGTTATGGAGGAGTAGTTTGCGGGTACGGACGGGGTCAGGGTTAACGTGGGTCGAGGCGGAGGACAAGGCCGAAATGTGGGAGCCAAGCAACCACGCCTCGCCGCTCTTGATGATGACGTAACTCTCCTTGAGCTGGGCTCGACCGGCGCGTAGCCCCTTAACTTCCCATCCTTCCAGCACCAAGCCTGCCTCAAAGCGGTCTTCAATGAGGTACTCGTGGCGTGCCTGTTTATTGAGGGCGATAGTGGCACCTGTGCCGGCGCCTGCCTTAGATTTCTTGTCGTGGGCCATGGGATACCGCGAATATTACCTATGATGAGAAGGGTACCTTGCGGGAAGGTGGTATGAGGGTGTGAGGAAAGTGGCTTGAGGGCGGACGAACGATGCCTGACAATAGCAAATTAATGACGCTGTGGGCAGATATCGGCAGGATGACCACGATGTCTGATCATTGAGGTGAATCCGTGAACGTAAGCCGAACCGCCCTTACCCCCTATACTCAAGGAGAAATGTACGCACTGGTCGTCGATGTTCTGTCGTATCCCAGTTTTTTGCCTTGGTGTCGGTCCACCCGCGTGTTGAGCCAGAGCGAAGATGAGGTGCGTGCCACCATCGAGTTGGCTTATCGGGGGGTAGATCGTACCTTCACCACCCATAACCGGATGCAACGGGACAAAAAGATCGAAATACGATTGGTGGAGGGTCCGTTCCGGCAGTTGGAAGGGGTTTGGCGTTTCGATCCGCTAGGGGAGCGGGGTTGCAAGGTTTCCCTAACGTTGGAGTATGAATTCTCCAACTGGTTGTTAAGCATGGTTATCGGGCCAGTCTTTAACCCCATCGCCAATAACCTGGTGGATGCGTTTTATACGCGGGCGGTAGCGATTTATGGAAAACGATGACGTTTTTGAGGTCGAAGTGGCCTATGCGCGACCGGACTTCCAGATCATCATCCCGGTGCAGGTACCTCCTGGGAGCACCTTGCAGCAAGCGGTAGATCGATCTCGTATCCAAGAACGCTGCCCAGAGATCGACCCCAGGGTCAACCAGGCAGGGATCTTCGGCAAAATCAGTCGTTGGGACCAGGTACTACGTGCTGGGGATCGAGTGGAAATCTATCGCGCCCTCTTCGCCGATCCTAAGCAGGTACGCAAGGAGCGAGCGGCCGCAGGTAAGCGCATGAAGAAGGGGAGTCTCGACGATTCCGTCGCTGACGACGCCGGTTAGTTGACTGATTCAGTGCCACCCTGGCGATGGATATCACCCTCTATGCGTAGCAGGTGTTCGTTGCGAAAGTAAAGAGTCACCCGGCGCTGCTCAGGGGCGGCGCTACCCTGCTTGAGGCTGTAGTAGTAATCCCAACGGTCAGGATGGAAGGGATCGATGAGGAGCGGTGAGCCCAGGAGGTAACGGACCTCACGGTCACTCATGTCCGGTCGTAACCGGTCTACCATGTCCTGGGTGACTACGTTACCCTGCTGAACATCCGGTCGGTAAGGAAACGAGAACGAGGCGCATGCCCCTAGTGTCACGGGGAGTAAAGAGAGCAGTAGGGGTAGGGCTGAGGTACGCATGGCAACGATTTCGGTCGGAAAACGGATGAAATAACGACGCATGATACTGCAATCTCCTTGGGATCTCACCGTACTACGAATCTAATTGTTGGCGCTTCGTCCTCCCCCAGGACGAGATGTTGAGAGGTAGGGGAGATCAAAGGCCATCCGTAAAAATGTGTCCATCATTGGAAAACTTTCGCAATTCTGAATCAAGTGATTGATCTAGACGGTTATAGACATAATGTGGGAATCATCCTGAGCAATCGGGAGGGTAGGGTGTTGTGGGCGCGCCGCATTGGGCAGGAGGCTTGGCAATTTCCCCAGGGAGGTATCCGGGAACATGAGACGCCGGAACAGGCGATGTTTCGTGAGCTGGCCGAAGAAGTAGGACTGCAACCCAGTGATGTGATGGTGAGAGGCTGTACGCGAGGCTGGCTACGCTACCGCTTGCCGCAACGTTATATCCGCCACAATACCAACCCTGTATGCGTCGGCCAGAAGCAGGTATGGTTCCTATTGAGCTTAATGGGCCCAGACAGCAAGGTGTGCCTAGACCTATCCGAGCGGCCGGAGTTCGACCGTTGGTGCTGGGTTGATTATTGGCGGCCGTTGCGGGAGGTCGTCGCCTTCAAGCGCGGGGTCTACGAATGCGCGTTGCGGGAGCTTGCCCCCTTGGTCCTCGCCAGCCCTACCTGCCACTCCCCTATGGCGCAACAGCGACGGGTGCGGCGCACGGCGGGTCACTGGAAAGATTGAAGAAAAAATATGCTAACCAAATTTGTACACTAAAGGTATAATGTAACCTTTATAAAATAAGGTTTCCTGAGAGTCCGTCTACATTTTCTGTGAAAAATACAGCGAATAAGAGATTATGAGGACCTTTCTTTCCGGAGTGGAAGAAAAAATCTTTTAATCTTATGAAGTTGAATCAGAATGACGCCAACCAGGCTTCCTGTTACGAAATGCTCCCGCGGCCCCTTGCAGCCTCCCGTGCCATGCTCAACCTGTTACGGCGCATCGTCCAAGAGGTCAATATTGCTGGCGACCTGGATGAATCCCTCGCCATCATCGTCTCTCGGGTCCGCGAGGCGATGGGCGCCGATGTCTGTTCCGTTTACCTGACCGATCCACGGGACGGCTACCAAGTTCTCATGGCAACGGATGGCCTCAACCCAGAAGCCGTGCATCGTACCCGACTGGCACCCGGCCAGGGCGTGGTCACTTTGGTGGTCGAACGGGCGGAGCCGGTGAACCTGGAGCATGCCCCCAACCACCCTCGCTTTTTATTGATCCCAGAGACGTCCGAAGAGCCTTATCACTCCTTTCTGGGTGTTCCCATCATCAATCACCGCAAGGTGCTGGGCGTTCTGATTACCCAACGAAAGGCGGCGGAGCGTTCCGATGATGACCAAGTAGCCTTCCAAGTCACCGTTGCGGCAGCATTAGCCGGGGCCATTGCCCACGCGGAGGCCAGTGGCGGTATCAAGATTTTGCAAGGGGTTCGACCCCAGGCCAACCGGCGTTTCGAAGGTCTGGCTGGAGCACCAGGGGTCGTTATCGGCAAGACGTTGGTAATGCACCATCAAGTGGATTTGGATGTGGTCCCGGATCGGCGTATAGAAGACCCAGAGGCGGAGGTAGCCACTTTTCTTGCCGCCGTTGAGGCAGTCCAGGCCGATATTCGGGAACTCGGACATGGCCTGAGCCAAGCCTTATCCACCGAAGAAAGTACTTTATTCGATGCTTACCTGCTGATGCTGGGGAGCGACAGCTTAGTGGGTAAGACCGTGGAGAACATCCAGGCCGGCAATTGGGCTCCGGGGGCACTACGTCAGACCGTTTTGGAACATGTGAGGGTCTTTCGCGCTATGGATGATCCGCTGCTACGCGAGCGGGCGAGCGACATTACCGACCTCGGCCGGCGGATCATGAGCCGCTTGCAGGAGAAGAATCGACGTACCTTCCAATATCCGCGGCGCACCATCCTGGTAGCGGAGGAGGTCTCGGCCACGATGATTGCGGAGGTGCCGTTGGGGCGGTTGGCGGCCGTGGTATCGGTGCATGGCTCGCGTTATTCCCATGCTGCCATTTTGGCCCGGGCCTTGGGGGTGCCGGCGGTGATGGGCATTTCCGATCTGCCCTTGATCCACCTCGATAATCGAGAGCTGGTGGTAGATGGCTATCGTGGCCACATCTACCTGGACCCTTCGCCGGCGATACGGGCGGAATTTATGCGTCTGGCCCGGGAGGAGGCAAAATTTACTGCTGGGCTTACGGAGCTGCGAGAGCTGGCGGCCGAGACTACGGATGGTCACCGTGTACCTCTCTATGCCAACACTGGATTGATCGCAGACTTAGAACCGGCACGCAACAGCGGCGCCGAGGGAATCGGACTCTACCGTACCGAGATCCCGTTTATGGTCCGCGATCGTTTCCCTGGCGAGGAGGAACAGGCTTATATGTTCCGTCAGGTCCTCCGTGCCTTCGCTCCACGCCCCGTGACCATGCGTACCCTGGATGTGGGGGGGGATAAATCGCTGCCCTATTTTCCCATCCATGAGGCTAACCCGTTCTTGGGCTGGCGTGGGATCCGCATCACCCTCGACCATCCCGAGATCTTTTTAACCCACCTGCGGGCGATGGTGCGGGCCAGCGAGGGTCTGGACAATCTTCAGATCCTGCTACCCATGGTCTACTGCGTAAGTGAGGTGGACGATACTCTGCTCCTATTACAGCGTGCCCATCGGGAATTGCTGGAAGAGGGAAGGCAGGTAATCATGCCGAAGCTGGGAGTAATGATTGAGGTACCGGCAGCGGTTTACCAAATCGGGGCCTTTGCCCGTCGGGTGGATTTTTTGTCCGTGGGAACCAATGACCTGACTCAGTATCTTCTCGCCGTGGACCGTAACAACGAACGGGTGGCCGGGCTCTACGATCATCTCCACCCAGCCGTCCTGCGGGTCCTGGTTCAGATTGCCAACTCTGCACAGAGTTACCGCATTCCCGTTGGGGTGTGCGGAGAGATGGCCGGCGATCCGATGCTGGCACTGCTACTCGTGGGGATGGGAATGGACAATCTGAGCATGAATGCTGGGTGTGTACCCCGCGTTAAGCGCACTATCCGCCACTTCAGTCTGGCTCGTGCGCAGGAATTGCTGGAAGAGGTCTTGAGTTTTGGGGAATGTACGACGGCTCGCAACTATTTGGACACCATTCTGGAACAGGAAGGACTCGGCAATCTGGTGCGGCCAGGATAATGTTACAGAAAAGAGTTCTTTCCCACCATTTGAACAAATTGCCTAGCGTCGTCGGATACCCACCGATGGCAGGAGAACCGAGAAACAACTATGAGCATCGACGACAAGGTTTTGAAGGTAATGAAAGGTATCAACCAGGCGGTGGCTACCCGAGGCTGGTGTCTGGTAGAAGGAGGTGTGGGGGTTGGCAAAACCAGGGCTACCCAGGAGGCATTGCACCAGATCGGATGGGAAGCCGTGTGGAAGGGTGTCTCAGACTTGGAGGGGGAGGAGGCCCGACAGGCTTTGCGAACAGAGCCCAAAGAATTACTGGTACTTGATGGTTTGGTGGACGAATGGGTCCCTGCTGAAAAGGAACAGATGCCCGACCGGTCTTGGACCTCCCTTTATTCTGCGGTGACGGTAGCCATGGCCCGTGCCGAACAGGGTTTGATGACCGTAGTCTGTGCCATTGTGTGTCGGGATGAAGAGGAAAAACATCCTGAGTTGGATGACCTTCCTGGTTGTGTGGCAGTTATTCTGCGCTGAATCCTTAGCAAAGGGATTTCAATGGATGTCAAAAGACGGTAGCAGACACTCAGACACAAAAAAGCCCGCAGTAACGCGGGCTTGTGGATGACTACGGACAGCCTTGGATGGTGGGTATATGGTGCGAGTGTCGGAGTCGAATCTATGATGCAACACGTTGATTTAGTTAGGTGTAACAAAAAACATGCGTGTTACGTACCCCAGCGCCGCTCATGCGATCCAGCATAACGAGTTTTCCCTAGTAGGTGGACGTAATCAGGTAGCGTGCCGGACTTGCCCCCCGTGGACGGGTTGTCACTGGGACGTGTGGCCGCTCTCTGGTGGTAACTGCGGTGCTTCTCCGATGACCCATGCGACTTGGGGGGGTAGAGCCCTTCCAACCATCCACAAAGATTCCCGTGAGCTTCACGGAGACCCCGTAGACATGAAGACGAACCCGTCTGCGGAATGTGTCAATGATTTCGAGACACGAAAGTTAGAAAATTAGTGTAGATC
>CAUYUB010000017.1:0-10008 GCA_963575685.1 Gammaproteobacteria bacterium | reverse complement strand
CACGGCAGAAGGCCAACGTACCAAAGTCGAACGCCGACGTGCTGAAGAAGCGGAAAAACGTGTCGAACTTGAACTCCAACGCGTTGAAGTCGAACGCCGACGTGCTGAAGAAGCGGAACAGCGTGTCGAACTTGAACGCCAACGCGTTGAAGTCGAACACCAACGTGCTGAAGTCGAACGCCAACGTGCGGAACGCCTAGCGGAACGATTACGGATACTGGGCATCGACCCCAATGAGAAAGATCCGTGAAATCGAGACTCACGCATATTGGCGTAGCGGCTAACCAATACAGAATTGGTTTCATTTTAAAATGCCTGTCCAAGGCCGAGATAGACCTCGAACGTGTTGCTGCCCGGTTGTTTATTGACCGGCAGGGCCACATCCAGCCGGAGTGGGCCGAAGGCGGTGTAATAGCGCAGACCGATCCCAGCCCCCAGCCGCCATTGGCCGCTGAAAGGATTCCCCTCGGCATTGACCTGGCCGATGTCGGCAAAGGTTACCACCCCATAATTTTCCAACACCCGCTGGCGGAATTCCACGGTACCGGTTGCAAGGGCAGTACCGCCCTGCGGTTTGTTATCGGAAAATTGCGGCCCGATGGATTGGTATTGATAGCCGCGCACCGTGGCGCTGCCACCAGCATATAAACGTTTATCCGGTGGCAGATCGAATTGGTTGGCCCCCATCGAATTCCCCACGACTCCGCGCAAGGCCAGCACGCTACGCCCCGGTTTGGCCAAATCGAAATAGGTTGAGCCGGAGACCTGAATCAAGGAAAAGGGTTGGGTTCGACCACCACCCAAGGGTTGCATGGGGGTTAGGGATAGTGTGGCGCGAATACCTTGGGTGGGGTCGAGCAGATTATTGCTGGTGTCGTATTTCACCGCCATGGGCAGGCTCAGCAAGGTGTACTGATGGCTCACCTGTTGCTGGGTGATTTCCGACTCCTCGCCGGCCAGACCGAGGGAGGTGATCCAATGGTCATGAAATTTCCGTTGCAGCGATACATCGAAACGGATGGCTTTCTGGTCATAGGCGTCCAGGCTCTGTTTGAGGGCCGCCAGCGTGACCTGGAGCGATTGATCGTGCTGGTAAAAGTCCGGCCTGACGAAACCGACCGATCCGGTGTAGCCGATGCCGGTCGTGCTATTGCCGCCGATCTGGGTTACCGCCCCGGATAGATTCAATTGTTCGGCATTACCGAACAGGTTGCGGTGCTGCCAAGTCGTAGAGAAACTCCCCCCCAAGTCAGTGGAAAAGTCCGCGCCCACGCTAACGGCATGGAGAGGACGCTCGGCCACGTCGATACGGATAGGTAAACGTCCCTGCCCGTCCACGGCCTCGGCGGCGGTGATTCGAACCGAAGAGAACACCCCGGTCTTGGTCAGATCCTGCCGAGCGGCTTCAATAGCCTCCGGCTTAAACGGATCGCCATCGGCAATGAGCAAGTGATGACGCACGTAGGATTCATTCACGTCCTTCAGCCCGTCCACGCGGATCGGCCCCAGATCGACGCGGGGGCCGGCGTCCACGGGATAGGCGATGTCCAAGGCGTCGGCCTCGGGTACGAGCAGGGCATTGGGTTCTTCGACCTTCGCCAGCGCGTGGCCTTCATCCCGCAACGCGCCCAGTAGCCGCTCCCGTCCCGCTAGCACTGCGGCGGCGAGGGCCGGCGCACCGGGTGCCAAGGCCAGTTGGTCCCGGATTTGATCCGACACCTCGCCCCGGATCTCGATCTTGCGCAGATGAAACAAGGGACCGATCTCGAAGGAGATGCCCACGGCCACCGGCGGTTCAGGCGGCGCGCGGGTGAGGAGATCGACCAGTTCGGGGTCATCCAACGGATGGCCGGCGATGCGCATCTCAATCTTGGCCTTATAAAACCCCTGGCTGTTCAATGCGGCGGTAAAGCGTTCCAGGTCTCCTTGCGCCCGCGCCACCAAGGCGAAGGGGCCGACCGGGGCGTTTTCCCGCAGGCTAATCAGGGAGGAGGAATCCGTGAGCGTCTGATCCAGCGCGGCATTGCCGGTTTTGGCCAGATCGACCGCATAAGGCTGTGGATCAGCCCCGTAGGTAAGGCTTGCCACCAGACTTAAGGCGATGAACAGGGTTTGGGCTTTGCCGTCCGGTACATTTGATTTATTCAAACGCCGCCTCCCATTCCAGTGCCGTTGGGTAACCAGGAAAACATCAAGGAAAGGTCCAAGCACGCCGCATCTATCCGCGAGCAGGAAATTGATCGCGTCGAGCGAGAATGGGTTGAAACGCTTATTGTTGCTCTTTGATATCACAAGCAATGTCTCTGGGGGGACTTATCCATTTCTTAGACGGCTGCCTTGGGGGGGGCGCTTCTTGAATAGGAGCACCCGCCGCAGCTTCCTTCGGTGCACCTCTCAATTCGGCAATATCGGCAAACAACGCCAGCGCTTCGGGATTGGCCAGCGCCTCCTGGTTCCTTACCGGCCGACCATGCACTACGTTGCGGACCGCGAGTTCCACGATCTTGCCGCTTTTGGTGCGGGGAATGTCCGCCACCTGCACCACCTTGGCGGGGACATGGCGCGGAGTGGTGTTACGACGAATCTGTTTCTGGATGCGCAGAATCAAGGTGTCGTCCAGTTTCAATCCCTCCCGCAGCCGCACGAACAACACCACTCGCACATCGTCGTCCCAATCCTGGCCAATCACCAGCGCTTCCAGCACCTCCGGCAGTTGTTCGACCTGACGATAGATTTCCGCCGTACCGATACGCACCCCGCCGGGGTTGAGTACTGTATCGGAACGGCCATAAATAATCAGGCCCTCATGCTCCGTCAGTTCCACATAATCGCCATGGTGCCAGATATTCGGATAGGTCTCAAAATAGGCGGCGCGATACTTGGCGCCGTCCGGGTCTTTCCAGAAACCAATCGGCATGGCGGGAAATGGGGCCGTGCATACCAATTCGCCCTTCTCACCACATACCGGATGACCCTCCTCGCTCCAGACCTCCACCTTCATGCCCAACCCCCGGCACTGCAATTCTCCCCGCCAGACTGGCAGCGTGGGATTGCCCAAGGCAAAGCAAGAAATAATATCGGTACCACCGGAGACGGATGAAAGGCACAGATCCGCTTTAATCTTCTTATAAACATAATCGAAGCTTTCCGGCGCCAGCGGCGAACCGGTGGACAGCAGGGTTTTGACCGTAGCCAGGTTATGAGTTCGTTGGGGTTCGAATCCCTTCTTGCGGAGGACATCGATATACTTGGCCGAGGTGCCGAAAATAGTCATGGCTTCGGCATCGGCGTAATCGAATAATACATTGCCATTTGGATAAAATGGCGAACCATCATACAGCAGCAGGGTCGCCTGCGAGGCGAGACCAGAAACCAGCCAATTCCACATCATCCAGCCGCAGGTGGTAAAGTAGAATAGACGATCGCCGGGCTGCACGTCCAAATGAAGCTGATGCTCCTTGAGGTGCTGCAACAGCGTTCCCCCGGCACCATGCACAATACATTTTGGCACGCCCGTCGTCCCGGAAGAAAACATAATATAGAGAGGATGGTTGAACGGCATCTGCGCGAAATCGATTTCCCCTGCGGGGTAGGGGGCTGTGCAATCCGACCACAGACGCGCTCCCGGCAGCCCCTTCAACAAGGGGCGCGGGCGCGTATACGGTATAATGACCAACTGCTTCAGTTCGGGTAAGCCTGTCGTGATTTCCTTGAGCTTGATCAAACAGTCATGGGTCTTGCCGTTATAAAAATAGCCGTCCGCGCTGAATAATACTTTTGGTTCGATCTGACCGAAACGATCCAACACTCCCCGCACCCCAAAATCCGGCGAACAGGAGGACCAAATTGCGCCTATACTGGCGGTCGCCAGCATGGCCATAATGGTCTCCGGCATATTCGGCATAAATCCGACCACCCGGTCACCGACGGTGACTCCCAGCCCGCGCAAGAATTGAGCAAGGCGTGACACTTCGGCATAGAGTTCCGCGTAGGTCAGAGAGCGGCGGACCTTATCTTCTCCCCAGAAGACTATCGCCTGGACCTCATCGCGGCGGCGAAGCAGATTTTGCGCGAAATTCAGGCGGGCTTGTGGAAACCATTGGGCACCGGGCATCCGGTCACCGTCTTGGAGAGTAATCTCGCCCTGGCACTCGGCAATGACATGGGCAAAGGCCCAGATGGCGCGCCAGAATTTTTCGGGTTCCTCAATCGACCAGTGGTAAAGTGCCGGATAATCCGGCGTATTTACCTGCCAATCCGCGGCGAGAACGCGCCTGAAGGCGGTCAGATTGGAATCCTGGATGCGTTGTTGCGAGGGTTGCCAAAGCATGATGGACATGAGCTTTCCCCATGGTTGCAGAATTATTGCTCAACGGTTTAAACCCATGGTCAACTCAGAGGATGTCTCGGATGCAACCGGATAGGCATGAGGAGTTTTCTCATTTTTCTAGTGAAAGATAATCGTATACGACCTCGCCTAGATCGAGCGTCAGATCCGTAATCAGGTGCAGGGCGGACTCAATCTTGAGCACTGGCAAATCCGCTACCGGCGCCAGCGCATGTGGATGCAATTCCAGCGTACCCGGTGCGGTCCAGGCGCCTTTGAGTGTCACCTCGCTCGCGTAATAGCGCACCAGTTCGCAGATACGCACGGAACCATCAACGTGGGGAATGATTTTCAGCAAGAAATTAGGCGCGGCGAGCGCGGCCGACACTGCGCTAGGATCGGCTGGACAATGTTTGAATCCCATCGTCGCCGTGGCAATGCGTACCCGTCCATAGTCAAGCCGACCTACCAGCGTATCGGTCTCGACATTGAGCGAGGGTGAAGCAAACTTTTTCGGAAACCCCCACAACTCGCGCCCGCTGGCAATGGGGGAATAATTATTCAGGTACATCGCATGCACGTAGTTCCCTTTTGTGCCACGAAAGCTAATCGGAATGACCTGGCCGGATTCGGTATAATCGCCAAAACCACTCGAATCAGGCATACGGATGAATTCATACTTGACTAACGGCTCTAAAATCTCCAACGGTTCTGGCACGACCGCGCGTAACGCATCCAGATGCGTGCGGTAGGTAATAATCAGAAATTCGCGATTGAGGTATCGATAAGGTCCGCGTGGAAATGCCGGACTCGTCAGCGGCATCGCAAAGGCAGTGGCTCTAACCTCTGCAATGTTCATGGCCTTTTCCCAAAAGGGGAACGTATACCGTCTTCATGAGTTAATCGGTATTTTATTTTCATCATGGCATCGCCATTTTCTTAAGATCGGAAGAAATGATCAGCGTCGCCCCGGTTGCCGCCTGAATCTGCTCAAGCGTAAACTCAGGATTATATTCGGTTAGGGTAAGACCATTAGTGGTTACGACCATAACACCCATTTCGGTGACAATCATATCCACTGCTTTGACGGCCGTGAGCGGGAGCGTACACTTCTTTACTATCTTGTGAGTGCCCTTATTCGTGTGCCCCATGGCAATAATGACCTTCTTGGCGCCTACGACCAGGTCCATTGCTCCACCCATGCCGGGAATTTTTTTGCCTGGGATAATCCAGTTGGATAAGTTGCCCTCCTGGTCAACTTCCAGCGCTCCTAAAACAGTCACATCCACATGGCCACCGCGGATGATACCGAAGGAAACCGCGCTATCGACGAAGCTCCCCCCAATCAGAATAGAGGCCGGTTGTCCTCCCGCATCAACCAGGTACGGGTTTGCATCGGCGTCGGACGGCTTTGGACCCGCACCAACAATGCCGTTCTCCGAGTGGAGGGTAATTTGGACGTCGTCAGGAAGATAATTGACTACTTGGGTCGGCAGACCGATGCCGAGAGTTACCAAATCGCCATCCTTGAGTTCCTTGGCAACCCTGCTGGCAATAAATCGCTTAATATCTTCCATTCGTATTTCCTCCTTTCACGATGTAGTCCACGAAAATGCCCTGGGTGGCAACATTTTCGGGTTCAATTTCGCCGAGTTCTACAATATGATCCGCCTCCGCAATGACCAGAGCGGCAGCGGTCGCCATGACTACGTTGAAATTACGGGTTGCGCCCCGGTACCATATGTTTCCTTTTGTATCTATTTTGTTGCCGTTGATAAGCGCAACATCCGCGGTCAACGGCAGTTCAAGAAGATAATCCTTCCCATCAATGCGAATTATCTTCTTGCCATCCGCGATGATTGTGCCGAGACCCGTCGGGGTGAGGAATCCCCCCATGCCATTGCCTCCGCAACGGATGCATTCCGCAAAAGTGCCCTGCGGTATCAGCTCCACTTGCAATTCGCCGGTATCCATTCTTTTGGCAACCTCGGGGTTCAGGCCGATATGCGTTGCAATAAGTTTTTTAACTTGACCATTGCTAATCAGCTGGCCAACGCCGAATTCTGGCCGTGCGCCGTCATTGCACATCACCGTCAGATGCTTCGTGCCTTTGCTTACGAGGGCAGCAATGACTTGGTGTGGACTTCCACAGCCCATGAAGCCGCCAATCATTACGCTATCCCCGTCTTTTATCAGGCTTACCGCTTCATCAACTGAAACGACTGTAGCCATGCAGCTTTCTCCCGGTTGGATGGGTTTCCGCCAAGATCATTTGAGTAAAGAATAATTATCCCGGCACCGTTCCACAATGGTAGCAATTCCCATGCCGCCACCAATACAGAGAGTGGCCAGCCCCGTTCTGGCGCCTCTTTTCTTCATCTCGTACAGCAGGGTTACCAAAATCCTCGCGCCGGTCGCGCCGACGGGGTGCCCGAGGGCAACCCCGCCGCCGTTGACATTGAGCTTATTCATATCGAAGCCGAGTTCCTTGGCGACGACCAGACTTTGCGCGGCAAAGGCCTCATTCGCCTCAATCAAATCCAGATCGGCGATACTGAGTCCCGCTTTGTTAAGCGCTCTGCGGCTGGCCTCAATTGGGCCAACCCCCATGATGGCCGGATCCACGCCCACCTGACCATAGGAGATGATCTTGGCCATGGGCTTCAGTCCAAGCGCTTTTACCTGGTCACTGGAAACCAGCAGAAGGGCCGCGGCTCCGTCATTGATACCGGAAGAGTTACCGGCGGTAACCGTGCCATTTTTTTTAAAGGCAGACCTTAATCCGGCCAATAATGCCGCAGTGGTGTTCGGCTTGGGGAATTCATCCACCTTGAATTGAACGATTTCTTTTTTAATCTTGAGGGGAACTGGGACAATTTCATCGGAAAAACGGCCGCTCGCGATGGCGGTGCCGGCCTTTCTCTGGCTTTCAAGAGAAAAAGCGTCTTGCATTTCGCGGGTGATCCCCCACTGCGCCGCGACGTTTTCAGCGGTGATGCCCATGTGATAGTTATTAAATGCACAACAAAGTCCATCCTTGATCAACGCATCGACGATCGTACTATCCCCCATGCGGATGCCCCATCTCGCGTCGAGCATAAGATAGGGAACGTTGGACATGTTTTCGGTGCCACCGGCAACAATGATATCGGCATCCCCGGAGAGAATAGCGCGGGCGCCATCGACGACCGCTCTCATACCGGAACCGCAAAGCATCCCAATGGTTACGGCCGGGACTTCCTTGGGAATGCCGGCGCCAAACGCGGCCTGACGCGCCACGTTCTGGCCCAATCCCGCGGTAAGTACGCAGCCAAGAAGGACTTCTTCCACCCTTTCCGGTGCGACTCCGGCACGATTCAAAACTTCCTTGATGACGATACCGCCCATCAGTGTGGCAGGCACTCCTTTGAGCGATCCACCAAAACTACCAACGGCTGTCCGAGCTGCACTAACAATATAAACTTCTTTCATTGGCTTTCTCCCATGTGGCAAATTGATGCCATCATTTCCATTTTCAGAAAAATGATCTGTTCGTTAGCGCACATAATGGACAACCATCCATTATTTATTATCCTTTCCTGACTTCATGAGAACTTGCTGGCGACATGATGATGGTCTTCGTCGACTAATCATCGGCCTCCAAACGTAACTCTCACTAAAGAGGGGATCATGCACGAAGACAATTGCATGACACGCCGCGAAATGCTCGGACTGTGCGCAAGCACGATCGCATTAGCAACGACTAGCGACGGTGCCGAGACCACCGTAGCGTATGCACCGCTCGCCCTCGACTGGCCGAAGGAAATGGCGCGTCGGGCCGACCACCAAGACCCGACTTTCCTGCACCGTATGACCAATATCGTGCTGGATTTTCATGGCGATCCGCTGGCGGCAAAGTTGGTGGTATTTTCAGACGGCAATCATCACATGGCGCTGGAGGAGTCGCTGCAAACTTTTTTGGCACGCCATCCTGATATCGTCGATGTTTTTTATACAACCACGCCACCGCGCGTGCCGGTTGAGATCTTGCAATTTGGCTGCATCCACGTCGGAAATCTCACGCTGTCGGTGAGGCCGCAGGTATTCATCAGTCCGCCGAACGTGCTTGACGAGCTTGCCGCCAAGGGACTGGTACGGAATCAGCGTTCATTCATGCGCAGCCGTGGCAATGTGCTCCTGGTGGCGAAGGGTAATCCCAAGCGCATCCATGAACTTAGTGACGTTGCACGCGACGACGTACGTTTATTTATTTCAAACCCGAAGACTGAAGCCGCCAGTTTTGAGGTCTACGCGGAAACACTGGAAAAGATGGCGCGGCAACGCGGTCTGAACTTTGATTTCCTGAAATCGGATGGTGGCGACCGTAGCGGCAAGGTCGTCTACAGCGAGTTGATCCATCACCGCGAATTACCGCAGGCAGTTGCGAATGGTCGCTGCGACGTGGCGATAGTGTATTATCATCTGGCGTTACGCTACACCCGGATATTTCCCGACCGTTTCGAAATCGTGTTTCTGGACCGCGACCTGGCGACGCAACCGGCCTCTCCGGAAAATATTATTAGCCGCTATAACATCTCCTTGGTCGGTAACGGCGGTATCTGGGGCGCGCCGCTGGTAAAATTCATGATGAGCACTACGGTAACGCAAATTTATGAGCGTCACGGCCTGGCTCGGCCCTGACCGGGGAACGAATCCATTGTTTCCATTTCAGACAAGGTTATCTGTACGCAATAACCCCCCAACGGGGCGCATTATGTCCATCCTATTGGTAGTAATTAAGCGCTGCCGCTCATTTCACCGTGCGGGCCAGCTTCAGCAAATAGGCGCTGATGCGCAAATTCGCCTGACGTACGGAGGCCAGATTGACATCAAAACGATAGCGACCGCTCAAGAGGACCAGTTCGATCATGCCACCGTCACTCGCCAAATCTGGTGCATCACCAACACTCAGCGCTGCGGCGCGATTGGCCGCCATCAACCAGGGCGTCAGCGGTGGCGGCAGTTCGGCGGGCAGATAAAGCAGATGGCACCCCTTGACTTCGTCTGGCCGAGTAATCAACCGCGTCTGCACGGGATGTTCCTGAACGGTCTGGCGTGTCAGATCGGCTAATTTTGACACCATCTCGGCATCTCCAGGCGCAATACATATCCGCAGTAATGCGCCGGCCGGCAGGACTGCTTCAGGCCATTCGGTAAATCGCGCAAAATTCACCAGAAAGCCCAGCCGCAATTCGGCATCCGATGCCCAAAGGTTGCCCGTGTCCAGCAATGCGATGCAACCGGACAACAGTAGCAGGAATATGCGTTTGGCGGGCACCGGTAATCGTTCTTATTCTTAGAAATCCAGCTTCAATTGGCCAATCAGGCTTCTCGGCTGGCAGGTGGGGATGACGCCGGTATCCGAACGCGCACCGGCTAGATCGGTATAGGCATCGCAGACGCCATTGTTCAGATTCTGACCGGTAAGCGACATCTCCAGGGCTTTGCGTGGCCGCCATGCCAGCCGCAGGTCGAATGAATCAAAAGCATTGCGTACCAGTTCCGGGTAGGAGGCGATCACCGGACGGCTACTGGTGTGGCGTAACCAGGCGTCCACATTGATGTGGTTGCTCGGCAACCAAGAGAGTCGGAGCGAGGAAATGGATTTGGGTATCTCCAGATTGGCGGCGTTGAGATTATCG
>CAUYUB010000016.1:0-10017 GCA_963575685.1 Gammaproteobacteria bacterium | reverse complement strand
GGTCAATCTCGGGCTTGCTTTCACAAGCCACGGGCTTTAGCCCGGGGTGATTGACGGTACTGCTTCCCGAAGAAGGGAGTTGGGGATGAAGGGGACGTTCTCGACCCGCGGCAAGACTTCGGCACACAACCAGTTATGGAAGGGGACAAGATCTGGGTAACGCGCCGAGACCGCCAGAACATACCCAAGGGTGCGGGGGATATCGCCAAGGTAACCGGGTTTGCCGTCGCGGTGATTCAGTCGGGCGAAGATACCGATGGCCTTGAGGTGGCGTTGGATTCCCATTCGGTCAAACCAGCCCAGGAACCGCTCGGGGTCTTCCTCCCGGATTACCCCGGCCTGTAACGCTAGGTCGTGGTAGCCCAGCGCCCAATCGCGGACCTGTTCCTGTGGCCAGGCGATGTAACAATCGCGCAGCAGGGAGACCAGATCATAGGTCACCGGGCCGGCCACTGCGTCCTGGAAGTCGAGGATGCCGGGGTTATGTTTCCCGGTCACCATCAGGTTGCGCGAGTGATAGTCGCGATGGACACATACCACCGGTTGCTCCAGAGCCGAGGTGGTAAGCAGGGCAAAGGTTTCTTCCAGCAATGCGAGCGTGCCTTCTCCCAAGACCAAGCCGAGGTGACGACCCAAGAACCAGTCTCGGAACAGCGACAGCTCGAAGGTGAGTAGTCGCGCATCGTAGGGCGGCACCCGAAATGCATCGACGGGTCCACATGCCTGTAAGGCCATCAGGGCGCTCAAGGCATCACCGTAGAGTCGATCGGCGGTTGCCGGCCCAAGTCGGGGCAGATAGGGCTCCGTACCCAGATCCGTAAGCAGCAGAAACCCCCGCGCCAAGTCTGCTTCCAATACCTCCGGCACATTCAGACCAAAGGATCGGAATTCTCGGGACAGGGCCACGAAAGGCCGGCTGTCTTCCTTATCCGGGGGGGCGTCCATGACGATCTGGGTAGCGTCGTTGCGATAGACCCGAAAATAGCGGCGAAAGCTGGCATCGGCCGATGCCGGGGCGATCTGGAATTTTTCCGCGCCAAATAAGTTACCCAACCAGTGGGTAAGTTCGGTAAGACGTTCGCTCAAGGATTTTCTACCTGTTGGAAAAATGTAGGGTACTGAAAATCTCGCTTAATGATTTTCCGTCGATAAGCTGTTTACTCCACTCGTCCAGATGGTCACTATCCGCGACGCGAACGTAGCTTTCAATCTCAGCGGGTACAGAACCAAAACGATAATGAAACTGAAGGAGAAGCAGACTAGCCTTACCTTCCGTCTTACCCTCAGTCTTACCTTCCGCCTTGCCTTCCGCCCTAGCCTCGGTACGTATTTCCTCAATACTGGAATATCCCCGGCGTTGCAGCAAATTCCGTAGTGCGGCTTCATGTGCCGCATTACGGTCATAGAGCGCTTCCACAGGTACCGGATTTTTGAGTACGCCAGGTGCCGTTAATAGCTGACCAGGAAAATACACTTGGACCGCTCGCCGTGGTCGGTGAACCTCCACACGCCGTGGACCAGTCAGGCGAACCACCCAGATCATGCCGGTTCCACAGCCAATAAGATCCTTGATTTTATTGGCGAGTTCCGCCTCATCCTGTCCGCTGTCAGCGTATTCCACTGCTAGTGACGGGACGCCCTTAACCCATCCTGGCGCATTGGGGATTTTTCCCACGGCAACATCCGGTGCGCGTAACATTCCGGGGCTTGGAGAAAAACCGGTATCCACGCCTGCTTCATCCACAGCAGGGTCACTATCAAGCACCACTCCTCCCAGTAGGTTGGCGCGCGATCCCTGTCCACCCGTAGGTAAACATAGGATGGCATGACCGTGGGAAAGCTCGTAGGGATCCCCGGAACGCAGATATTCGGCCTGAAAAGAGCCTTTCGTCGGAGTTAAGCGTTTTGTACTCATTGACTTGTAACCATTAGAAGGCTCTCAAGGACACTCACCCACCGCGCCGGGCTTGCAGCGGTGGCGGTCCACCCAGATCGTGTTGTCTAGGCGCGCACCTTCCATACGCGTTCCGGTTAGGTCCGCCCCAGCTAGGGTGGCACGGCTCAAGTCTGCCGCGGTGAAGTCCGCCCCAGAGAGGAACGCCCGGTCTAATCGCGCCTTTTCGAGTACGGCGCCGGACAGGTGGGCATCTTCCAGGTTGCACTGGATCATATTGGCGTTGCGTAGGGAGGCCCCGGTCAGATCCGCCTCGCGTAGGTCCGCCTGTTCCAGGTTGGCACCATCCAACCCCGCGCCCGCCAAGCGTACTTTCCGGGCCTTGGCATCGGATAGGGCTGCCCCTTCCAAGTGGGCGTGCTCCAACCCGGCGGCTTCCAATTCGACCCGGTCCATGCGTGCCCGGTCCAGACGTGCCCCAGTTAGGGATGCCCGGCGCAGATCGGCGCCCACCAACTTGGCGGCACTCAGACGTGCCCCATCGAGATGGGCCTCGGCAAGGTTGCAGAAACTCAGGTCCGTCCCGACGAGTTCGGCCTCATCTAGGTTGGCCCCCGTAAAATTGGTACGGGTGAGCACGGCGTGATGGAGTTGAGCGCCCTTGAGGTCGGCATGGTGTTTGTCGCAGCCGATCCAGATGACCCCAGGGGCAGGAGGGTCGGTACAGGCCGCCCATACCGCTACGGTCCCGAACCAAAAGGAGAAGAGCAGGCCGACAATGGCCCGGTGCAGAAGGACGGTGGTCGTAAGGGTCGAAGGAGTCATGGCGGTATTGTACCCCGACCTGGTCCTCGTCGGCGGAAGAGTACCTCTCCCATTGATGACTTTGCGCGATGGCGGGAGTGCCGCATAATGCCCACCGTTTCAAAAAACCTACCTCTCGGGAGAGCAGTACGATGCGTATTATCCTGTTGGGCGGCCCTGGTGCCGGTAAAGGGACCCAGGCCAACTATATCAAAGAGAAATTTTCGATTCCCCAGATCTCTACGGGGGACATGTTGCGAGCTGCCGTAAAGGCCGGGACCCCCCTCGGTTTGGCGGCTAAGAAGCTTATGGACGCTGGGGCATTGGTCTCCGATGAGGTCATCATCGGCCTGGTAAAAGAACGGATTCAGCAGCCCGATTGCGCCCAGGGCTTCCTGTTCGACGGCTTCCCACGCACCATCCCCCAAGCCGATGCCATGAAGGAGGCTGGTGTCGACATTGATTCCGTGGTGGAGATCGATGTCGCCGACGAGGAGATCATCCGGCGTATGAGCGGCCGCCGCGTTCACCTGAATTCCGGCCGGACCTACCATGTTGTTTTCAATCCCCCCAAGGTAGCAGGCAAGGATGATGCAACCGGCGAGGACCTCATCCAACGCGATGACGATAAAGAGGAGACCGTCCGTAAGCGTTTGGAGGTCTACCACGCCCAGACCGAACCCCTAGTCGCCTACTATTCCGGTTGGGCAGCCCAGGGCGATGCCCGTGCCCCCCGCTATATCAAGGTACAAGGCGTCGGCTCGGTGGAAGATATCCGCGACCGCATCTTTGCTGCCCTTGCCTGAAGATTTCTGTGACGTAACCGTTGCCCCCTGCCCTGCTGTCTCCCAATTCCATCGGAGAATACTGCGGAGCAGGGGATTTTCCGCAACGGTAATCTTCCTCCCCCTCCAGGGGGCCACTGAGAATTGTGCCCATGGCGACCATCGACCTCACCAAAGATAACTTCGAGCAGATCATTAACGATAACGATTTCATTCTTGTGGATTTCTGGGCGCCCTGGTGTGCCCCTTGCCGCCAATTTAAACCTGTCTTTGAGAAAGTGGCGGAGAATCATCCAGATGTAGTCTTCTGCAAGGTCAATACCGAGGCAGAACGGGAATTAGCAGGTTATTTCCAGATCCGCTCCATTCCTACGCTTATGATTTTCCGGGAAAAAGTAATTGTGTATTCCGAAGCTGGCGCGATGTCCGAATCTGATCTGGAAAAACTGGTAGGCCAAGTCAAACAACTAGATATGGAGCAGATCCACAAAGATATTGCCGAGCAGGAAGCCGCCAACAGTTAGCCGATTACTTTGTTCTGCCCAGCCTTACACACAAAAGAGAAACGTAAGAGTTTTTCTTTTGTGTTTCTGCGGTTTTCAAACGGTATTTAGAATAACCCGCCATGTTACTGCCTTTTTTTCGTCCGTTGTTGTTTCTGGCATTGGCCTTAGCCACCACTGCGGCTGTTACCGCTCCGCTGCCGGCGGTACGGGCAATCGTTTTTGTTTCTCCCCACTGCCCCTTGTGTCAGGACCTTTACGCCTATCTCCTGCCGTCACTCCTCGAACGCTATGGCAACCGCCTCGAATTGGCCCAAGTAGATGTGACGCAAACCGCGGGTGCGGCAGTCTATCAAGCTGCGGTAGCCCCTTATGGTATCGGTACCTGGCGGGAGAACCCTACGGTTTTGGTGGGGAAAAAAACGCTGGTGGGATTGGATGCCATTGCTGCGACTCTGGGGGATGGCTTTGAGTCGCTTGCAGTGAGCGGATCATCTGCCACTCAGTGGCCGGATCTGGCGGGGCTTGCTGCGCTCCTGCCCGAGGGAATGCGGGCGTTAAAGACACAGATGACAGCCGTTGCGCCACTCCCGCCACTTCCTCGTACCAACTGGCACGGTCGTTTTCTGCAGGACCCGGTAGGCAATAGTCTGGCGTTGGCTATGCTGTTTTTTATGTTGGCGGTATTGGCTCATATTCTGGTACGCCTGCGGCACGCCACACGCAATCCGCAGCAGACCGAGGTATTGCTTCCCCTGATATTGGTAGCGGGCATCGGGATTTCCGCCTATACCGCGTATGCCGCGTTGGCGGGAGTGGCTCCGATTTGTGGTCCGATTGGCGATTGCGCTACGGTTCAGTCCAGTGTCTACTCGCGACTGTTTGGTATTCCCTTGGGGATTTTCGGCATCATGACCTACAGCGCCCTCTTGGTATCCCGACCATTGGCACGATATCTTTCTCCCAGCGGGGGAGGGTGGCGTTGGTTGCCCTGGGTAATTGCCCTCGGCGGCTTCGCTTTTTCATTGCGACTGACCACCCTGGAACCTTTCGTGATTGGCGCCACCTGCCTATGGTGTCTGGGTTCCGCGTTCGCGATGACAGCGGCGCTGTGGCTGCTGACCGGAGAAATCCACAGCCCGGATACCCGCCCAAACCAAACATAAATTACAGCATTAAAATCATAAAAGATTTTTCTTTTGCGCATAAAAGAAAAATCTTTTATGGTTTTGATGTTTCCTGTCAAAAGCAATCGCTAATATTCTTCTTTTATGAAACTTTCTCTCGGTCCGGTCCTCTATTATTGGTCACACGATACCCTGCTGGAATTCTATGAACAGGTAGCCGGTTGGCCGGTGGATATCATCTATCTGGGCGAGACGGTATGCTCCAAACGCCGCGCGCTCTCGACCACGGAGTGGCTGGAGGTAGGCGAGCGCCTCGCGGCAGTGGGCAAGGAGGTGGTGCTGTCCACCTTATCCTTGTTGGAAGCGGAATCGGAACTCAAGACGCTGCGGCGATTGTGCGAAAATGGCCGATTTCTGGTAGAGGCCAACGATATGGCGGCCGTGAATTTGTTGGCGGGGCACGTGCCCTTTGTTACTGGTCCAACCGTAAACCTCTACAACCACCGCTCCTTACGTCTGCTCCACGGGATGGGACTGAAACGCTGGGTGCTACCGGTCGAATTGTCTCGGGCGACGCTGGCCGACCTTCAGGCCGGGCGGCCGGAGGGTCTTGAGGTTGAGGTCTATGCCTATGGCCGTTTACCTTTATCAATCTCGGCACGTTGCTTCACTGCTCGTGCCCATAATCTGCCCAAGGATGACTGTCAGTACCGTTGCTTGGACTATCCCGAAGGCATGGTGCTCTATTCCCAGGAAAACCAACCCTTCCTGGCCCTAAATGGTGTCCAGACCATGTCGGCCCTTACCTACAATCTGCTGGGCGAATTACCAGATATGGCGGCCCTCCAGGTGGATGTGGTACGGGTGAGCCCTTCCGCCCAGCGCACCGAGCAAATAATCACCGCCTTCCGGGAGGTGTTGGACGGCAAATGTCCCGCCACCGCCGCTGCGCTCAATGCTCGGCTACCGCAAGGGGCTTGTAGTGGTTATTGGTTTGGGCGTCCCGGTATTGATAATCCGAAGACCTAATCCTACTGCTTGCCGAAAGTAATCGGCGTACCATATTCAGGACTAGCCATGGCTGCTTGTTGCAACAACAAGGCTTGCGAACTCGAGACGCTCCGTAATCGCCAAAGCGCCACCCTTAAAATAGTACTGGCGATTAATGCAATCATGTTTGTGGTTGAGCTTACTGCAGGGCTGCTGGCCCACTCGGCCTCGCTGGTCGCAGATTCGTTGGATATGCTGGGTGATGCGCTCGTTTACGGTTTCAGTATTTATGTGGTCGCACGTGGCGCAAGAATGAAGGCGATTGCCGCGTTATTCAAAGGCGGCATTATGGCGGTGTTTGGCCTTTTTGGGGTGGGACAGGTAATTTATAAAATCATGGTTTCGCAGGTTCCGGTGTTCGAGACCATCGGCACCATCGGTTTACTCGCCTTGGCCACGAATAGCTTATGCCTGGCTTTACTCTGGCGGCACCGCGCCGAAGATATCAATATGAGTTCGGTTTGGTTGTGTTCTCGCAACGATATTATTGCGAACGTTTCGGTATTGTTTGCCGCGCTCGGGGTGTGGTTCGCTGTGTCGGCGTGGCCCGATATCCTGGTCGGGTTGGCACTGGCGGTTTTGTTTTTGCGATCAGCACTGTTTGTGTTGCGGGGAGCGATTGCGGAGTTACGCACCATCGACGACCAATTGCCCATACTATAAACGCTATAATCGCGACTACACCTTTTGGGTGATACCGAGAATAATGGCAAATATCTTTTCTAGGTCTTCTGGTACCCGATAAGTATGCAGGTCTTTATAAATACTGCGACGGGTTCTTTCCAGAACACCAAAACGCCAAAGTTCGCCAATACTTACCGCGCCATACAGGGATGCCGGCGCGTCTGCTTGTTCGCTTTTGTCGAGCGCAATTAGTTCTGCGGCAAGCTGATTGAATCCTTTATCCAGATCGCCCTTCTTTGCTTCTATGACAATAAGTTCTTGTCCAGAGCGAATAAGATAGTCCAGCGAGCCGCCGAGCACTTCATCGATTTCGATGAAATATTCCACATAGATTTTTGCCTTAACGTAGAGAAGGATGCTCCACAAAATCGGCGCAATCATAAAATCCCTTTTGGCCATTTCAGAGTTTAAGGTAAGCTTGGGAAGGATCTCGTAAAAACGCTCTTGTAATTGCCGTACTTCATTTTTATTAACATGTTCTGAGAGTGGAAGGTCTAAAATCTTGGTATCGAACGAATACCCAAAATCGTTGGCAATATCTTCGGTTGAGTTATTAAAATCGAAGTAATCACTGAAGCGATATTTCTTTCCTTCCTTAAAAAACAACTTACCCATGGTTTAGTCTCCAGGGTTTGCGATGAAGGTTTCAGGACGATGCCCCCCCGATCTTGCCCCGAAGATCGCTGTTCCCACGCGGACCATGGTTGCCCCCTCGGCGACTGCGGCCTCCAGGTCGTCGGACATTCCCATCGAGAGTGTATCCATATCCAATCCCTGCGCCCGAAGTCCCTCGAATAACTCGCGCAAGGCGCGAAAAGGGGTACGGGCCATCGTGATGTCGGCATCCTCTGCGAGAGGGGCGGGGATGGTCATGAGGCCACGCAGACGTAGGCCCGGCAAAGCTGCCACCGCTTGGGCCAGCGCTGGGAGGTCGGCGGGCATCACGCCGGATTTGGTCGCCTCGCCACTGACGTTGACCTCCAGGCAGACATTGAGTGGCGGCAGATCCATGGGGCGCTGGGCACTTAGGCGTTGTGCTACTTTCCAACGGTCTACGCTGTGGACCCAGTGGAACAGTGCCGCTACTGAGCGGGTCTTGTTGGACTGGATCGGTCCAATGAAATGCCATTCGAGATCAAGGTCTGCGAGCAGGGGGAGCTTGGGCTGGGCTTCTTGGAGATAGTTCTCACCGAAACACTGCTGCCCGGCCATTGCCAAGACCCGTATGCTTGATGCGGGCTGGGTCTTACTCACGGCCAAGATCCGTACACTACCCTCGGGCCTGCCCGCGGCATACTCCGCCGCATGTAGCCGGGCGATTACTTGCGCCCGTTGTTGGGCAAGGTCGATCATGATTGCCGTTCCTTTCGTAAACAAAACACAAGACCTCACCGATTTTCCGATACGTTTAACCGGGGCGGTGAGGACAGGGGCAGGGGTTACGGTTTATCTTTACGAGCGCATTGCGGGCAAACCCGCGCCCATCCTGACGAGGTATCACTGATGGATATTACCGAATTATTGACCTTCAGCGTCAAGAACGAGGCCTCCGACCTCCACCTTTCCGCTGGTCTGCCGCCTATGATCCGTATTCATGGCGACGTCAAACGCATCAACGTCCCGGCGCTCGACCACAAAGCGGTCCATGGTCTTCTTTACGATATCATGAACGATCGCCAGCGCAAGGATTTCGAGGAACGATTTGAGACTGACTTTTCTTTTGAAGTCCCAGGACTGGCGCGCTTCCGTGTCAATGCCTTCAACCATAACCGGGGGGCGGGTGGGGTGCTGCGCACGATTCCTTCCGTCATCAAAAGCCTGGAAGAACTGCATGCCCCCGAGGTATTCAAAACCCTCGCCGATAACCGCCGCGGGATGGTGCTGGTTACCGGTCCGACCGGTTCAGGAAAGTCTACCACCCTGGCGGCCATGGTCGATTATAAAAATAATACGGAATTCGGCCATATCCTCACGATTGAGGACCCCATCGAATTTGTGCATCAGAGTAAAAAATGTCTGGTGAACCAACGCGAGGTCCATCGGGATACCCTGGGTTTTTCGGAAGCGCTACGCTCCGCTTTACGCGAAGACCCGGATATTATCCTCGTGGGCGAAATGCGCGACCTGGAAACTATCCGTCTGGCTCTGAGCGCGGCCGAGACCGGCCATTTGGTCTTCGGTACCCTACATACCAGTTCCGCCGCTAAAACCATCGACCGCATTGTTGATGTGTTCCCCGCCGCGGAGAAGGAGATGATTCGCTCGATGCTCTCCGAATCCCTGCGCGGAGTCATCTCTCAGGTGCTATTGAAAAAGGTTGGAGGCGGACGAGTAGCGGCCCATGAGATCATGGTCGGAACCCCTGCGATCCGTAATCTGATTCGCGAGAACAAGATCCCGCAAATGTATTCGGCCATTCAAACCGGTCAAGCGATGGGGATGCAGACCTTGGATCAAAACCTTCAGGATCTGGTCCGTCGTGGCGTCATCAACCGGACCGATGCCCGTATCTATGCCCAGAATAAGGATGCGTTCTGATGGACTTCACCGCACTCCTAAAATTGATGACGCACAAACGTGCCTCGGACTTGTTTATTACCGTGGATATGCCGCCTACTCTCAAGGTAGATGGCAAACTTGCCCCGATTATCCCGAATGCGCTTTCTTCCGAGCAGGTCAAAGAAGTAGTATATTCTATTATGAATAATGAGCACCGTGAAGAATTCGAGCGTACTCATGAATGTAATTTCGCAATCAGTCCCACCAACATCGGACGATTTCGGGTCAATGTCTTCCAGCAGCGCAACCATATCGGAATGGTGGCGCGCCGGATCGAGACCCGTATTCCCAGTCTGGATGAGTTGGGAATGCCGCAGGTGCTCAAAGAGGTCGCCATGACCAAACGTGGCCTGATCATTTTCGTAGGTGGTACCGGTACTGGTAAATCCAGTTCGCTGGCCGCCATGATCGGCTATCGTAACCAAAATTCGAGCGGACACATCATCACCATTGAAGACCCGATTGAGTTTATCCACCAGCATGCCGGCTGTATTATTACCCAGCGCGAGGTGGGGGTCGATACGACCTCTTACGAGATGGCGCTGAAGAATACCCTGCGGCAGGCCCCGGACGTCATTCTCATCGGTGAGATCCGTTCGCGGGAGAAGATC
>CAUYUB010000015.1:0-10028 GCA_963575685.1 Gammaproteobacteria bacterium | reverse complement strand
GGTCGTACACGTAGTACACCTCCAAAGCAACGGCATAGCCGGCATGAGCGCCTCCCGCTCCGGGAGACGAGAGAAGGTCGCATGCGCAACGGGTGATGATTCGCTCATAGAGCGAATCCTTTCCCGGCATCGGGAGCGGCGTGCGTGCCGCCGCGAGCGAAGTCGGGGAGAGCCACAACAGGAGAAGCAGAAGGGTGGCAAGCAGACGCCCACTACGAAAATCCATGGCAGACACCATCTGTTTAGTTTCCGAACGTTACGAAAAGGAGGTTATCAGCTTTACAGCGGGTAGTGCAACTTGGCAGACTGGCGAATCTATCAAGCCCTCTCATTTTACAATTCGTAGCTGGCGTTGGTGTTGGTCTCGCAAATTTCTGAACAAGGGCGTCGGAAATGGGGCCAGATCCAGGGCTGAGGATAATTTTGTGCGGACCTATCCGGTTTCGGGAGTTGTAATGTTGACGATAGTCTGGGGTATCGCTACCGGCTTGGCTACAAGCGATGAAGCGCTGGCGGTGGCGGCCCCTACGCAAGTACCAGGGAGTTTTCATACCCCCGGACGTCTGCCACCAGACCCTTTCCAGGGCCAAGAATCCAATGATGACGCTCCGATCTCCTTGAGTGCCAAACTAATCGCGGGGGTCCAAGAAATTCTCACCGGCCAGGGTTTTGCGACGGGTACTCGGGATGGGCGGATGACGCTTCAGACGATTGAGTCGATCCGTTCTTTCCAACAAGCACATGGCTTAGTGGTGGACGGCACCGTATCTCGGCCACTTCTGCATCTGCTCCAGCGTTTGTCCGATCTCGTCGTGGCGGCGGCGATGGGTGACGAGATGCGGGTTCAGACTCATCTGGATGCAGGGATTAGCCCTGAAGCGCGGGACTTGGACGGTTGGCCGGCGTTGATGGTTGCAGCCTTCTACGGTCAGCTCGGGGTCATGCGGCTATTGATGGAGCGAGGGGCTCGTGTTGAGGGTGCCAGTTTGAGCGGACATACCCCCCTGATGGGAGCCTTATGGAGTGGGAAGCCGGAAGCGGTTGCTCTGCTTCTGGCGCATGGTGCTGCTGTCGATACGGTGGCCCCGGACGGTACTACCGCCCAAGGAATCGCCCAGCAGTCAGGCAACACGGCTTTGGTGCGGCTGCTTGAAAACCGGGTGCGACGGGTCCCGATTTCAACACAATCGCCGCTACGAACTGCGGGTGAACAGGTCATGGAATGTGACTGGCCTGTCGTCTGGAAACAGCTATCCTATCCATGGCAGAAAGATCTGGCCCGATTGATTTATCGCGACCATGTGGATCTGATAAATAGTCAAAATACCAGCAACCGACGGGCTATTGAGCAAGATCTGGAACGCCGGATTGCCTACCTCGGAAACCTTTCGGGGCGGGAGGGACAGGAAGTGCTACTGCTGCGGGGTTGGGTTGAACTGGATCAGTGTTTGCCTGGACTTCGAGAGCCAGCTCCTGGGCCGTGGCAGAGTGGTAAGGCAATCCAATAGGAAATACCGGTAATGGTATGGTGTGTATCTTCTAAAAAGATCTTCTCATGCCCCAATCTCTGGATCTGGAAAAAGAAATTCGTGGTTGGGGGCAACGTCATCCCCAATTGCCTCACCTCCAAGGATATCTCCTGCCGAAGGTTCTGTCCTGTGAGGTTGTGCCGTCGGTATTTGCTGACAGTGAGGCGGTGTCTCCGCTGTCTGGAGTCAGCGTTCCCTCCTATAGTGTTTCCGCTGAGGCATCAGCGGAAGTCAACGTTCCGCCGATTGTCCCTGCGGAATTAGACATCGTTCCTGTGGTTCCGTTGGTCATCGAATCTCCTTATATATCCAATACCAACTTATTCCTTAGCATCTGGGCACAGTTAGGCGTATGGCGGCATGAGAGACAAAGGTGGGCATTTTGGAGTGTGGCAGCGCTGGTAGTAGGATTTTTACTCTTTCAGGGTTTTTTTCATCCATCTTCATCGGTACGCGATGCCGTGCAGCTTCTTTATTCGGGGCGGATCAGCGATGCTATTGATACCTATCGACAGAATAACCGAGTTATTTCGACTGATTCACTAGACCAAGATCTGGATCGGAAGGTAGCGACGGAACTGGATACGCTGTCCCGAATCTTTCCTAAGGGACCCATCCCTGACCACTACCTCGATTGTGGCAATACTATCCCTCCCAATTTATGCCTTATCCGCTATCTGGCCGCTCGACGAATTTCCTCCGATATAAACGCCAATTCTTTTAGTGAACTCCTAAATAGGATGGGGCAGTATCTTGACTCGTCTCTTGCTCAGCAGATCGTGGATGCCTACGGTCTCTCGGTCCCCTTCAAGAAATTCTTGGGCGGTATTTTGGAACGCGGCGATCCCCGACTGATCAATATGAGTCTGGCAGATCATACAATGGATTGGGCGGGGATGGCGCCTGAGGTCAAAAGCCGTCTGACATCGTTCATTTTCTTTTAGATTAGTGTTATAGCTACGTCAGCCTTGGAAGCATGGCGGCAGATGCCCAGTCTTACCGCTTCCGCTTCAGGAACGGTACGCATGGTGGTAGATTGGGAACTGCTTCGCCGGCGTAATGGCATACCACCTAATCGTAAAGAAATCTATGATCAATATAATCAGGAGCAGGCTATCAAGAGTTTGCAACACGAATCCGGGGAAGCCTCGGTTTTGAGGGAAAGTCTCTGGCATATTCCGTCTCAGAACCCGAGCGAAGTGCGGGGAGCCTACCTCAATTTTCTGCTCACCGCCAAGGATCAATCGGATCATCTTCTCTCCAAGGAAAAGTTATGGGATGGCTGATGAAGCGGCACGCCTGTCTCATCGTCTTTTTCTCAGCCTGCGGGACAAAGGGCCTGTGAGTTCGCAACGCTTTATGGAAGGTTTTAACAACTGGTTTACCTCGAACAGCGGATCGGATCCACAATGGAGTTCCGCTGCTATCGTCCTTACCTACCTGCGCTGTTGGGGAGATCCGAAAACATGTGATATCGATCTCCTTCCCGTGAGGAGGACAACCGCATCGCCGAACCTATTGGTGGAAAATAAAATGATAAGTAAAACCATGTCCGGTACTACACTAGGATCGTCTCGTCCAGCGGCGTATTGGGCCGATTATGCCCAAGTCCATAAGGGCAAGAATAATGTATGGCCTTCTCACTTACTGTCGGTGGCGGATGTGGCGGAACTGCGCTATTGGGTTAGCGGAGCGCAGTGGCGCGTACTAAAAGAGGAAAATCTGCCCGAGTTTTTTCTGCACTTAGCAACCGATAAAGGGCTCGCCCCGTTGTGGTCATCGCTGGCCTGGTGGATTGAACATCAATCGGATTGGAACCCGCTGGCGATTGACTATGACACTCGCCGGCGCGGGCTGTTAATGTTACGCTGCTGTCATGAGGATTGTGATGATGATGCGGCGCAAGGTCTGGACGAACTCACTGCAGCCCAGTTCAGTTCTCTGCACAATATGTACGAACGCTCGCGTTCGGATCTAAGTTCAGTCGAAGAGATGGTCCGATTTTGGGCTCAGGTCTACGCTGGGGAGGAAAGGGTGGTGTTGGCGCGGCAGAAGGCATTGGATCATGCGCGGACGGTCGGAAACCGTAAGGTCGAGGCATTTCTCGATCGATATTGGTACCTATACCTGGACGATACCGACTTAGTTTTACGGTTGTTGCGCTTCCACCGCTGGCTTGAGGGATAATCTACTCGCTTAGAAAAATTGCAAACGAATCGATTCGGCGGCATACATCAAATTCCATGCCGTAGGCAGACTGCCAGGACAATCGCCGGGAGAAAATGATGGCCCAATATTATTCCTGTACTAACAAAGGCAATTGCACTTTCGCGGACGAGCGCCGTCGGTTTAGCTGGTCACACCAGGATCTACCTAATTGGCGGAATTTCCTGGGCGGTATCTACTCTGGTTCAACCGGAAAACAAACTGCATTTTCCTCGAATCTATCCTGAGCACTTCGACACCTTATATAACCGTGTAATACGGCCCAAATCGATTGATGCGATATGCGGGGACAAAAAGAAAGAAGCCAGTCCGGACATCAACAAGGTATGTCATACGTTTGATATGAATAATCTGGTGGCCGGACTTGAAATCCTGAAAACGTTTTCGGAGGAAATGAATTTTGTGGAGAAATAATGTGTTTTTTATCCGTGATTCACTCTATGTCTGGCCGCTCGGGTATCTAAAAAACCGTTGCAAAAAAGAAGGCAAGTGTGATTTTAAGTCTTTCTGATTTTATAACCACAACTATTGATTGGAGAATTTTATTATGTTTTACCCAAGTTTGAAATTCAACGGAACAGCAAGACCCATCAAAGCAGTGTTGCTTACCGTAGGGTTGATACTTTGCGCTTGCAGTATGGCGGAACCACCGCTGGCTGCGGCGCCAAATGCACAGAATGAACCTGTGTCGAAATCTGATGCTGCCGGTCATTCCGAACTTTTCGGCATGATTGAGATCGGCAGCAAGGGGGTAAAAGGCATCGTAATCGACCTGGCAAATGCGGACCAGGATGCTGGCTGTCAACAAAGCGAGGAAGCCTTTTCCGAATGTCTGCACAAAAGTGTACGAAAACAATTTGAACCATTCAATGTCAACTCGGTGGATGAAGGTTCCATTCCGGATGCTGCCAAGGCTGCAAAAAACCTCCTGGATGAAATGACTGGAAAATATTCAGTAGACGTGAGCCGGATTTATCTGGTTGCCAGTAGCGGCATAAGCAACAGAAATCTGGTCCCCCACCGAGATCGCTTGCAGGCTGCGGTTGAAGAAGCACTTGAGCAGCACGTCAAGATGGATTTCATCACGTCTGCACAGGAAGGGGAATTTGGATTTCAGGGGGTTCTGAATCTGATGCCGGAAAAGTTGAGAACGCTGAGTAAAAATCAGGCGGTATTGTTGGATATCGGTAGCGGAGACAGCAAAGGTGGTTATCTTGATGAGAGGTTGGCCTTTATTCCCTATTCAGTACCTTGGGGTACGAAAAGCTTTACCAACGAAGTAAATAAAACTAGGGGCGATGAGAATTTCGTAGATGTGGCGACTAAGTTGAGAAACAGCATCCTTCGCCCCGCTGTTCATGAAGAAATGGATAAAAAACCGGGTATATTAACTCATAACCGGGTATATCTAATCGGTGGGATTTTCTGGGCAGTTGCTACCTTAACCCAGCCGGAAAATAAGCAGCCATTTACTGAAATCCGTCCAGAACATTTTGGTGCTCTGTATGATCTCGTCGTTGTTCCCGAGTCGATGACTGCGCTGTGCAAAGATAATAAAATGCAAGAGGTCAATCCGGACCTCAATAAGGTTTGTCATACTTTTGATACGAATAATCTGGTAGCGGGGCTTGATATACTCAAAACCTTTGCTGAAGAGATGCGTTTCTCTGAAAAGGATGTGTTTTTCATCCGTAATTCGCTCTATGCTTGGCCGTTCGGCTATTTGAAGACCCGTTGTAAGCTGGAAAATAAATGTGGATAAAAAGGATAAGAATAACGTTTTGGTAGGATAGGATTACCTATCATAGGTTGGGCCTCCTTACGTCGGCGCAACCTATGTTTTCGGGAGGTTTCCGATAATGTCGATTAGACATTCATTGGTTGGTGATTCCTTATGAATCCGAGTAAATAATATGTATATCATTGTTAAAGCTATATGGGATGATGACGCTAAGGTGTGGGTGGCATCAAGTTACGATTTGCCGGGCCTGAACACTGAAGCGGATACTGCAGAACTTCTCGTTGAGAAGTTATCCTTAATGATTCCCGACCTTCTTGATGCAAATCATCTGGATGCAGAACCATCTGAGGTGGAATTTTGTATTCAAAGCGAACGGCGGGCCATAGTGCATATTCAGGCTGTCTCATGAATGATTTTGCGCCTAAGGTTAAAGGATTATTAAGAAGCAATGGGTGTTATTGGGTTCGTCAAGGGAAAGGAGATCATGAAATTTGGTATAGCCCAATAACTAATAGGAATATTACCGTTGATGGCAAAATGAAATCACGCCATACTGCGAACGGTATCATGAAGGATGCGGGAATTAATCATCGTTTTTAAGGGGTGGTTATTGTAAGCCAAAGGTGGGTTGCTGTGGGTCATGTATCTGAGAGCTGAGAGATAAATAGGCTAAAGCAATCCGTCTCGATTTGGCGCGTCAATCGGATTTAGTTGGTGCCACTTCCATTAATTTTCTCAGGTCGAGAAATTTTTCGCTGCTATGGCTTTTTTCTGCTGTGATGGTACACGCAGTGTCGTGTTGATCGGGCGAGAGCCAAGGCAGATGGTACACCGCGCACGGCACTTCCTGGGGCGATCCTGCTCCAACTTTAGCGTCAGGCGCAGGTCCTCGTAGGCCCAGCGAGCTGGAGTAAACAAATAGGTCAACTCAGTAAGTGCATGGCTTAGTGAGGTGCCGTCTTGGCCTTCCTTTTGCAATTGAGCGGCGAGGTTTTTTCTATATTTATTCCTTTCTCATGTAGTTTTATGTGCGCATTAAAAGTCTTTCGGATTATATCGTAACGTGTCACCCCTTCAACCCACTGGCTATTTTTGTCGGTGTCTATCATTTTTCCATAGGCATCATACAGGCGTTTAGCGGTCTCCAAAAGAGGATTTGTCCAGTTCTCTTGGCCAATTTGTATTCCACCAATGGTCACAGGGCGACATTCAGTCAAGGCTTGGTTAATAGCATCCCCCAGTCTCATGGTATCACTCGTTCCGATCTCTGAGAGTATCCATTCGTCTACTTTATTGAGGAGCCCGATCTGGAATGTAGTGAGATTTTTTCTGTTTGTTTCGGGTTTGTTTCCTATTTTTTGTTGCTGCATAATCTGAGCATAAGGGTTGCTGAACCCAACGGCTATCGGGGGGGACGTCTGAAGTAAGGTGCCGCCCAGTTTTGGATTCAAAGCGGTGGCCAGGTCAGGTACGAAGTGAAGGACTACATTGGCCTTACGGTCTTTGGCGCTACGGGAAAAAACGACAACACCCTCCCTCATTCCTCGCCAAATGTATGGTGTGTAGCCGGAAGGGAGTTGCAAACAGCTATCCAGTGGATACTGGGGGGCGTTCTCCGTAGCTTTGCGGATGACGCCAGGGAGCGCCAAGCGTACCTCTGGGAGCTTCGCGGCCCGAAGTCTCTTGCCGCAGTTGGTACAGTAGCGTGCCGTCAATCGGTTGGCAGCATCACATTTACAGTACCGAACCGCCAAACTGCATTCAGGGCATAGCTGCGAGCCGGGTGGTGCTTGATCCAAGTCCAACGGATGGGGGATCCGCTGTGTCGTCGGATGTGGACAGTCCATACAGGGCAACATCCTCGTTAAGAAGTACCACTAATCAATTTTTCCAGGGAGTTGAGCAATCTCCCTGTGCAGAAGCCCGGAACCCTGATGTTGGCATCCCACAGTGCTCCTATGGTCCGTTGGATTGTAATGGATAATGGATTAGGAAATCCAATCACACCGGCATGTGGGCGTGTGGACAGAGGAGTGCGCTCTTTAACGAGATAAGATATTGGTTCCAAAGGAACCTGCGTTTGGACAACAGCGCAAGGGTTATGGAGCGCGCGTTGGCAATCGGCAATTGCTAGGGTGTGAAGCCTCCAGACAATGTACCAGCATCTGACAGCCACAAATCGGATGATTGGGCTAACCCTGCGACCTATGCTGACGAGAGAAACCTATGATAAACGTCGTGACCAACAAAAGGTGAAAATGGCTGAAACACCTTCACTAAAATAGTAAGGTGGCTGGCCCTGATACTTCCTCTTTATCAGAGCGTTGTCCCATAGTCCACTCGGCGGAGAGTAGGCAGCTAAGGGTTGCTAGAAACGTATCTTATATCGGAACTGAGGAACTCTCACACTGCTTCACCTGTTGTCAGACAGGGTACGAGAATGCCAGTACGCAGCAGAGAGGGCGGAGGCGGCGTAGTAGCCAAATACCTATCTGTAATGGGTAGGACAAGGTGAAGGCCCGCCAGGGTAAGTCTATGGAAATGTCAGTAAACGGATAAAGAGAGGAAAGCAGATGACGGCGGTGGAAACACTTGGCTGGTGCGCCTCTCGGTGGGTAACCATCAATCCGCCTTGGCAGAGTACACAGACCCAACTGGAAAGCCGTGTACGGTGAAAGTCGTACGCACGGTTTGGAGCGGGGGAAAGGTTATGAAACCCTACCTATCGCTACCAAGTTTAAGCGGGTTCGTGCTTACAAGTGGTATTGATCTTACACACCGCAGCCTTCGGCGAATGTGTTAGTTAGAAGGTAATTCCTTATTAAATTTTACCTGCATCTCCTGCTCAACACTTCCCCGCAGGAAGCTCTGCCATTTGGTTTAACCCATTGTTTCGATATTTGATAGTTTCTTCTCTCTATCAGCGCTGTAGAGTGGGAGCGGACGGAAGATCAAAAGAAACCGGATTGGTTCATATCGGAAGATTTATCATTTGGTCGCGTTCCGTGCAACTTTATGCTGATGGTTGGATTAACCGCCGCAGATAGCTGAACCGGGAATCATCGCCAAATTGATTTTTAGTCGGATTGGTTGTAATCATGAAAGATTTCCTGATAGTATCCATAAGGTAGTGGTTGTTTCTCTACGGTTTTTGCTTTCTGGAGGTCAGACGACCGATGTCCATTTGGGTCCAGCTCCTGCTCCTCTTTCTGCTGATACTGCTCAATGGCTTCTTTGCCATGTCCGAGCTTGCCCTAATGTTGGCGCGCAAGGTGCGCCTGGAAACTATGGCAAAAAACGGTCATCGGGGTGCACGAATGGCCTTGGCGCTGGCGGCAAAACCTGCCAGGTTTTTGTCCACGGTGCAGGCCGGCATCACCCTGGTGGGTATCTGTACCGGGGCTATCTCTGGGGCCGCCCTGGCCGAACAGGCGGGAGCGTGGCTTGCCATACGATTTCCAACGTTAGGGCATTGGGCGGTTCCCCTGGCGCTGACCGTGGTCATCGCCATCGTCGGCTATCTGTCCCTGGTGGCTGAGCTGGTACCCAAGCAGCTTGCGGTCTTCCGTCCCGAAGCTATTGCCTGTGCCGTGGCTTGGCCGATGCGTATCTTGTCGGCGGCAACCGCTCCAATGGTATGGTTGTTGGAAGCGTCTACTTATCTGGTGCTGCGGCTCATCGGTCGCCACGAAGCGACGCCCCAGAAGGTAACGGAGGAGGAGGTACGGGCCTTCATTGCCGAGGGGGTCCGGGCTGGCGTACTCAAACCTGCCGAGAAGGACATGATGGCGGGTGTTATGCGTCTCGCTGATTGGCGGGTGCGGGCCTTTATGACCCCACGACCGGACATCGACTGGATAGATATTGAGGATGATTCTCCGACCGTACAGCGCAAGTTGCGGGAGAGTGGTTATTCCCGCCTTCCGGTGGCGCGGGAGGACTTGGATGAGTTGTTGGGGATCGTGCAGGCCAAGGACCTCCTCGACCAGATCCTGGATGGTCGTCCTCTGGACATCCGTGCCGCGTTGCGCGAGGCCGTGGTGGTTCACGGCAACAGCCCGGCGCTCGGGGTGTTGAAGGTATTGAGGGAGTCGCCGTTGCACTTGGCGATAGTGGTCGATGAGTACGGTAGCGTCCAAGGCATCATCACCGCTACCGATATTCTCCAGTCCATCGTCGGTAGTCTGGCCAAACCCGATGCCGAGCCGAATCCAGGGGTGATCCGGCGCAAGGACGGGAGTTGGTTGGTGGACGGAGACTTGGCCTTCGATATGGCCAACGACCTGATGGGGATCAAAGACCTTCCCTCCGGCGAGGGGGAGTACACCACGGTGGCCGGTTTTGCCCTTGCTCACCTGGGCCATATCCCAGGCGCCGGCGAGCATTTCGACTGGGGCAACTATTCCTTCGAGGTCTTGGATATGGATGGTCGGCGTATCGACAAACTGTTGGTCGTGTGCCGAAACAAAGAGCGAGAGGGGTGATCGGCTGCTGCGGTAAAAATGTACTTTTATGGACACTGATGGTCATGT
>CAUYUB010000014.1:0-10096 GCA_963575685.1 Gammaproteobacteria bacterium | reverse complement strand
TCTGCGTGGGGTGTGCGGCTACTTTAGGTGGTCTCTGTCAAAATGAGAATTGCTGAGCAGCAGATTTCGTGCGCCGTCCTGACCATCAATCAGTTTGAGTACCTCGCCAACCTGCTGGTATTGGCTTGCGCTGTGACGGTGAAAGCCTTGTTCGGTCTGCCAGTACATCAAGTCGGTCAGTAGATACCGTATTGGCAGCTTTTCCTTGATTGCAGCCAAGCCTTGGTGAATTTCAGCAAAGTCCAGATTGTGTGGCCAGTTTATCATGATCAATACATCGATTCTGTCCAGAGGTAGGGCCGCAAGCGCCTCGGGCAGCTGCGCGAAGTTTGCTTTGACATATACGACGCTATCACCGTGCAAGGCGACGCTGGCCGCTAAAACCTCAGCGCTGGCATCGGCCAGGATGCGCTGTTTGGCCTGTACCCGGGAAATGATATCGCCCAATCCACCACCCACATCCAGCACGCATTTGGGTTTCAGATCATTCACCAAGCCTACCGCCAACGCCTTGTAGGGCCTAGCGTGATAAGTGCCGCTGATATGCCATAAATCAAAGCCGAAGCGGCGTTGCAGCAGGGTATTGCGCAAACGCTCGAACATGGCAAGGAAAAAACTCATTAGGCCCAGTTGTTTTATCTTGGCTAAGCCGTTCATCACTCCCTCCTTTGCACACGGTCAAACAGTGTAAATCATCGGTTTTCTACCAGCCACGCCTGCAGCATTAGGATATTCCACAAAGCCGTACCCCAATCGTGGCTGCCGGTTTGATGCTGCTGCCATTTCTGAAGAACGGGTTGTGGATTAAATAAGCCACTCTGCGCCAGCGCCTGCTCGCTGAGTAAAGCCCCTCCCCAAGAACGCAACGGTCCGCGCAACCAAGCGCCGAGCGGAATGGCAAAGCCGGTCTTTGGCCGTTCTATCAACGTGTTCGGCACGCGGCGGTACAACAGCTGCCGCAGGATCCATTTGCCCTGGCCGCCGCGCATTTTCATTGCCAGCGGCAGACTCTGGGAAAATTCCAAGATGCGCGGGTCAAGCAAAGGCATCCGCGTTTCCAGGCTATTAGCCATCGCAGCACGGTCCACCTTCACCAGAATATCAGCCGGCATATAATTCAGGATATCCAAGGCCATCATCCTATTAGCATCGTTCATTCCCTTCGGCAGGCCGGTAAAATTCGGACTGTAGGCGGTAATCAGCGGGTTGCTGCCGGCCAACAAGCCAGACTCCAAAGGCCATTGATTGTTCAAACCTTGGAACACCGCTAAGGCGGATCGCGCTGACAGCAAACTGGCCAGTTTATGTAAACGCTGGCCATTTGCCTGGGATGGCAACAAGCTTCCCGCCCACGCCAAGCGCCGATCCCAGACTTGCTCGGGCTGTGATTTGATGAAGGCGGCAGCCCTTTCCCAAAGCCAAGCGGGCAACTGGCTCTTGACCTGGAATATTTTCCGGGCATAACGGTAGCTGTTGTAGCCACCGAACAATTCATCGCCAGCATCGCCGGACAAGGACACGGTAACGTGCTGGCGTGCCAACTTGCATACCAGAAAGGTAGGAATCTGCGAATTATCGGCAAACGGCTCATCAAAAATACGAGCCATGTTGTGGATGACCGCCATAGCCTGTTGCGGAGAAACCATTAATTCGTGGTGTTCAGTGCCCAGATGCAGGGCCACCGCTTTGGCGTATTCGGCTTCGTTGAAGCCTTGCTCGGTAAAGCCGATGGTAAACGTCTTCACTCTTTGGCTGGATTGCGCCTGCATCATCGCCACCACCGCTGAGGAATCCACGCCACCGGACAGGAACGCACCGAGTGGCACATCAGCAATAGTTTGCTCGGCGATGGACTGCGCGAACAGGCGCTCAAGCTCGGCCACGGCTTCGGCAGCGGAGCCTTGAAAGGGGTTGTCCAAGCCACGCTGACAGATATCCACCAAAGACCAATAAGCCTGTGGCTCGGGCAATGAAGCTTTATGCACATCCTCTGCGCTGATCCGGAGGATTGTTCCGGGCTGGAGTTTGTGCAGACCATGATAGATGCAATACGGATCGGGTACAGCGTTGTACTGGAAGTACAGGGCCAGCACATCGCGGTTAATCTCGCCCTTGAAACCCGGCGCCTGCTTGATGGCTTTGAGCTCCGAGGCGAATAGCAAGGCGCCGCCCTGCAGGCCGTAGTACAGAGGCTTTTCGCCGATGCGGTCACGAGCCAGACTGAGCACCCGCTCGGCGCGGTCCCACAGGGCAATGGCGAACATGCCGGTACTGGCTTGCAGGGTTTTTTCCAGGCCCCATATCTCAATGGCGGCCAGCGTGGTTTCGGTATCGGAATGGCCGCGCCAAGCCGGCGCCTTCTGCTCGCGTTCGAGCTGTTTGCGGGTTTTCAGGTGGTTATAAATTTCGCCGTTGAATACCAACACATAGCGGCCGGAAACGGACAGCATCGGCTGCGCGCCAGCTTCGGTCAGATCGATGATCGACAAGCGCCGATGGCCTAAGGCGATGCCAGCCTCGCTATCGTACCAATGGCCGTCGGCATCCGGGCCGCGGTGCGCGATAGCGCGTGTCATGCGCGACAAAGCCTGCTGGTAGGACGTGAAATCCCTTATCGTTAACGCCCCGGCGATGCCACACATATCAGACTGTTGCCTTATCAATGGCCTGTTGCCAGACCGAATAAAACGCTTGCACCATGTTCTGCATGCTATACCGCTCAATGATGCGTTGCCGGGCCGCCAGGCCCCGCCGCTGAAGCTCTTCCGGGCTGGCCTGTGCCGCTTCCATCATGGCCTGGGCCAGCAATAGCGGATCCTTCTTGGATATCACCCAGCCAGTGTCGCCGACGATGTCGGCGGCATCGCCGACATCGGTGACGATACAGGGCGTACCTTGTATCATGGCTTCAGCTACCACATTGGGAAATCCTTCGCCGAGGGATGACAGCACAAAGAAATCGAATGCGCGCATCAAGGCAGGTACATCCTTGCGCGAACCCAGGCAAATTACCCCGGCATCGCCATAAAGCTGCAATATGTGCCCGAATTTCGCATCATCAGGCAAAATGTGCGAGCCGACCATTACTGCAAGCATATCGGGATTCTGCTCGTGTATTTTTCTGAATGCCCGCAAAAATAAAGTGTGGCCTTTGTGCGGATACAGCCTAGCCACATGGCCGAACACCAATTGTCCCGGTCTTATCTCAGGAAATCCTTCCGGATTTGCTGGCTGCTCAAGCTCATGCGCGTAAAATCCATTCGGAATATATATAAATCGATTAGGATAGCCGAATTTTCGATGATTCTGGATAGCACGATTGCTGCAAGAAACTATAAACTGAGGAATGTCACCTAATAAGACGCAAGCTTTGGCGATGAGCCAAGTGGAAATCCCAAGATCCAGCAGAGAATCGTCGGTACGGCGGATGCCCCAAACCACTGGCAAACCCAAAGTTCTAGCTGCTAGGCCGCCAACCAGATCGGAATGGTACATCCAGGTTTGCACTACATTCGGATTGGCCATTTTGATCAGCTTACGCAATTTAAAAAAGGCTGGCAGCGTGAATGTACCTCTACGCATATTTAAGGCATGAACGGTGCAGCCTAACGCGCGAAGCGCCTCACCGTGAATGCCATCGTTCATCAGGCTGATGATGGCATGCTCAGTCGGATTAGGGGAGAACTGCACCAAACGGTGCAATGCGCCCTCCGCGCCGCCTTGGCCAAGACCAGTGATGATGTGGACGATTTTCATCGCGGGTTTCACAAATTTGTTGAATCCGCCACAACAATAACAAGGTTGCACTATCCGCCATAAACGTTAACTGGTCCACCACTATATCTTCAGTCTTACCCTCACCCCCCTCTGCCTCATCGTTATTTCAGTAACAAAATTGAATGGTCTGAACATTAAGCACCACATTTTAGCCAAACCTACCAAACGCTGATCCTCCGCCAGGTTATGCGGATAAAGCCTGTGGTAGTAGTTATAAATCAATGCTCGTTTGACAAAAAATAGGGGGGCACGTGGGAAGTATCGAAACTCGTAATTTAGATAAGCAGAGCCTTCTCGAAGTACTTTGTCTGCGAGCTTGCGAGGGTCTGTAGCTAATTCATTCCGTGTAATCGAATTTGTCGTGTCATAGAAAATGGTATACAAAACATCATTAGTGTAGAGGGCACTGTATTTCCGGCTCATTCGATTCCAGATGATAAGCTCTGGATAATGGCTCCCGACATGTTCTTCGGGAAACGGAAATTCCCTTAACACCTCTGTTCTCTCAAAGCCCCATGCATCCCCGACCTGTTTATGCACGATGACGGCTTCAGTATGGTTACTCTCCATCGGGCTGTCCGGCATCGGCGGCGTTGTCACCCGGCCATCCTGGTCCCGGCACCGCACGCATATCCCCGAGTATTGTTGCTTTTGGACGTCCGCCAGTTTGTCCCAATGTGAGAGAAAATACTCGATTGCATTTGCATCGAATGCATCGTCACTGTCGCATTTAAGAAAGAAATCACCACTTGCTAGCTTCACAGCCTTATTATGAGCAGTGTGTTTACCTCTGTTTTGCTGGAAAACATAGCGAAGATCAAAATCGGCGATTGCTTTGAAGCGGTCGATGACCATTTGAGTATTATCGGTTGATCCGTCATCGATCACGATCCATTCAAACAGATAGTGCCTGCAGGTCTGTGCCATCAAACTGTCGAAGACCCGGCCAATTTTGTCCGCCCTGTTGTAAGTGGGGGTAAAAACCGTTACCCGGAGTTTCTGAGTCATTTGTGTTTTACCGTTCATGCCTTGGAAATGCCAGTTGGGCGGGCCATAAAGCTGGCCAGTTTGAATCAAGGCTGTGTTGGGTGCAGCCCGATCCGGCTAAGAATGATCTTCACCTGCGTCGCCATTTTTCTCACCATGACAATTCTAGCACAGTAGCTCAATGCGATATAGACTGCGCCGCCCGCTAGGATTGTCGCACTAACTCCCTCTACTCCGCCGACCGAATAATGCCTGACCAAGGATGCGACTATCGCCGTGAGCCATGAAATGACGATGACTTTCAAATAATCGGTGTAATTGGACAGGATTCGAGCTTCGCTGGTCTTCGTCTTTTGCCGAATTAAAACCAGCGCCCAGACCACTGATATGATGAAGGAGACAGTCACACCCAAGGGGATTCCGATCACACCAAAGCGTTTGGTGAGGAGATAGGAATAACCGAGGTAGCAAAACGTTTCAATTACACCCACGATTGACACCCATTTTACCAGCTTGAGGGCGTAGAGCGCATTCCCCGTGATTCCTCCGAGCCCGCGAAACACGATCGAAAAAAGATACACCTGCAACACCGCCGCCACCTCCACTGAATCGTCTGCGGTAAAGTGCCCCCGTTGCAACAGCACTTGGACGACATCAAGGCTGATAAAATATCCAATAGATAATATCGGAGCTGTGATGAAAAAAGTGAAAAACAAACCGTCATTGACGATCTTAATGAACTCACCGTGATCTTTTCTGGCTATCGCCGCGGAGATACTGGGATAAATGAGCGTGGGCAACGCGCTGATGCTGATTGCTGCAAGTGCAGTGATAATTTTCGATGCGTAGTCCACATGGGATATCGTTCCCGCGCTCTTGTTGGCCGCCATGCCCGCCAGATACCGTTCCCATACGCCGGTTGATTTGATGACAACGGTTGAAAGTATCATTGGCATGATCACTACTAGAAAAGAGCGCGCAGTGGGGCTTATAATTAACCGGAAAGACGGCCGGGTGTTGAGCCGGGGCAAGATGGAAGACAGCAAAGCGACTTGGAGTAACTGGGAACCTAGAAACGCCATCAAAAGCGAGTAGATGCCATAGCGACTGAGACAAAAAACCAAGAGCAGATTGGCCACCTGCCCCAATGTAGGCACGATTGCCTGATACGAGAATTTTCTGTGGATGAAATGGATCGATCCGAGCACGTTGATCAAAACACCTGTAACCACCGCAAAGAAGCCGTAGCGGCAAATCACGGTTCCCGTGGCAATGGTGGCGGCGGGCAATTCGGAAAAAAACAGGCGAAAGACAAGTGGGGCGAAAAAGAAGCCAAAAATTGCAATCGGGAGGCAGAGAAATGCGAGCGTGACCGTGAGATTAGTAAGAAAAGCATCCCGCTCGACATGCGACTTTTCGTAATAGGCCGGCAGCAGAGACGCACTGATGCCCGTGTTCAGGATCAGGATAATGTATTGCGGAATCGCCAAGCCCGCGAGATATGCATCCATGTCCACCGACGCACCAAATTGCCTAGCAATGAACACCTGCAGGGCTAGGCCGACGAGTTGGTTGCATAAATTTATCGCGAGAAGCGAAACGACCGATCTGCCTTTGATTGAACTAATCATGCTGCATGCGATATGCTGTAGCCAGCGCTTTACCGTGTAGCCAGCGATTTAAACAGAGCTTCATGTTTGTGAACCATTGTCTCTACCGAGAACTCACGCACGCTGACTGCCGCACCGTTAATTATTGCTGTGCGCTGATCAGCGTTACGCAGTAGGCTGCTGACCGCTGTCAGCGCTGCGGGGCGATCCTCCGCAGGAACCAATAAGCCCGTTGTTCCGTCCATGATTGCTTCCGTATTCCCCCCGACCGCGCTGGCCACGACGGGAATCCCAAGACTCATGGCTTCCAGAATCGTGTTAGAGAAAGCCTCCCATCGGCTGAGATAAAGCAACACATCAAATCCCGCGAGCACGTTCAACGGATCGCTACGAAATCCCAGAAAATGAATCCGACCACCCAACCCAGATACTCGAGCCATTGCTTCTAATTCAGTACGCTGTTCACCTTCCCCAGCGATTACAAATTGTAGGTTCGGGAATTGCTGGCTCAATTCTCCGGCTACACCGAGGAACAGATCCATGCCTTTCTCATATCTCATGCGGCCAATCGTTCCTACGACCATTTGGTCCGAGGAAATTCCTAGCTCTGCTCTCAGGCTACTCGAAACCTCGCTTCCCAGTTTAATTCCGTTGTAAATCAGATGGAGTTTCTGAGGATCATAGCCACGTTTTGTGAACTGCATCTGAATCGCCCGCGAAACAACCACATAAGCATCGAAAAACTGTGAGCAAAAGAGATCAAGCGCCTTGAACCGCATAGGATACCACCCGTACTTCATGCGCGGATAGTTGAGGCGAGCGACGATTTTCAAACTGTGCCATCGAAGTAGAAAGACGTTAGGCAGGGGTGCTGTGAGATGTACCACATCGTAAGAATGCTCGGCAAGATGGCGCGAAAGAAACCGATGCCACGAAAGTGAATAGCGCCCTCGACACTCGCAGGCAATTGGCCTCGCACCAATCTCCACCAAACGCTCGTAAAACGGTCCATAGCCGGTGATGAGAAACGTCACCTCGAACTCTTCTCGATCCAGCAGATGAAAGAGCGCAACCAAAGCCGTCTCCACACCACCAAGGACCTTAGGCGCGTTGCACAGAAAAAGTAGTTTTACCTTGTTCACAATGCGCCGCCATTGCTTTTTTTAGTTCAACGCCAGTGCTTCGATCAATCGTTCAGATGTGGCAGCAAGACTGAAATCCTGCCGAGCCGTTTCAAGTCCGGCCCGCGCGACGCGCTGACGTAGAGAAGCATCCCGCACCAAGCGCAAGAGCTGCTCAATCCACATTGCTGTGTTGTGGGCCAGCATCCCGTTAACTCCGTCTTGGATGATATCACGACATTGTCCGACCGGCGATGCTATGACAGCAGTCTCTCCGCTCATGTAAATCTCTGCTTTCAAAATACCACGGGCACGTGAGTCGTCGACGTTGAACAGTGGGAAAAGCCCGATATGCATCCGCAGAACTTCCTGCATCATCTCGTTTGTAGAATATCGCGCCATTGTCGTATACCTGACGTTCTCAAAACGCGGGAGCAATTGCCTATCTTCACCTACGCCGATAATGCGCAGACTAACTCCCGGTTCGGCCACGAAAACTCGCTCGAGTGCTTCCCAAATCTTGAATAGGTTGAACAGCGTCCCCGGGCTACCAATCCAGCCAATGACAACCTTATCCACTGGTTTTGTTACCAATGGGCGAATTTTGTCGAATTCCTCAACTTGGGAGGGATCCGGCACCAGGTAAACGTCATGACAAAACTTTTCTGCATGCTTCACTCCGTAAGGATTATCGCAAGTAACCGCGTCGACTCCAGATAGGATTTGCTCCAAATTTCCGTCACGAAAAAAACCGCGGTTAGCGGGCAACCAGAGCCCGTCGTTGAGGTCAAATATCAAACGAGCCTTTGTTTCCTTGCGTAGGCGTCGCAGTAGGGAAAGCGAGCAGACCTTCTGCAGATATATTACGTCGTAACCGTCACGCGCCATCCGGACGATCGCATTTTCCCTCAAGTTCGCCACCTTGGCACTCGCACGCGCAAGCAATGCCCCCACAGCGTTAAAATGGTACATGAAACGGCCGAGTGCCCATTGACGGTTGACGATGCGAGCCAATCCCTCAGGTTGCCGCGAGACATATCGGACACTAATGCCGCAGTTTTCCAAGTTATCTTTATAGATCAGGGCTCTGACCCAACCACTGGGGGAAACGGTTCCAGCTTCTGTGACAATTAGTAATCGTTTCATGACAATCATACAATATGTAAGTTTTGCATTACCAGCCGCTCTGAATCACAGAACAAATGCGGCGAACATCCTCTATCCCCATCTTCGTATGCAAGGGGAGAACGAGGTATTTTTCCTCCACCGCGTCCATGTTCGGACAATCTTTGCGGCGTCCGCCAAAAATGGAATAACGATCATTGCGGTAATGTACCTGAGCGGACTCAATATTGTGCTCGCGAAGCTTCACTTGAAGATTTTCCCGTTTCTCGACGAGCACGGTGCATAGCCACGCAGCATGAGTTCGGTCTTTACAGTGCACGCCGATGATTGTAACGCCCGGAACGCTATGCAGTTTCTTGATGTATTCAGTCAAAAGTGTTTGGCGATGTTTTAGGATATCATCGAACTCATCCAAAGCCGCCAAGCCCATAGCGGCGTTAATGTCGGTCATCTGGTATTTGTAGCCTATTTCGGAGATATCATTAGCCCATATTCCTTGTTGTTTCGCCTTGCGGTCGATGCCAAACCAACGGATCCTGCGCGCTTTCTCAAGCAACGAGCTGTCCCGGAATATGAGCATGCCACCGTCAGCGGTCGTAATATGCTTGATTGCTTGAAAAGAATACATCGTGAAATCGGAGATTTCTCCAATAATCTTACTCTTGTAAGTAGCGCCCAGCGCGTGTGCTGCATCCTCGATGATCTTCAAACCATGCTCATCAGCGATTTTCTGTAGTTCCGTCATATCGCACGGCAGACCGCCATAATGCACGCAAACCAGGGCCTTTGTTTTTTTGGTGATTCGGCGACGCACATCCGCCGGATCGATGTTTAAGGTGTCGACTTGCACGTCAGCGAACACCACCTTGACCCCCATATAGAGAAAAGGGATATTGGTCGCCGTGCAGGTAAAGACTGGAGCGATGACTTCATCCCCCGGCTGCAATCCGGCCAGGATATAGGAAAGATGCAACGCATCCGTGCCGGAGCCGACCGCAACGGCAGACCAGCCTCCGCCGAAACGATGGGCGAACTTGTGCTCGAATTCGTCAACTTTAGGCCCTTGCCCAATCCAGCGTGTGGCAAGAACCTCGCAAACCTTTTGGGCAGCTGACTTCGGGACATGGGGATGAAACAAGACGACATTTTCGCTGGCGGGCTCCATCAGCGGAAAATCGTGCATTGGCTTCTCAACTTGTTTTACTGGTCCGATGTTTTTATTTTTCATATAGGGTGCCCTGCTAAATATAGGATTGGGATCGTGAAAATATTAGGCATTTCATGCGCGCCATCTGGTGTGTTTCGGGATAATTAGATTGATCATACAGCCCACCAACCGTCCCCTCATAAACGTTATTGTATGATTTTTTCGCCAAGATCCCTTTTAATTCGTCAACGTTGAAAAACCAGCAGGCGATTTTTTGGGTGGTGCCTTACATTGACCTAACTGGTAGAGCTGGAAAGGAAATCCATTCA
>CAUYUB010000013.1:0-10129 GCA_963575685.1 Gammaproteobacteria bacterium | reverse complement strand
ACCGATACCGCCGGTGTACGGCCAAATCCTCGAGCTTTGCCAACACGTCCGGGTGTAAGTGCCCGGCGTTAACTCTTTCTCGCTGTGCCATTCTCCGCCCTCCCCTTGCCTGTGATGCACGATGTCCGGACTAGCTTGCCCGTTACCGTGTCCTTAACCTTACCCAGCTCCATGAGGCAACCAGCATCCGTCAACTCGGTAATTCTGGGGCGCACCGCGTTTGGGTCGGTAAAGCCCATAATCCGCATCATCTCCCGGTCTGTAACCGCCTCGCCAAGGCCCGCAAAGTGGCGTAGGATGTCTCTGGCGCGCTTACTGATGGCCTGCTGTTCGGTGCTGTATGCTGCCAGGCTGTTCTGGTGCATCCTGTGCGACTGCGTAAATAGGTCTTGTTGCGTCATTGTATTCTCCATCCTTCCTTTGTTTTTGTCGCCCAGATAAACTTGAAATCAGGGTATTCAATACGCGCCTGGTCAAACGCCAGCCGTGCCCGGCCATACGACCCCAGCCGATACCCGCCCTTGATTTCGTGACACTCCAGAACGATTCTGAAATCCTGCTGACACGATCCGCGCTCTGTCCGCACAACGTAGAAATCCGGCGTATACCTGTGACCGTTAGACATTTTAAACGTGATTCCCTCAAATTTATGCGGGATAGCACGCAGGTAAATCCGTTCGTATTCCGCCTCAGTCTTGGACATTTTAGGGGCGGGGATTTGATTAACCTTTTCGGTTAATGGTTTCTGGTTGGTGCGGTTCATCTTTTTGAGGTGCGCCTCGTATTCCTGTTGCGTCATTCGTATGCCAGACATTGCGGCTCCCGTTATGGTTTCAAGCGTGCAAGGTTGTGCTTTTCCCGCAATTCAATCCCATACTCCGCCAGCTTTGCTACAAGCTGGTGAATCTTGTCAACCGTCGGCTCGGGCAGGTTGTGATTTTTGCTGTCAGCGCCCAGGTTAAGGAACTCGGGATTGATGTCAGCTATCCAGATCGCCAGCGTGTCAACGTCGAAATCAAGCACCGGCTCAACGGTGATGAACTTGCGTTTGACGCTTAACCCCTTGAGCTCAAGGTAGCGATAAGCAGGAGCGGGTGCTGTGCTAATCCCTAAAATGGCACGATTTGTTTCAATCGTTGTGCCGAAAATGCTGTTTTCCGGCCATATGAAATCTGCAAATCTGACCGGATTTTTCGACTGGAAGACATACGTATTGCTGGGATATTCCGCGCAGTGGTTGATAACGCATCGAACAGATTCATCCGACACGCCTTCGGCCAAGATGTCGTTGCAGTGTTCGATGAATATTGTTTTTCCTACGCCGTACTTTACATCAAATTCTTCAGGAATCAGCCGCACTGGTCCTTGGTATCGCACTGGCCGGCCAAATCGCGGGTTATTGACGTAACAGTAAGTGCATTTGTGCGGACACTCGCCGCCCAGGTGTGTGTGCATGTGCGTCACCCAGGGATACATTTGGCCTTTAGCTTTGACGAGGGGCATAGATCCTCCAAAATAGGCCCGACAAGACTTTGCATTGCGCCTCGGGCCAACAGCGCAACCGCCGATTGCTATTCCCCGTTTTCCGGCTTCGCTTCCGGCCTGTTGAGTATCTCCCTGGGTTCGTCGCCCTTCGCCGGGCCGACAACGCCGCGCTGTTCAAGAACGTCCATGATCCGGGCGGCCAGGGCCGGTTTGATCTTCATCCGGCGCGTCAAAGCGGCGGTGGAGGCCCGGTCCAAATCAAGGATATGCTTGGTTGCCACTTCAATCATTTCGTCGGTTATCGGCTCCAACTCAATCGGCGGTGTCGGCTGGGTGATATCAAGTCCGTTTGGAGGCATCGTTTCGGATGTTTCTTCGACAGGCTTATCGGTGGACGCGGACGCCTGCGGTTTGTCCTGAGCACTCAGACTGAGCTGCATTTGGCTTTCGTCAAAAGACATTGGCCGCGTTGTGATAACCTCGTCGGTATCAAGACGTGTTTCGGTCGTCATGCCCGTTACCCAGTCCAGCCGTCGCATACAACTCACCGTGCGAGTTTGCACGCGCTCGGAAATGATCTGAGCGCAACGGTTTTGCGACTGGAAAAGTGATTCAATGTCGGCCTTGTAGCGCTGCGCCCGTGTCTTTGCCTCTGCCTCAAGTTCTGCAATCTCAGTCTGCAGCCGTGCCATTCTTTCCGCCTGGGTGATTACTTCTTCGGTTGAAAGGCAGTCTTTCACTTCCAATTGGAACGGCGTTTCAAGAAACGTTAGTTTCTCGACGCTCTCAACCGGAGCCATAGCCGCTTCTAATTCTGTGCTTGCGGGTGCTTCTGTAGCTGGCGCGGCATCTACGGGCGTTGTTTCGACGGTTGCAGCTTCCGCCGACGGCGTTTCTGTCGTTTCCGCTGTTGTTGTGGGAGTTTCTACGGTAGTCGCCGCAGTCTCCTGATTTTCTATCGTTTTAGCCACTATCTTTTTCGTTTTCTTCTTCGTCATTTTATTCCCCGTGTTTTGTTTTGTTAAGTGCCGGTCTTTCCCGGCTGTCAGCGGTCGTTAACCCGCGTAACGTTTAATTTTCAGAACGGTAGATTATCTTCTTCCGCCGCTGCATTTACTTCAGGCTTTGCCTCAAGCGGCTTTGCAGGCCGCGTAAGATAATCCTTGACCTCATTTTTAGGCGGGTATCCATCCTTTGCCGGCACAATATCCACCTTACAAGTCCCGGTTCTACCTCCACAGTCAGCAGCGCAGAGTGATCCGTTTTGATATTGCGGCAGCAGGCCAACTGCATCGCAGAAATGCCGTAACTTGTACGCCATTGCCGACAGCAGATAATCAGTAAGCTTGCGGGTCTTGCCGTCATTCGTAAAAACGCAAAGCTTAATCTCAATCATTGCGTTACCTTTTTTGCTGCGTTTATCTTCAGCAAAAAGGATTTCAAAAGGGTATTCCCCTTTTGCAAGCAATCCAGCCTCTGCAAGCTCCTCTTCTGTCTGCGGCGTAAAATCCAAAGCCATTATCAACCCTCCTATACTTTTGTTTTATTTCTTAACCAGATAAGCGTTGAGTCAGCTTGCGCCGATGTAAGCTCTTTCCAATTTTCTGCGCCTGCTTTTGTAAGCAGCTTTTCGATTTCCTTTTCATCCACCTTAACCGTTTCAAGAAGTCCGGTGATTTGCTTCACTTGGTCTTCTGTGGCGAGCGTGATCGGCGCAACAGAAGCCTCAATGAAATCCTTGCCGTAGCGTGTGGCAAAGTCCGCGTATTCCAGCGGGAATTGATCAGCATCCGGGAATCCCATCAGCCGCGATTTGCGAACAACTGCAACACGCGAAGGGCCGCGCTTCTCCACGCGCAAGGTCAAGTCAAGTTCATAAATAAGTTTATCCCATGCGTCCGGCACCTGACCGACTTCCTGCCGCTGGTCGTTGACCATGCCCCATTCCGTTGCCTCGTGCGCGATAAACCAGATATTCATATCCAGTTTTGCGGTCCAGTTAATCAGCCGCCGCATCAACGCAATCGCGGGTTTTTTGCTGGCCCCGAAAGCATCCTTGCCACCCAGCCGTTCCGCCTCGTTTGCAATTGCGGTTTGGTAGACTTTGGTGATGCTGTCAATAATCAGCGTTTTGTAAGGATGCTGTTCCGAAGCGAGTGCTTTCATCTGATCAATGATCGTTTCAAAATCCAGCGATCCTTCCTGCGGCCCCATGTATGCACCGCCTGCCTTTTTGAGCCGGGCTTGATAATGTTTCAAATCGGCACCACCTTCGGTGTCGATGTAGTAGGGGGCCGGGAAAGAAAGCGCAAACCACGTCTTTCCAACTCCGGATTTCCCAAAAATCACACCCTTGATTTTTCCCGACTTCGTTTCGCTTGGGTCTTTACCCTTCAGTTTCGATACCTTCTTGACTGTTTTTGTTTCTGTCGTTTCCTCACTCATTTATTTCTCCTCGTGTTGTTCTACCGATTATTTTTCCCAAAAGGGGCTTTTACATTTCGCGCAGAGCCTAACGTCTACGCGTCGCGGTATCCATTTATGTCCGCATTTTTTGCACTTGAGATATGTTATTTTTAATTTCATTTCGGCATATTATTACTTATGCGTAAAAGTTACAATAGGATATTTTGATTATTTTCATGCTCCGCATTGCGCAGATTTATACACGCTTGCTTCCAATACGATTCCTTCAATTCGATACCAATAAACTGGCGATTGAATTTAATGGCCTGATAACCCTCCGAGCCGATACCGCCAAATGGCGAAAACACTACATCACGCGGCGCGGACCACAGTTTAATACATCTCTCGATTACTCCGAGCTGCAACGGGCAGAGATGCTTTTCATCTTCCTGTTCGCGGGCTGATACGGGCGATAAAACATCCATCTCTGAAATCCCGTCCGTATCCTGATGCCGTGATGGATAATTACCCTGCCAAGGCTGATGTTCTGATTTCTGCTTCGGCATTGCACGATACCACACCGGAGCTGCCCATTCGCACCATTCATCTGCTGTTATCCAGCCAGCTTTCGGATTCCACCGCTGATGCTTCCCGGCCATAATCGGAATGGGATTATCGCCGTGCTTCTTAAATATCAGAAGGTAATCAGCCAGTGCAGGCCGACTACCGGCAGAATCTTTTGAGAGTGTCTTGAAAAGAAGCGTAGCTTCCTTTGTGCGGGATGCCTTCAGCATGGGGTTCTTGTCGATTGTCACCTCGCTGTAGTAATGCCAACCTTTTGCGCTCATAGCATTGATTAGATCCCCGCGAAAATCCCGTAAACCCACATAACCCTCACGCCCTTTAAATACAGGCTCTTGAGTTAAGTGTACGCAGCACATTCTGCCTGGAATCGTTATACGTAGGATTTCATCGATCAAGAAGTCAAAGTGTTTCAGCAACTCCGTGAAGTTTTTACTGTTGCCAATATCGCGGGATGAGTTGGTGTATGCGTACATGCCCGGGAACGGCGGACTAAATACAGTCAGTCCTACTATTGCGTCTTTTATTTCTTTGATGCGCTCGCACGAGTCGCCAAGCATCATCTGCCAATTATCGCCCTTTGCATCTTTCTCTTTATATTCCATTTCGCTCCTTTTCTGTTGTTTGTTGACTGCGGTGTAAATACTCATTTCCTTAACTAACCCATTAAACATATCGGACGCCTGCTTTTCTTTACGCCGGATATTATTAACGATTGAATCATCCGATTCGCTTGTAATGATATAGCAGTTAACGGTGTTCTTTTGGCCAAAACGCCAGCATCGCCTGATCGCCTGATAATATTGCTCATAACTATCAGATAAACCGACAAATATTACGTTGTGGCAGCACTGGAAGTTCATGCCGAATCCCGCAATTGTCGGCTTGCTAACCATCACGCGGATTTGACCATTAGCAAAACCAAGCAGCGCGGTTTCTTTGTGTTCTGCGGAATCACTTCCCTTGACCTCGACGCAACCAGGAATCATTTTACGAATAAGGTCACTCTCCGCATTTAAGTCACACCATATTAGCCATGTATCATTATTTCCATTTACTAGTTCAGCAGCTTTTTGAACGCGTTCCGGTAGACTGTTTTTACGGCTAGACCGTCGTTCATCCATCGTAGATGCAACTACAGAAAAAAGAAAACCATCAGGAATCACGCCTCCGGTGATTATAGGCGTGATATTCAGGTCTGGCAACTTGAACGCGCCATCATCGTAGCCAATGTCGGACGGTTTGCGAATCGCAACAGACCATTCAGCAAGCCATTGATAAAATGCTTGATGAGCATGACCTTTTAAACGGTATTGATGCGTGGTGTTTCCATCCTGTTTAAAGAATAGCGCAATGATTTCTTTACCGCTCGCCACGTTTAGAAACTCGGCGTGATTACACAGTTCTATAAGATCATTCGGGGCCGGTGTCGCCGTACAGGCCAGCCGATACTTGATGCCCTTGGCAAAGTCCTGAATCTGCTTACGCGTTGTGCCGTTAAACGATTTTAGGATAGAGGATTCATCCAAAACTATCCCGTCAAATTGAGACGCGTCAAACTTGTGTAGCTTCTCGTAATTCGTGATGATGATTTTGCTTTTACTTTCGACCGGCTCGCGCTGATGTTCAATCGCTATCCCAAACTTCGCAGCCTCACGGCAGGTCTGTTCTGCGACTGCAAGAGGCGCAAGAATCAATACACGGCCTTTGATTTGATGCGCCCACTCCAACTGCATTGGAGTCTTGCCTAATCCGCAATCCGCAAATAGTGCCGCCCGACCACGGGCAATCGCCCACTTGACGATAACTTTCTGCCAGTCGAATAGCATTGGATTCAGTGCGGCTAATTCCACATCAAATCCAACGGACTCCATCTTAATCTTTTTTTTCTCAATAAACTTTTGATACTCATTCATGTTGCGTTGTTCCTCGCTTGTTTCCCAAACCCCTCAATTCTGCCAGCGCAATTCAACATTTTCCATCGCCGCAATGTTCCGCGCAACGGTCCGCGCCAGTTCTTCCGTCTCCGCTGGGCAAGCGTGAGCGCGGCCATCCGGCCAAGAGATTACCGCTGTGTGGCAAAATATATTATGATACACTGTTGCTCTGCATTTGAGCTTTTCCTTGTTCATTTCTTTACCCTCCTCATTCGCAATCGCCGATAATATGCGCTGATCGCTTTTTTGCTATGCCCGCCTCGCCGCTTGCATGCGCCCGTTGCGTTACCGCCTACTGCGGCCCGCTTCCGCAGGTCTATCAGCCGTTTTTGTCGTTTTGTAGTTATCATTCGTTCCTTTACATCGCCTTTGTTGTGCCTTGCTTCGCATCACTTTGCCTTTGCTTTGCGCAGCAAAGCGGCGCAACGCCCCGCCTTTGCCTCACCGCGCCATACATTGCCTTTGCTTCGCGCTGCCTTGCCTGACAATGCCTTTGCTGCGCGCTGCTTGATAACACAGCGCCATCGCTTTTATGTTGCTTTATCTCCTCCGTTTGTTATTGTGTTCTCTTCCTCAGTTCCTCGTGTTACGAGCGCCGGGTGGCTAGTTGCGTGGCCCCCGGCGCGTCCGTTTGGTGGGATCACATCGCCAACATCAAAACCGCCAGCCCGTAAATTGCTGCGAATAATCCCGCGCCCGCCAATATCGCTTTTATGTGATTGATCATTTTGAGCCTCGTTTGTTTGTATTCTCGTTGCGTTTCCATCTGCCAGAAGTCTTTCAAATCGCAAACCGTAATGCAATATAAATTGTGATATATTTTTCCGGCACTGCTGATGCTATTGATTATCTAACGCAAGCGGATCGTAAAGACGCTGTCTGGTGACTTTGTTTTTGAAAAGTGTCTAACCCCTACGCGGGGCAATAAAGACGCGGGTAAAGTCGAGGTCAAAAGGGTCAAAATTCAAGTGGCGCGCCCATTTGAGGCAACTTCTAACCCGTTGGCCGATGCCCAGCGCATTATTGAGGCGTTTGCGGCTTAAACGCGTCAACTAAGCCTGCCTGAGCGTCGGCATAGGGCCGCTTCGATCTAACCCCGTGGGTGGCTCTGGCGGAACGTCAGTCCGTTTGTTGAAATTCCCTTTACCCCATAACCTGACCTGACTCCACACCAGCCAAGCAATAGGCCGCGCAACGGGTATCGGGTCGCATAGCATTCCCTGATAAAGCAGATCGTCGGCCTGTTCCCGCGTCAGAGCGCAGAAGATTCCATTGATGTATAAACCGCCGAACTCGTAAGAACTGTCATGGGTGAAGAAGGCCAATGACCTATCCTTTGGCACAAGGAATTGCAGGAAGCGCGGGATGGAACCCATGTCGGTGAAATAATGCCTGTCCGGGGTGTACTGCCGGCCATTGTCGGCAACCAGCGTCAGTGGCCAATCCTTCGATAGATTAAACTCGTAAATGGCCTTGAACCATGTAGACTTCTTTTCATCCTTCACCAGCGTATAGCCCTGCGTGTTTATCCATTTCATCAATGCACCCTCCTGATTTCGCCCCAAACCTCCTGAAACTCTTTGCAGTTCCTCTCGCAACACTGCCCGAATATGGCCGCATGCTTGACCCTGTGCGCCTTGCCGCCTGAATTGATTATAGTATGGTCGTTGACGCCACAAACGAAGTCACCGGCTGGGTGTATCTTCGCCCTGAGTGGGCAGTCAATTTTCCATTCGTCAAAGTTCATCTTTGATGCACAACTTTTTCTGTATCGGTTTTGTTGAGCATGCTATCAACCATTTTCGGCCCCCAGATGATAACTGCAAGGCCAAGTAATACTACAAGAGCCAATGCAACAAGTCCTGTGACGCGCTTCTTGGCTCCATCGATGGTGCCGATATCCTTTAGCCAGTCATCATTTCCGCTGCCACATTTATTCATATTGGCCGCGTGGGAAATCTCCAAGGCCCGTAATCGATTATCGCTATCAGATACGCGTTTGTGGAGTACGGAAAATCCCGCTTGCATGTCCATTCGCACAGACTCTACTTGCTGCTTACGCTCAACACGCGAAGACTCAAGCTGATCTCCCAGCTTGTCGATTTGCCTGCCGAGAATAGTTATGACTGCCGCTGATTCGCCTTCGCCCATTGTAAACTCCTTACTTCGCTGCCGCATTTGTGTCCGCCGGTTTGTAATTAAATTGGCTTGTGGCTTCGACACCCTTAACGGTATTGCCGTCGAATGATGCGCCGATGGTGCCGGTGAGTTTCTGGGCGAGCTGGGCTGTCACGGGGATGTCCTGCGTTATGGTCATATTCGTGGCGGTCTGGTCATGAGCGTAGAGGCTGGCACGGGCTGCTGACGGGGCGTAGTTCACGATCATTACGCAGGACGAACAGATCAGCACAATCAGAGTTGTCAACGAAAAGGCTGAAAAGAATTTGATGAGGTCTTTCATTTCGTAATCTCCAAGTCTATAAGTTTCCGCACTTCGATCATTATCGCGCTGTTGTCGTAGTCCCATGCCCGTGACCGGTGCCCCACCCTCCAATGACAACCGGACTTGCGAAATATCAGCGGGTCGCACAGCGTGATGTAGTTTTCGGGATGGTCGTTTGCAAGTTCTGGGTGAAGATGTTGGGGCTGAATATGATGGACAACAAGCCGCGTCGATGTTGAGCCGCACCATTCACAATGGTCTTTTTTGTATATCTGGTATGGGGCGGCGAACAGCGTTGCCGGAAGTAACAACATAGCAACAAACACCATCCCGCACAAATCGCGTAGCAGCTTTTTCCAGCCGCCACAGTATATAGCCATCTCTCGCGCCTCTGCGTATAGGCCGCGTGCAAAGAATCCAACGACAAAGGCTATGATGCAAAATAGGATAGTCATTACCTTCTCCCCTCGAAATAAAGTCTGAGTAATCCGCTACCCACGGGGACGCCCTGCCCTCGCACAAGCGGTGAGCCGCTGCTGGGTTGCCGCGAACCGATGTAATGCGCCTTGCTGCCGTCTGGAAGCATAAAACAATCCACGTACAACTTGCCGTCCACGATCCTCGCCGCCTTCTGCTGCTTAACGATGTCAGCAACCCCGCATTCTTTGTCAGTCCCATCATTCAGTAGGGCGCGAAGTTCACAGGACAGATAGCCGGTAACAATAACCTCCCGTACCACAGTTCCATTCTCGTTCTTCCGCACATACTCTCCCTTGCCCTCAGGACAGCCGCAAATGGGCGTAGGGGTAACTACGGCGGGGGCAGTCGGTTTAGTAGGCTCCGGCGAAGGCTGGGGCGCGGGAATTGGCACGGGTGCGGGTTTCTGCTGCTTCTTGAACAGACTAACTATCCACTGAATGAATTTGCTCATGGTCTTATCCTCACGTTATTTGTCGGCACAGTTGCATTATGCCAGTTTGTTATTGTTACGGCATCCCATGCGTTGGTGCTGTGGAATGCCAGTCCTATCCTGCCCGTCATGTATCGCCCCAGGCCGTCAAAATGTCCAAGTGACACCGGACACGCTGCGGTCTGAAGCGTAGACGGCAATGCGCTGTTGGTTGTCATCGTCTGCCCTACGGCGTTAATCCAGATCCTTGCAGCACCGCCCGTAAACACGCCCACAACGCTGATCCAGTTGTTTGTTGTCAGCACTCCCGTAGGCGTGAAGCAAGTAGCTGCCCCATTGCGAGTGCCATCATCTACGAGTAACTGA
>CAUYUB010000012.1:0-10212 GCA_963575685.1 Gammaproteobacteria bacterium | reverse complement strand
ACACTGTACGCGCCGCTGCAATCAATTTGAAGCGGCGTTGGGGAGGGAGTGCCTAGTTACGGCAACTACATGAACAGTTCATTTTGAACAGATCATCTGTGCCGCCAATCCCTATACATTCCCTGGATAGAAGCGGCACGGATTTAGCGCAGGCGGAAGTGGATCTAGGATTGATACGTGAATGAGGGATTAGCGATAGTTTTTGGAGAGTCGTCGCTTATCGATAGTTTACGACTTCGCCCAGAGGGCGCCGTGCTGTGGGTTCCGGTAATTCCGCAGGGTATCCGATACTAAGTAGGGCCACCGGGACAATACCTTCCTCCAACGCCAACAGTCGGATTACCTCGCTCTCATTGAAATAGCCTATCCAGGTCGAACCCAGACCAGCGGCCACGATGGCAAGCTGGGCGTAGGCGGTGGCGATGGTGGCGTCCTGGAGGGCATAGAGATGGGCGCCGCGGTCACCGAAACGTACCGCGGAACGACGTGAGTCGGCACAGAAGGCGAGGCACACCGGGGCCTCGGAGATAAAAGGTTGGTCGCCGGAGGCACGACGCAGGGCATCGCGCTCTTCTTGGCGGTTGACGACCACGATCCGGTAGGCTTGCAGATCACCAGCCGAGGGGGCGGCGCAAGCGGCCTCCAACACTGCGTGCAGCTTTTCCGGTTCCACCGGTAGGTCGGCATGGTAGCGGCGTACCGAGTGACGATGGCGTACAGTAGCGAAAAAATCCAGCATGGCAACTCTCCGGAAGGGTTACTGGGCCTTGGTGACTTTGCTCAAGGCCAGGGCGGAATGGTTGGGATAGCTTGTCTGCAATACCTGTTGGGTACTCTCTACGAGGTCGTTCATGCCCATGGCCTGGTAGGCGCGGACCATGACGGCGAGGGCCTCGGGGACGGCTGGGGTCTGTTGGTAGTGTTCCACCACGTATTTACCACGGTTGGCCGCCGCCAAGTAGGCACTCTGCCCCAGGTAGTGAGTGGCTACATGGACCTCATACTGCGCCAGGTTGTTGCGCAGGTAGACCATGCGTTGACGGGAATCGGCAGCATACTTGCTGTCTGGGAAACGGCGCACCACTTCACCGAAATCTTGGAAAGACTGGCGTGCCGCACCAGGGTCGCGTTGGGAGCGGTCAGTGGGCAGATAACGTTCGACAATATTCATGCCTTGGTTGAAGCTGACCAGTCCCCGCAGGTAATAGATATAATCCAGATTGGGATGACGCGGATAGAGTTTGATGAAACGGTCCAAGGCGGCAATGGCGGAAGTGGGCTCATCGGACTTGTAGTAGGCGTAGGCGATTTCAATTTCGGCTTGTTGGGCATAGCGACCGAAGGGATAGCGGGAATCGAGCTTTTCATAAAGCTTGATGGCCTGTTCATACGAGCCATCGGTGAGTGCCGATTTGGCCTCGGAATAGAGCTTGTTCGCCGACCAATCTTTGGTCTGATCGATCTCGTCGGGCAATAAGGCACAGCCACCTGCCATCGCGAGCCAGAGCAAGGCGAGCAAGGGGCGCAGAACGGAATAGGGTCTAAAAAAACCAAAAAATGATAAAACGGTCATCGGCATTCCCCGGTCGGGGTCTCCACATCCCCGCCAGGCCGGCGGGAAAGGCAGTGTAGTATAGGTGTATGACTGAACCGCTGCATCTCCACGCCCGTATCCCTAAAACCTTGGCCGGCCAGCGTCTGGACCAAGTGTTGGCGACCCTGTTTTCAGACTACTCCCGTAGCCGCCTCCAGACCTGGATCCGGGCGGGGGCGGTGCGCCTGGATGGGGTTGTCCTCGATCGTCCCCGCGACCGCGTGCGGGGTGGGGAGACCGTCGACGTAGCGGCGGAACTGCGTACGGAGACGCCTTGGGCACCGGAATCCTTGCCGCTTACCGTGGTCTACGCCGATAGCGCATTGCTGGTGGTGAACAAGCCGGCGGGGTTGGTCGTGCATCCCGCCGCGGGCAACCACCAAGGCACCCTGGTGAATGCCCTCCTCCATCATGCCCCGGAACTGGAAGCACTGCCCAGGGCAGGGCTGATACATCGTCTCGATAAGGATACCACGGGGCTATTGGTGGTGGCGCGTACACTCGCCGCCCATCATGCCTTAGTCGAACAAATGAAGGCCCGTGAATTTGCGCGGGAATACGAGGCAGTGGCCAATGGCGTTGTGGTGGCGGGGGGGGCAGGTAGATGCCCCACTTGGGCGTCATCCGATAGACCGTAAGCGTATGGCGGTCGTGCCCAACGGCCGCCACGCGGTAACCCATTATCGGGTAATCCGCCGCTTTGCCGCCCAGACTCATCTGCGGTTGCGTCTGGAAACGGGGAGAACCCACCAGATCCGGGTACACATGACCCACATTCACTATCCCTTGGTCGGAGATCCGGTCTACGGTGGTCGTCCGCGGCTGCCGCCGGGTTGTTCCCCTGCGCTGGCGGCGGCGCTACAGGGTTTTGGTCGCCAGGCACTACACGCCATCCGTCTGGGGCTGGCCCACCCAGTGACGGGAGAGACCTTGGTATGGGAGGCGCCCCTTCCCGCCGATTTGGTTCAACTGCTGGCGCTACTGGCGGCTGGGTGAAAGATAGGTATTCGTTGAATAAGTTGTCTTTATTCTCAGCAATCCATGTAGGTACAGGTTTTAGGCGGTGGGATGGCGTTACGCCACCAGCTAATACTCTACCATCGTCAATCGCTAGAACGACACGCGACCCATCACGAAATTTGACGTGTACGTGAGGTACTCAACACAGAGGCATCGTTGCAACCATGACCCAGCGCATTCTTGGAATCTCTTCCACCCTGATATTTTTACTCTCCAGCACGCTATCTTTCTCAGTTCCAGCAATACCGGCTGATGGAAGTTTCACCGCTACCACAGCGTGCCCAGCCTATGTTTCAAAAAACAAAAAGACCAATCCGGATAATGCCAAGATTACAACCGGGACCACCTATCCCGTAATCGAGGTGAACACCGCGAATGACCCCGAATGGTATCGACTACGAGTGAATGAGGCAAATCCACCGGAACGCTGGATAGACGTGAAGTGTGGCACGCCAAAGGTAGCAACTACTGAGAATAGTTCGAATTCCGGCACTACCACGACAGGAAGTACTGGAGAAAGCGGAGGGAAAGGTAGTGATTGCACTACCGCAGGGCTTGCTGACGGTTATGTGTTTGCGGTAAGTTGGCAATCTGCTTTCTGCGAGACCCATCGCAGTAAGCCAGAATGCAACAGTGCCACGTCACAGAGTTGGAGTGCAAATAATTTCACCCTCCACGGCCTTTGGCCAAATCTCGCTAAGTGCGGAATCGACTACGGCTTTTGCAGCCCTCAACCCAAGCAGACGGCATTTTGTAACTATCCTTCGTTGCCGCTTTCTCCTTCCGTATCTAAATCGCTAGGACAGGTAATGCCGAGCGCCGCTGCTGGTTCCTGTCTCCAGCTCCATGAGTGGTATAAACATGGGACCTGCCAAAAGGAGTGGACTGCGGACGGTTATTTTGAAATAGCGATTGACTTGGCTCGCCAATTCAATGAGTCGGGGATTAGTTCCTTCGTGGATAAGCATATCGGCAAAAAGGTGATGACGCAGGATTTCCTGAATGAGATAGACCGCGACCTTGGTACCGGTGCCCATGAGCGTATGAAACTTACCTGTCAGGGCGGCGATTTGGTGGACATTTACATGAATCTGCCCGCCACTATTCCGGCTACGCCGAAGCTTGCAGAACTGCTTCCGCAGGGTAAAACCGGCTTCAACTCCACCTGCGGTGATTCCTTTCATGTGGATGCGGTAGGCTATCAACGATAGCTACTGTACCAACCCAACCAAGCTGTAAAAGGATTGGCAATTCATAGCTGGATTCCATTTCATTCCATACTTCATTTCTGGATCCACCTATGAGTGTTGACTTTCCATACCTCGGAGGGGAGATCAGATTGCCCCTTGACGATAGCAGAGACACCAGCATCGACTGAAGATGCTCGTGGCAGGCTCACAAGGTCCATTGGGTCCATTGCCGATGCTACTGGCGGTGAGTGAAAGGCGGTATCATCCGTACCTATCCCAAGGCCAACCATCCCCTTCCTATTTTCCGGTACTTAACCCTTGTCCGACCGTCGCATCGCTCTCCATACCCGATTTTTCGAACAGTTTCCCGACCCGCTGTGCATTGTAGGTCGAGGACTGGTTTGCAGCACTGCGAATGCCGCATTCATCAGCCTCTTGGGGGGGAACCCGGCCATGGTGGGGCGCCCCCTGCGCGATCTCCAATATCCAGCGTTTCTAAAACAGATATTGCCCCCGTTGGAACGCTGCTTCGCTGGGGAGGACATTCATGATGAGGTTCGCTGCATACTGCCGGGCGGTATCCCGACCGATCTTCGATGTTGGTCTCTGTCCAACGATGGTTCTCCACCGCACTACGTGGCCCTGTCCCTACGTCTCTCCCAGAGCCGGCGGCCCACGGAGGGAAGGGACGAAAGGCTCAGCATCGAATTGGATCTAGTGCAACGGCAGGTTGCCGAGGCCAATCGCCGCAATGTCGAAATGAAAGCGGCCCTGCGCCACCAAGCGGCCCAAAACAGTGAAGCCCAACGACGTAAGGACGAATTCTTGGCCACGATTGGCCACCAACTCCGTAATCACCTATCACCGGTACGAAATGCCGCTCGCTTCCTGCACCACAAGCTGTCCGGGGAATCGGAGGTGCGTTGGTGTATCACGGTCATTGACCGACAGGTCAGCCAGTTTGCCCGTCTGATCGACGAATTACAGGATTTGGCACGACTCGAAAGCGGTCAGTTCGAATTGAATAAGGATCGGCTGCCGTTAGCGGAGGTGATCAGTCAGGCGCAAGAATGGGCGCAACCGTTGCTGGATGATCAGCAACAGACCTTGGAGATCATCCAACCGGAAGAACGACCGCTTTGGGTTGACGCCGACCTTCAGCGCCTATCTCAGGCCCTGGAGCATCTGATCCACAATGCGGCCTATTACACCGGTGCCGGGGGGCACCTTCAGCTTAGCGCACGCCAAGAAGAGACCGAGGTCGTCATTACCATACGTGATAATGGTCGTGAGATTCCGCCCGACCTCTTGCCACGCATTTTTGACCTCTACGGCGAGATTCCGGGAGATCCCGAGCAGCCGGAAAGGGATCCTGGACTTGGATTAGCCGTGGTACGGCGTGTAGTGGAACTCCATGGTGGAACGGTCCGGGCGGTTTATTTGGGAGCAGGGGAGGGCAACGAACGTACGGTACGTTTGCCCATGGCTCCAGCGCCGATAGAAGAAGCCGCCGAATCTCATCTAGAGCATCTGGTCGACAGTACGCCGACGAGCCGTATTTTAGTGGTGGATGACAACGAAGACGTCGCTATTTCTTTCGGTGCATTGTTGGAAGTGTTGGGCCACGACGTGCGGGTGGTCTTGGACGGGCACATGGCCCTAGATGCGGTCCGGGACTTTATGCCTCACATCGTATTTCTCGATATCGCCATGCCCGATATGGACGGTTACGAGGTGGCGCGGCGCCTGCGTGCCGAACACCGACATGGAAATCTGCGCTTGGTGGCGGTGACCGGCTACGGTCAAGACCACGATTCGGAACGTGCCCAACGTGCAGGTTTTGACCATCATCTGCTCAAACCCGTAGATCTTAAAGACCTTCAAGCACTGCTGGGACACTGATTTTTTGCGTGGGGAACGCCGCGGGGAACTGGTTCAGTCAAGGTACCGAGAGATGAATCGTAATCAACGCCGTCGGGCAATGAAGCAAGATAAGCGTTCGCAGCCAAGCACGCCTCCAGCTATCCATGGCATGTTCGCTGACGCCATTCAACACCACCAAGCTGGGCGCCTCTCGGATGCTAGGATAATTTACGAAAAGATACTTGAGGCCGAACCGACCTACCTTGCTGCTTTGAACAACCTCGGGCTTATTTCTCCTCCACACGAGGCGTCAACGTTATTCAGGAAGGCGCTCACTATTAAACCGGACTACACCGACGCCCATATAAATTTAGCTACCGTGCTTCAGTCTGAAGGAAAATCAAATGACGCCATCGCTCATTATCAGCGAGCACTTGCTATTCAACCAGATCGTCCACATGTTCACTTAGTTCTGGGTACTATTTTTCAAAACCAGGGAAATCTTGATGAAGCGGCAGCATCATATCGGCGTGCATCCACTTTCAAGCCGGACTATATCGAAGCCTACGTGAATCTAGGCACCATCTTTCGGATTCAGCGCAAACTTGATGATGCCATGATGCAATTTAAGAAAGCGCTATCCTTCAATTCAGAGCATCCGGATGCCTTTTTTGGTCTGGGCGCCGTCCTTCAGGAAAAAGGCGAGCTCGATGAAGCCTTAGGATATTATCAACAGGTTCTTACCGTTAAACCTGAGCACCCCGAAGTTCTATTCAGTGTGGGTACTGTCCTTCATGGGCAGGGAAAACTTGATGAAGCGGTGGCATTCTATCAGCGGTTACTCGCCGTCAAGCCAAACCATGTTAATGCCTGCAATAATCTGGGAGCCGCTCTCTACAGTCAAGGAAAAGTGGATGAGGCGATCACACTCTATCATCGAGCAATAACTCTCCAACCAACTTGTGCCGAAGCCCACAATAACCTCGGTGATGCCTTAAAGGATCTGAGAAAGCTTGACGAAGCGGTGGCGAGTTACCAACAGGCGATTGCTCTCAAGCCGAATTTTGCTCTCGCCCTCTCCAACCTGGGTATCGTATATAGCGTAGCCAACCAATTTGGCCCAGCCGCTGAGTGGTATCGACGCGCCCTAGCGATTGATCCCAATCTGGGGGTAGCTAACATGAATTTAGCCTCCATCCTGGAACACGATGGCCGTTTGGCTGAAGCCCAAATTTACCGTGGCCGTGTCCCGCGCCCACAACCTTTGGTTATTGACACTGCCCAGGAACATCGTCGAAACGTCTTAATCTTGTCGGCTGCCGGTGATGGTAATGTGCCAATTGATCCGCTGATACCGCAACAGTTCAATACCCGTATCCGGTGGAGCGTCGAATGCGCGACGGATGGGCAACAAGAAAGCTTGCCGCCCTATAACGTTGTTTTCAACGCTATTGGTAATGCCGATCTAATAGGACCATCACTCACACGCATGACGGACTTCATGCATCGATGCCGGCGACCGGTTCTCAATCGACCCGAATGTGTGCTGCCGACGCGACGCGATCTGATGCCACGTTTGCTGGCCGGCATTCCTAACGTAGTGGCACCGCCGGTGATGCGGCTCTCCCGAAAAGAGGTGATCAGACCTAAACTGGCGGAAAGGCTAGCCGCTGGGGGCGTTACCTGCCCACTCATTGTGCGCCCAATCTCTGGGCAAGGCGGTTTAGGGATAATTCTTGTAGAGACGCCGGAACAATTGGCCGAAGCTACTTTTACCGAGGCGGATGTTTTCTATTTCATTGCTTACCGCGACTATCAAAGCCCAGATGGCTACTACCGAAAATATCGGACAATTTTTGTCGATCGACGGCCATATCCCTACCACTTAGCTATTTCTCCACGCTGGCTTGTGCATTACTTTTCCGCCGAAATGTTGGCTACGCCGTGGAAACACGAAGAAGAGCGTCGTTTCCTCGAAGCTCCGGCTACTGCCCTGGGGCCAGTGGTGACTGCAGCTATTGAGGCCATTAGTCAGCGCATGGACATGGATTATGCTGGTATTGATTACTCGATACTACCGGATGGCCAGGTATTGGTCTTTGAAGCGAACGCGACGATGTCGGTAGTTCTCCCTGATGCCAAAGACTTTCCCTATAAACAGAGCTATATACAGACCATCTACGCAGCCTTTGAAGCCATGCTTGAACGCTGTGGGACAATGCCATCCCAGGGGGAACACTAAGCACAGCATTGATGGATGGAGGATTTAAATGAGGAACGAGTCGTGAATATTTCCATGAAACTAGATAGTATCCTGGCCAGACCAGATATATGGCCACTTCTGGAGGAAATAAATATTGGCATTGATGATGAGGTATGCTGCTCTTTTATTGTTCATGCCCACCGTTGTGTACTTATATCGTCATCGGTATTTGATCCAGACTCTGATATGGTAGCAATCGTACGTCATGCCATCGAACTTTATTTCCAACTCAAGATTTCACCAGAGGATCCAGTTCTTGCCGGATTGATGGCGGCACGCTGTAGCGCCGTATTCAAAGAAATTAACTTCCCAAAATGGATCGGTATCTTCCCGACATGGCACTCCCTGATGGCCGCCGATACTGCACCGGATCTGGCGGAATTACAAGCCCTGTGGCCGGAGCTCGCGCTACATCAACCAGGGGCACCGCAAACTGTTTTATCGACGACGGGTACCCAACTTGCAGCGCTGTGGCCATTCCTTGGTCCCACTGAATATCTGATCGCCAAGGGTGGCGATACTCGCCTTCAAATTGATCCGAAGACAGGCCTTAATGCCTATGGCTGCAGCCCGCGGCCGCGGCCGTGGGCGATTACCTTTGCGTCCTCGACTGCCTCCTCAATTTCCGAGCGTGGTTACGCAGCAGCCGAAAAAGCACGGCGTCGTATGATCAATGACGCTATCAACGGCGGGATTGAATACAGTCAGACCAAGGAGATGGAACGTATTCATCAAGCCATTAGCGAATATTACGGGCTTTCGAAGGAGGTTCGCATCCTCGTTGTTCCATCGGGCACGGATGGTGAATTGCTTGCGCTTGGTGTTGCATTATCTGGCGATTTGAGCAGGCCATTAACTAATCTCCTGGTTGGACCAGAAGAAAGTGGCAGTGGCGTTCCATTAGCGGCAGCAGGGCACCATTTTTCTACCATGACTGCCCGCGGTGTAGCCGTTGCAAAAGGAGCAGTGATTGACGGTGTCCCAGTAAATTTGGAGGTCTTGTCAGTACCGATCCGGACCAATGATGGTACTTTCAGATCTATAACGGAGATTACCACCGAGTGCGTGGCAAGCGCTGAGGATGCAGTCGCGCGTGGGCGCCGGGTTTTATTCCATATTATCGACCAATCGAAAACCGGCTTATTAGCCCCCAATATTGCCGGCCCAATCTGGTCTTGCGATCGGGATAAGATCGATATGGTTGTAGATGCCAGCCAGGCACGGCTTGCGGCCTCTTCCGTGCGTGGCTATGTAGAGCATGGCATCATGGTGCTCCTGACTGGTTCGAAATTTTTTACTGGGCCGCCTTTCGCCGGTGTCCTTTTGGTTCCGCCGCCGATTGCAGATCGGCTTGATGACCTCCAAACTTGGCCCACTGGTTTCGCTGACTACTTTGGAGACATCAGACCCGCGGGGCGCATACCCGCAATAGGATCATTCAAGGAAGACGTAAATTTTGGGCTCGCACTCCGCTGGCAGGCGGCTCTTGCGGAAATGGAGGCCTTTGCCGCTATCGATAAGGAAGTTGTGTTCCGAATACTCCTTCGTTTCGGCAGCCGTATTGAAGCGGCCATTAAAGCCAATCCTGATTTGTATTGGCATGAGACCATCCTACTGAATCGCCCAGATTTTCCGGAGAGTTGGGACCGCCTGCCGACAATCTTCACCTTTTCGGTATGGCGGCCAGGGGATCAGGCTCGCCCACGTCGATTATTCGATATTCCAGAAACCCGGCAAATATATATTTGGTTGAACAGCGATCTGTCTGATTTTCTCCCAGCCAGTAGTTCAGATGCGGAACGACGCTTGGCTGCACAATATGCCCACATCGGTCAACCCGTTGCCTTGGTAACTAAATTGGGTACGTTCTCCGGTGCATTCCGCCTAAGTGCCGGTGCACGTTTGATATCGGGAGAACCCTCCCACCTTCATTTGGATCTGGACGCACGAACTGAACGCGAAATTAATGATGCACTTATTGTACTTGAAAAGGTGTCTCTCATCGTCAGATACTTTGAGCAGATTCGATCGATTAATCCACTATCACGGTTCCAATAAGACCATGTGTTGAAGGAGGAGGTTGGTTACCACCTAGGCCCTCCCGGCTACGCCGGGGCCGCACTCGCTGCGCTTCCCTGTGCTCCTTCGCGGTTGCAGGCCAATATTTAATGTATCGGCAAAACAAAAAAATCGATAGGTAAACATTTGATAGTTTTTTATGATTATTACTCGCCATTCGCTATAGAAAACCGTGAATGCTCTAATTATTTTGTTAGTTTAAT
>CAUYUB010000011.1:0-41447 GCA_963575685.1 Gammaproteobacteria bacterium | reverse complement strand
ATGGGGGAGCCTTTTTACTTACGAAGGAGGGGCTCTATGTTTTCCAAAGTCCAATCGAGAGGAATGCTGATCGTTCCGTTTTCGTTCATCGTTATTCATCAAGGTCGGCAGTGGCCGCCATCATGGCGGCCTGGTAAGCGTTCACGGCCTGCTCGAAGAGCACGGCCAGTTCTGGGTCGTTTTGCTGGCGGTAATAGGCAGCCTCCAGTAGATCAGCGAGGCCGGGGTCAAGGATGCCTTCCGGCAACTGCGGAGCGACCTCCGCCACGCGGTTGTCCACTACCGCCTGGAACAGGGCGCGGTCGGCGATCTTCTGATGACTGGTGTCTGGAGTTGCGGCGTTACCAGATGGTGCTATATCTGGTTCTGGTCCTGGTCCTGGTCCTGGTTCTGGCACGGAAGTAGGCTCGGGAGGCGACATTTCAATCGCAAACACACCTTCTCCGTACTGCTTCGCTAGTTCCCGGTTAGCCGCCTGGATAATATCCGCCAGACTCGCCTTCTGATTATCCCCAAACATATCCACCGTGGAGCCACGCTCGGCTTCCTGACGGACAAATTCTGCCATCGCACGGAACGCGGCACCCAACCGCTTGGGGGAACGGTTATTTTGGCTGATGAATAGCGCCATCGCGGCGGTAGCGGGGGGAATGTCACCAAACAATCCCCGTTGGGCCACCAATTCCCCAACACTCATACCATCCGCTTTTGCCTTGCGTACCAGATTCGTCGCATCAATGATGGCATCCACGGCCTGCTTATTGAGCGATACCTGGATGCTGTCCACCACTTGGGTGGTCAAGGCTTGCGTGTTTGCTTCGTCAGCCACCCTTGCACGGACAAACTCTGGAGCGGCAACATTCAGGGCGCTGATTACGTTGGCCACTTCGGGCTTACTTACATCGGCAGCTAATTCCAATAGCCGGTCGTCGTTGTAAGCCTTGGCGAAAATGGCCGATTGCACACGATCAATGAGTGCGCGAGTCGGACTGCCATCCGACGTGGTGTACTGCGCGGCCTCGGTGTCGCCAAGGCTTTTCAGGAACCCGGCAATGAAATCACGGTTGGCGGCAGCCAATAGATCTCCATCGTCGCTTAACTTGGCAATCAATTCGTCGGTAAGCCGATCCGTGTCGGCATTCGCCTTCTCCGTTGCGGTCATACTCAACTTGTCGTCTTGGTTGGCTTCAATGGCAAATTGGCGACGATCCGTGGTTGAGGTGCGAACTCGCACCAACACGGGCTTCTTCATGGATTTAACCTTATCAGGATTAACTCCGAAGGTAGCAGCTTCCTCAATGAGCCACTGCCGGTAATCATCGGCGTTTCCAGATCGGTACGCTTCTTGAATTGCCATTGCGCGACCATTGCCAGACTCTACAACTCCATCGGTGCCAATAATGGGCGCACCGGTATCTGCCCGTCGGGTTTTCCCAAGGCTATCCGGATCTAACTGATTGGCCGTCTTCATCACCCAGGCAATGGACGTTGCCCGCTTACGGTCGCGTGGTTGAAGCTCCTCCGGGTATGCCGGATTCGGTTTACCGTTGATATCGTGCGAAGTAATAAGCTGATCGGCCTCGACTACGGTGAACCCAGTATCAACCTTCGTCCCTTTCGCCGTCTTGACGGTGCTGGCGTTGCCTTCGGGCTTGATTCTTTCGGGCTGTGTCTCAATCGGTACCATGGCTGCCGTTTCCGCCAGTGCCAGATCCTCTGCCTCTATCTTCGCTACCTCCAAGTCGTGCTGTGCAACGGATAATTCTTTCTCCAGCCCAGTGATCTCATCCTTTAGCGTCTGAATCCTTCCCAACCTATCCGCACGATTTGTGTTTGCACGCTGAAACGCTGCTGAATTTTTCTCCGCGAGCTTTAGTACGCGGCGTGCGACCTCGGCAACCTGAAGATCCTTCCCGCGCTCTGGAGCGACCACAATCGTGATGTCGCGTTTGTTCAGGAGCCACTTCCACGACACAAGTTCGTCGGTTGGCAAAATCTTCTTCGGGGTCACGTCCGGGTTGTGGAAGAAGATCGAAACCGTTTGCCCGTCGGATAGCTCAAAAATTACGGCGACATTCGCAATCCCGTACTGGGTAAATGGTTGGGTGGTCTGAAAGGACACCGGCTTAACCGTCATAGCGACCCGTTCCATAATGTTTTGCAGCACCGCCATTTTTCGCTCAAGACGGGCGTAGGGGGTCACCATGGCATCCAGGACAATTACGCCCCCCGAATCTTCGAGGATGTCCGAAACGGAAACCGAGTCGAACAGGAGGCCATCCTGCGCATCGGCGCGGCGAACCTGGTAGAGCAATTGATCGATGGTCATCCCATTCGGGGTGGCGTCCTGGTTCCAGTAAACACGCTGGGTCATGTTCTCAAATCCTTCGGGGGGCAATTGATTGGTGTGCAGCGGGCGGCGCATGTCTCCGCTCTTCAGCCATGCTTTGAATTGAGGGACGGTCATGGTTACCAAACTACCCAACCCCTTCCACCCCGGCTCGAAACTGAGTTGATAGGCACGGCGGGCGGAGTCTTCATCGGGAAAGGCAATCATCACCTTGTGCTCATCGAAGCGACCATCCAGAAACTGGTTGATGACGTAGACGAACTCGGACTGTGGGTAGAAGCCGACGAACACATCCAGGTTGTCACCATCTGCGCCGGTGATTCCATTGATATATCCGTAGTGGGCGGCTAGGCGTGTCACCCATCTCTTACCGGATTTTTTATCGATACCGGTCCGGTAGGTTCCTCGGGGATTTTCGATGGCGATGGGGAGACCGTGGAGGACGATGCGGCCCATCTTGTAGTTTCCTGCGTGCGCTTGGGCGTCGGTTGGTGGCGACAACTGGTTATCGCCAAGGGCGCCCAAGTGGGCGCCCTGTTCAATGTGCAGGAAGGTTTCTTCTGGTTTCATCGCCCCATGATAGGGAGGCGATGGAATACTGAGCATTCCATTTTTCCGTTGTTGGCGGAAAATACCAGGAGGTATTAGCTTACATAAGCAGGACGAAACCCGTTTGACATTGATATGCCACTGCGATTATAGAGAAAGCTTAGACTAAACATCCCGGAACCTGCTCCATTCCATATAGTTGCGCCCCTTGATGCCATACGCTCACCGTAGTTTCTTGCCCAAAGTACGCCACCTATATTCACTGCATAAGGGGCCAGAGCAAGACATCTGAGTATATTAGGTACAGTAATCCCCTCGGTAATTGGCAATGAGTCAAAAGGTGCAGAAGTATAAGCATAGTAATTGTTACTATTTATGGTGCCACTATAATGAGAGATGGAATTGTTCAAAATAGTGGTTCCGACATGTACTGGAGTTTCAGTGTCAGTTCCCGTAGTATCTGAATCGTATTTTAATGTCCCATTCTCTCCTGGAGATGTCAAGTTTCCACTTTCCGCGTCAATCGCTCTCCAAGAGTCAGAAGTAGATGATTGATCCGTTGTGTTGTCGGCAGAGTCATTATTGGGAATAATTTGAATCTCACCATTAACTATACGTAAACCTCCGACAAATTCAGCAACATTTCCGTTTAAGTCGCTGATGCCGGTGCTCATTCCGTTGTGACGCCAACTTGCTGGTCCAGAACCAGTCAAAGTTATAGGCGTACCGGTGTCTGAGCCTGGAATTCCATTATCAACACGCCTTCCTGTTTCGTAATGAGCTAAGATATCGCGGCCACTATCATTATTTCCTCGTGGTAAGAACCCATTTTTAACACACCACAAGGCAATCGCCGCCCATTCTGCGTTGGTCATCAAATGAAATCCAGGACCACATGCGGCGCAATAATTTTTGGCGTTGTTAAAGGTAACCTCTGCACTAGGAGCGACACCAGGAAGAGAAAGGGCCATTCCATCTTTAACGATGGCTTCATATTGTCCAATAAAAATTTCTGATTTTTCAATACCGTTAACAATAAATGCGGGGTGAACACCAGTGCCGAGATTATTGGCGATATCCTGTACGTTGAATTTGGGGATAACGCAATAGTATCCTGGATGTCCATTAGCAGCGTAAAGAACAGTGACGGCACCCCCGGTAGATGCCTCAACCTGAGCGCGTAAATCGTCTTTTACAAAAATAGATGTCATTAGTTTTATCTCCAAAAAAATAGTTATTGGATTAATGCAGTTTAGGAATTCATGAGGGTTACTAAGTATCTTATAACCACATTATCTGCCGTGTGTCCGAGGGTAATCCTGAAGCTATCGTTGGCTCGTTCATCGATGATGATATGATGACTTCCAACTACTCCACCAACAGCACTTACTATATCCAGGCTAATATGATACGTGGTGTCAGTCAGCTTAATCGGGAGATAAACTGTTTCCCTTGCTGGATGGTCAAAAAGCGTTGGGAATAGCGTTTCTGTTCGCCGAATACTTGCGTCAATAGTAACGTTAGCTAGGTGCTGATCAGTAGAATCTGTATTATTGGGAGGAATAGTTAGCGTGCAGAGAGGGACCGCATCAAGGGGAGCGCCAGATCCCAAATCACTACAGCCAAAATCAATGGAATTTCCGTTAAGGCGGACATAGGCAACGCATGTTTTGGTGAAACTGCTGGTATTAGATGAAACGCTGGCCTCATTTATTCTATCAGCAATGCCGTATACCCTCCCATTCATGAAGAACTGGCCGCCATCTAGGTTCAGATTTCTGTTAGCGGTCGTGCTTCTGGTAACAGTCATTCCATTTACAACCCCTCGATTATAGATTGTTAATTCTCCCTGTTGGACCCTCATTTTTTTGGTTTTTTCAATTTCCGTAAAAGCAAGCTGATTTAGCCACATCAGCCGACGCACCTCGAAATGCAGCGCCTCCTGATAAGAAGGTTCTGTTGTCCCAACCCGCCCTTCAATATCGTCAATACGTGCATTGAGGTTTGGCTTACTGTCACGGGCGGTGGCCATCTCGGTTGTAATAGAGACAAGGCGAGAATCGACATTAGAGAAATTTTGTTCAATTTGTACGTATTGCGGATTCCAGGTATCTGGCACAGCGTCCTGGCCGTCGATAAGTTTTGTGATAACAGGATTAGGGACAGACATTGTTGACCTCCTTTTAGAAGCGTATCTTTATACTTATTTCGTACCTTTCATCAGATTCTTTAAACTTTGGCGAGAATGTTTTAATACCAACGATAGCCCCGTTGGCATCAAAAAGAGCAGCCTCAGATATTCTTAATCCAACAAGTTCGCTATTTTCGACAACCCCCAGCCCGGTTACCGAATAAACATCCTCCTGAATAAGAGTTTCGAGAGGCTTTCTCAATAATTCGTGGTACAATCCGGTAGCGTTTGCATTAGCAGGTATTATGGAAAGATCGGGATTATGCCCCCCATCACCAAAAGCAATATAGTGAATCTTAGGGAGTGGCCCAGAACCATTAAATGCTCGCGTGGCCATCCGCTGCCTGAATGAGTTGGATGTTACAGCCGAGGACATTAGTGAACCTTTTGTTTCGGGAGGAATCAGGTTTAGAATCCACTTTATCACCTCAATGTTTCAACCAATTTAAAATTTTCCGTTTTTTGGTTAGTCATTAAACATTATAAACTTTAAGGGATTGGTTGCTGGTAGATGTGCTACCATCCGCCAAAGTGGATATAGGTGAACGCTTTCAATTAAGATCGAAAACTTTCGTCTCGGCACTAAACCACTCAATTTCGGTAACAATAGGATCCACGATATTCACTGAAATATTCTGCGTCGCCTGTGCCGCCGCACTGTAGTTGGTGTTACCCGCTTGGTTGGCAGCTATCGTGCAAGTACCAGCAGCAATCCCGGTCACAGTACTGCCGCTCACGGTGCAGACGGAAGGCGTGGTCGAACTGAACGTCACCGGATTGCCCGAGGCACCTCCTGTGGCTGATACAGTGGTGGTTCCACCTACCGCTAACGTCAATGGGATGAACGTTATTTGGTCAATGGCCTGGGAATACTTGCCCCCCCACCACAACATTTATGGTCATGTCAATTTCTGACGTAACAACGAACTCACTACTGGAACCGATCTTTACCGTACTTCCAACATAAGGAGATCGACCACCAACAGCCCAAGCACCATTAAGTTGCAGGTAATCTTCCGATAACTTTGGTAAACGGTAAAAGCTTAATGATGATGACGATTTAACAGTAGTGGAACTTGTTATTCTACAACCTCCTAATTTCCATGTGGATACGCTCCCTCGACGTTCACTAAGGTGAAATGTCCCTAATCGTTGAGGAAGCTTGATAATGCTTCCGTCGTAGCCAAGTCTTAACTGGGAATCATTACCAATAATGTTCCCACAGTACGGATAACTAATTGTCGTTTTCTTCTGAATACGTGAATGAGTAGAAACGGTAGGATGAACGTTGAGTTCAAGGTTAAACCAGTACTTCAGAACAGGCACAAGCCTCGCAGGAATTATGCTTCTAAACACTCCCATCATGTTTTGAACGGAATTTACGTTGGTCTCCAGGTCTAACGCGATCTCAACCCTACTCGTTAAAAACATTCCTGACGTGTCTAATTCCGGCCTTACTCCAATATCTCCAGAAATCGGTACGCCTAGTTTCCATGATCCATCAAGACGCAAACCTTCCTCACCCATCCTGTGCAGCCACCACCGATATCTCCCGGAAGCGGAATGTAGTGCGTTGGGATATGGGTATCTCTTATCCTGCCATAGCTGATTGATCTTAATGTTAAATGGGAATAACAGCCGCATATATGTTCGCAGAAAATGGAGTCCGCGATACTGGCCGGAATGCCATGCTCTGTATAGATACCTGGTGGCGGCTTCCTCCCTATCACCCTGCAAAAGTACCAGCCCATCAAAATTAACAAAACGACGAACCAGCTCAAAAGTGCCGAGATGAGGGGAACCTAAAACATTAGCATCAAACGCCCGAGCAGATAAGTATTCATTAAATAGATCCAAAAATATGTTCTTTAAATCAGCATCTACGCTATCATGATCAAAACTATTTGCAATAGGAGATAATATTAACGGTAAAGCATCCATCAAAAACTCCTCCATGCCGTTACCGTTATATTTACAGTATTCACTGTTACGGAAAGGCTGGAAGAATCAACATATCTCCATAACTCAGGAAAGAATGGCTGTTGAGTATTTTCGATAGATACAACAAGGTCTGCATTTACGCCAGACAGCGCCAGCACCTTTTCTTTAAGAAGAGAATAAACCCGTTGATAGAGAGGATTAGCCTGCCCTCTACGAGAAAAAGCTGAGTTTTGCCCAAACTCCGAAAGCAATACCTCTTTTATCTGGGAAACTATTATTGTTGAAACGTAAGACGTTGCTACCGTTGCGGAAATAGTCATACTTATCGGTGATCGCACCGGTGTTACAAATTTTACACGATAGGAATCATCGGCATTCAAAATTTCTTGCTTTATGTTGACTTGGGTAGGCGTCAAATCAGCATCAATAATCCGCTCCGACGTTCCTTCCGGCAGTACACGTTCTCCGCCATATTGCGACAGACAGGCAACAAACAGGGTGTTTATGTTGTCTAAGCTAGACCCTCTGGCCGACTCCTCATCCGTTTCGTTCCATATCGAAAGAAATTGAAGTGTTGGAAAATTTCGACGCACCAGAAAATCAAACTCGCCAAGGAAAACTGCGTCATGGTTGTACACTGAGGGATATCGGGAAAGGTCCCTCAATACAGATAATGATATGGGGTTCGCTCCTGCCGTGATCGTATCGGTAAGCGATATTGAAATATTAGATTCAAGTGGCGACAAAATATTTTCAAACGAGAAAGGGCTTCCCGCGACCGGTGTTGAATTTTCCCCTGCGGAATAATAGATCGTCAGGGTTATTCTATCTCTAATTAAAGGTTGAACTCCTACGATACCTCTATAACCAAAACGAACGTAAATCCTTTGATGTTCATCTACCTCCACATGGAATATTCTGTCATCAGGAAGTACGTTCACGTACCGCTCACTGTAAATTAGATCCCCGTCCTTATCCTTTACGCCAATTCCACTCAAATAGGAACCATCGTCGGCCTTCGGAATCTCAATGGAGTAAAATGGTTCATCGGCAGTCACGGCATGAACTACCGTGACTATCTTCATCTGCATGGCTTCCACGTAATCGCGAGATCCGGCTGGTACGTCTATTGCTGTTTCTATCTGATACGTAAATCCTGCTGTATCAATAACAGTACGCCCGGACTCTACCTGAAACGAGGAAGTTTGCGATCTGTTCTCTACCAACAACCTCACCCTTGCTGGTGTTGCTTTTGGTATGATTCCACGCATTGCCGAATCGGCAAGAACCGTAGAATCTCTTGATTTTGAGAAAGGTTCGGCCACAGCAACGTCAATTTGCGAGGAGAGCATCGCCAACATAGTGGCGATAGCGTCCAATGGCTGATGAACGCGCGGGTCGCCAGCTTTGTACAGTGGCGCAATTGCTGGATATCTATTAACGCGATCTGCTATCGCAGATTTAAAATCGTCTGCCGTGTACATTTCATGTCACCTGGATAGCTTTTCCTGATATTTCAATAAAAATATCTAAACGATCAGGAGCAGATTGTCTGCCGTATAGATTTATTGCGTTTGGTGGTAAAAGTTGCAACGGAGGAACATCGTTCCTTAATTTCGCAAGAAAACTATCCGCGACCCCAGCAGATAATGGAGATTGCAAGAGGGATTTAAGGTCGTTTCCATAACCTGAACCAAGATATCCATTAACCGGCGTGTCCAGCCAGTGTTTGACCATGGCCATTATGTCGTTACTTGTTATCGTTGCGGCCATGGTTCACGTAGGCGTGGGGCGGGGATGTTATGGCTCTATAGTGGGGGATGGAGAGAGGGGGAGGTTGGTTGGTTTTCCTTTCCCTTATCCTCCAGCGACGAGCGTCAACGAGTCAATCACCGGTTACGGTACCACCAACCTCTGCTCAGGCCGCCTCTAACTCGCGGATCAAGTCCGGGTGGTTGCCGATGAGATTTAATAGGCACACTACCCCACCAGGAGGAGCAAAACGGCCCTGTTCCCAGTCCCGCAGAGTTGCCACCGGAGTTTTAATGCGTTCGGCAAACGCTTGTTGTGACAGGCCGGTTTTTGCGCGAGCAGAGCGAACTAAAATCTGTTCCACTGTCGTTACACGGCCTACACCGGCCTGCATTTCTTCCAATCCCTGTCGGATGTCGTCTAACTTCATTCCCGCGTCCGCCTCAATCGCACGAGCTACTTTTTCGATGTCCATCACATCGCCTTTTTGATGTCGCTAGCTTGGATGTTGGTCTGATCCGTTTTCTGGTACAGCGTGACCAGTACCACCGTGCCTTGCTCCGTCAGGTTGAAATAAATCACGCGGACGCCGCCGCGCTTGCCTTTTCCCGCCACCGACCAACGGACTTTACGCGCACCCTCAGCTCCAGGAATCACATCACCTGCCATGGGATTCTTGGAAATCCAGACGATAAATTCCATGCGCTCATCTTCAGACCATATTTTCTCGGCCTGTTTTTGGAAGGTTGGGGTTTCGATCACGGTTCTCATGGGCGGGATTATACGGGATTCCCGTACAGCGTCAACCCCCTTGACACCCTCCCACAGCCTGTGCATCATGCGCCTAGGTGCTCAAAACACCCGATCGGCGTCACCCGCAACGAGAATGCGGTTTTTTCGTTTCTACGGTTTGCGTTTTTGTCGTGCTCCCAGGTAAGCGGTACCTGGGGTGTGGCTAATATATTGAATACGCCCGCCGTCTGATCGCGGTTTTGAGCCCCAGGTATCGCCCTATTTTTGGGATGGTAATCTATCAAAAAACGATCAGGAGATAGTCGCAATGACTACTCAATCCACAGAAGTGCAATCCCTCGTTTTTACGGTGAATGGTACCGCCTTCACCACCTCCCTCGCCATCGCCGAAGGCACCGATACCCAGCACAAAAACGTGATGGAGTTGGTTAGAAAATACGTTGTTGATTTAGAAGAGTTTGGGGAAGTCGCGTTTGAAACGCGACTTAACCCGCAAGGCTCTCCTACCGAGATCGCTGTCCTCAACGAACAGCAATCCACGCTGATCCTGACCTACATGCGCAACAGCGAGATCGTGCGCGGGTTCAAGAAACGATTGGTCAAGGCATTCTGGGAAATGGCACGCCAGCTCTCGACCCCTCCCGCCCTCAACCCCGCGAACTTCTCCCGCCTTCAGCTTATCGAGCTGGCGATGCAAGCCGAACAGGAGTGATTGGTCCTTGAAGCCAAGGTCCAGGTGTTGGCTCCCAAAGCCGAGATCACCGACCGCATTGCCACCGCTGATGGCGCACTCGGACTCCAGGCAGCGGCCAAGGCGCTCCAGCAACGCCCGAACAAGTTTTGCGATTGGTTGCGTGAGCACCGGTGGATTTATCACCGTCCCGGTGGCTCATCGAACCTCGGCTACCAGGACAAGATCCAGGCTGGGTACCTGACCCACAAGGTTCACACCGTCCACAAGGAAGACGGCACCGAAAAGGTGGTCGAGCAGGTTCTTATCACCCCCCGTGGCCTAACCAAACTCGCGGCACTCCTCAATGCCAACAACCAGCAGCAGTTGTTGAAGGAGGCCGCATGAAGACCTCCCACAACCCGTTCTTTTCCTGCAACCTGAAACGGGAATCTCTTTTTGCGTCCAGCCGGGAATCCCCGTAATGAACGCACTGGAGCAGGCATCCTGCTTTCTTGATATAGCCCTGTCCCTGGCTAATGAATTTGTGGACGACACGAACTCATCCACTTATTCCGTGCCGTATCTCCTTGAGATGGCCAAAGCCGCGCTCGACGCCTCCATCTGCGGGATGATGCGTGAGGCGCAACAGTAACCATCCAATCGCCCGCTGGGGAACACTGGCGGGCGCATCCTAAACAACCAAGGCGATCCATGGTTAAGAGCACCAGCAGCCGCGAAGCAATTCATAAGATCGAAGACGATGGTTGGTATCTGGTAAATGTCACGGGATCGCACCATCAGTATAAACACCCGACTAAACTCGGCCGGGTTACGATCAAGCATCCAACCAAGGATCTAACCATCGGCGTCATCAAAGACATTGAACGCAAAAGCGGCGTGGAATCATTGAAGACGGGGAGGATCCTCCTGAGCCAAAAACTTTAGATCATCGTATCAACCTTGATCCTGAAATTAACGAGGTCGCACGCATCCTTGTTCAATCCGACCTGGATGAGGTAATGACCGAGCGCACCAAGCGCGCCACGACGATGAATTACGACACCGACATCTTGGACGCTTTCATGTCCACCGGCGCTGATTGGCAGGCAAGGATGAACGATGCCCTGCGCGAATGGCTCGCAACCCACTCGCACGCTTAAACCAAACCAACAAACTAAACAAACAGGATATTTATGTCCCTATCCGTCGCTAACCGCGAGTTTTACCCCATCCTTTTTGAACGCTTTCCCGCCGCGTTTACCGAGACCCTTGAACAGATCAAGCCACTAAAAATCGGCATCCACGAAGATCTGGCGGCTACGCTTCCCAATCTTGATCCTAAGATAATCCCTAAGTTGCTCCACAATTACTGCGGCAAGAGTCGCTATCTTGTGGCGCTTGCCGAGGGCAGGCCGCGAATTGATTTAGAGGGAAACGTAGTGGGCGAGGTCTCGGAGGAGATCCGAAAGGAGTCCAGTAAGGAGCTAGAAAGGAGAAGGGGGGTTGCGCAACTCAAGGAAATCAGGCGTGTCCGAGCAGCTGAAAAACAGAAGCGGGAACAGGCCGCTCGTCAGGCCCGCGAAGCGGCCAAGACCAATCAGGCTAAGGATGTAAAAAAACCACTGCCTCTTCCCGACAATCCTTCTGGCGTTAAGCCATCCTCTTCACCACCTCCACCTCCACCACCCCTTCCCCAACCGAAAAAACCACCGGCCATTATCGTCAAGAAAAAGCGAACGATAGCAGCGCCCTAAAACCAAGCCCCCCAAGCCCCCCAAGCCCCCACGGCTCCGCCCTGGGGGCTTTTTTATTGGGGTGTCACACTGAGTTTCCACCTGCACATGAAGCCTCCCTCAGACTCAGACATAACCACCACTCAATCCACCGGTAACGATGTGCGCGATCCTGCGGTCGCTGAGATCCTGACCAAACTCCTGTTGTGGCACGGCGACCGTTACCCTACCTCCCGTCCCGCCTGACGAGGCCAGCGGAACATCGATTGGTGGCGCAGGTTCTATCTTGGGTATCGGCGGGGGGCTAAACCGAGCAACCGGCATCGGCGCACTAACCGTCACCGTCGCCGCAGTCGGCGGGGCATAGGGAACCGGTGACGCTGGCGCGTTGGTGGCTACCGTTTGACTTGCGGGTGTCGGGGCCGCGTTTGTTGCTACAGCAGATTGCGCTGCACCCACAGCAGGAGCCGCAGGTTTAGCCATTTCTGGATGTTTAGCAAGGAAATCTGGATTCTGTTTGAGGAAGTCCGCTCTAATATCACTAGATGCAACCGCCTTCCCCCCTGCGGCAGCAATTGTTTTCTCTTCAAAAGCTTGATATTCCGGTGAAGCACTTAACTTTAATGCGCTAATCTCTGGTTTGGAGGCTACTGTTTGAGTTACAGAGGGCTGGATTTGGGCACCGTTTTGTGATTTCACAGCGGACTGCGGCTGGGCATAACGGCTCAATAAAACCTGTTTTTCATCACCTGCCCGTTTCAGCGTTGATGCACGTACAGCTTCGGAACTTTTACTAAACAAGCGGTCATTGTTGGCGATCTTATAATCTTGGACCGCTGATACAAACTCCGAATCTGTTAGAGAATTCGCGTCTTTTCCAGTTTTGGATAACGCATTCTTGATAAGGTCGGTATTTCCTCCAAACTGTACGGAAGTACTCCAAATAGCCTCTTGTTTAGCTTTGCTAAGATTTGATACATCTATTCCAGACCTTTGTAGGTTTTGTAATTGTGGTTGATAGTGAGTCTTGTCGATAAAATCATGTTGTGCCTGACCAAAATTTTGATCATTTTTGGCCGTTTCCTTCCATTTATCATTAAAAGCAGCGCTTCCAGGCGTCAGACCGGAGAATTGAGCCTCGTATGGACTTGATTTTAAAAATCTTTGTACAGTTCCCGTCTTTGAGGAAAGTTGATAGGTGCCATAAGATGCTCCACCAGCATCTCCTTTACCTGTAGATACGGTTCCAGCGTCCGATTTCCCGGACTCAAAAAGTTTGCTTACGCTTCCGATTGCAGAGCTAACACCGTTCTTTGTCGCATCCCAAGTGCTACCGGCTTTATCCGCTAACCACCCTCCGGCATACTTTGTCTTTTCAGCAACCCAGGAACCACTCTCCTTGGCCGTCTCTACGGCGGATTGTGCAACCTGTTTCGTGGTATCAACTACCTTAACAACTGTATCAGACACCACCTTCTTTCCCGACGCCCATAGATCGGACAACTTGGTCATAGCCTTATCCCAGGCAGGACCAATCGTGGCGTCCCATGCTGATTCTATTTTTTTGGTGGTGGCATCCCAAGTGGGACCAATGGTAGCGTTCCACGTCGATTTAATAGCAGCAGTGGTGGCGTCCCACATTGGGCTAATAGTCGAAATAGTGGCGTTCCAGGCTGTTCCAAGTGCTGAAGTTGTTGCGGTCCAAGTAGCCGCAAGCATTGAACTCGTTGCGTTCCAGGCGGACGTAAAAGCAGCAGTAGTTGCATTCCAAACCGATCCTATAGTGGAATTTGTGGCAATCCATGTCGAACTGAGCGTGCCGGGGATATCAGCGGTGCGTAAGTCGTTTACCCATTCCCCAACCTTCTTCCCGATAATCTCTCCACCTTTTTCACCAAGATAGGCACCAATAATGCCACCAATAGGACCACCAAGAGCGAACCCTAAAGTACCTCCCGCAACGCTGCCAATTGCGCTCCCTACTGAACCACCATTCAGTTTATCTTTATCCCTCCTCGATAGAGAGCTATCATTTTCTGTTTCGGAAACACTAATGCCAGCATTTACCGTTGCCAACAATGAGGCAATAAGTGGGATACGTCCGAGTTTCTTTATGTTTTGAGCAGCTTTTCCAATTAATCCTTTTTTGGGGGGAGATGATTCTGTACCCTTTGAGCCAGCGGTAGGTCCTGTCTCATTTTGTGCAATGGTTGAACCTGGCAGCCGCGCTGGCGACGGGCGGCAAGACCAGCATCAACATCAGAACCGACACTAGAATTTTCAAAACGGAACGCATGATTATCTTTCCTCAATAGTAAACGTGCGAGGCATAGTAGGCTGCGCACGAGTACCAGGAGGTGATGTTTTCCGAGAAATGATGAACGGTAATGCAACTACGGTGCCCGGAGTGTGGCGTTCAGCATGACCGCGACCTCAACGCGGCGAGAAACCTTGAAAAATTGGCCGCAAGTTCTGCGGTGACAGCCTGTGGAGAGGAAGGCGCTGGCCTCCGGCGTAAGTCGAAGGCGAAACTGGCCTCTGTGAAGCAGGAACCGAACACTGTTTGTCCTGCGAGATAAATGGGTAGGTTTCGGAGAACGGTAACACTTCCCCCCCACCCCCAGGGTATCGAGCCGAAAGGCTTATCAACCAAGAACGCCATGCACTGGATCGCCCCCTCTGAAAAAGATGTAGCCACCACCACGCTGGAAAAACGGCTGTGGGACGCCGCCGATCAGTTCCGTGCCAACTCCGGACTCAAGGCACAGGAGTACTCCGGGCCAATCCTTGGCCTCATCTTTTTACGCTTCGCCGAGGTCCGCTTTGCTGTTCAGCGCGCCAAACTGGAGAAGGCGGCCTCCTCCTCCCGACGCGGCTCACGGGTGGACGAGCCGGCGGCTTATCACGCTGAGGGTATCCTGTATCTTGCGGAGGAGGCGCGGTTTGATTTCTTGCTCAAACAACCCGAGGGGGCGGACATCGGCGCGAGAATTAACGACGCCATGCGCGACATCGAGAATCTTAATTTCCAACTCGATGGCGTCCTGCCCAAAACCTATCATCTCTTTACCAGCACCCTCCTCAAGGAACTGCTCAAGAAAATCTCCGAGATTCCCGCTACCGTCGATTACGACGCCTTCGGGCGGATTTATGAGTATTTCCTTGGCGGGTTTGCCCGTACCGAGGGACAAAAGGGCGGCGAATTTTACACACCGAGTTGCATCGTGCGCCTGCTGACCGAGGTGATCGAGCCGTATCATGGACGCATCCTTGACCCCGCGTGCGGTTCGGGCGGCATGTTCGTCCAATCCGCGCGTTTCGTGGCGGAACACCAGAAGAATCCCGGCGAGGAGCTGGCCATTCATGGTGTGGAGAAGACCGACGAAACCGGGCGACTCTGCCGGATGAATCTCGCGGTGCATGGGCTGGAGGGCGAGATTCAGCACGGTGGCCAAGTCAACAGCTACTACGACGATCCGCACGATGCCACGGCCCGCTTTGATTTCGTGCTCGCCAATCCGCCCTTCAACGTCAACGCCGTGGACAAGGAGCGGTTGAAGGATTCCGTCGGGCCGCGCCGCCGTTTCCCTTTTGGCCTGCCGCGCACGGACAACGCGAATTATCTCTGGATTCAGCTTTTCTATTCCGCGCTCAACGACCATGGCCGTGCCGGGTTTGTCATGGCCAATTCCGCTTCCGATGCCCGCGGTTCAGAACAGGAAATCCGGCGGAAGCTCATCGAAAGCCGCGCCGTGGATATCATGGTCGCGGTCGGCCCGAATCTGTTCTACACCGTCACGCTCCCCTGCACCTTGTGGTTCCTGGACAAAGGCAAGGCCAAGACGCCGCGCGCCGACACGGTTCTGTTCATTGACGCCCGCCACATCTACCGCCAGATTGACCGCGCGCACCGAGAGTGGACACCCGCCCAGATTAGCTTTCTGGCCAACATTGCCCGCCTGTATCGTGGCGAGGAGCCTGATTTCATCCTCGGTGGTGGTGAGGCCGAGGACAAGCTCAAGGAAATCTTCGGGGAAGTGCCGCACTACACTGATGTAGCAGGGTTATGTCGCGTCGCCACGCTCAAGGAAATCGAGGCGCAGGGCTGGAGTCTGAATCCGGGGCGTTATGTCGGAGTGGCGGCTGGGGAAGCCATCAGTGATGAGGATTTCAAGGAGCAGCTCGAAGCCATGAACGAGGAACTAGAGACCCTGAACGCTCAGGCGCGGGAATTGGAGCAGGTCATCGCCGATAATATTTCACGGCTACTCGAATAAAATGAATGCAATCCTCATCCAAAAAATCAAGCGACAATATGCACATGGAATCGTGGAAGTGAATATTTTGCAAGTTCCTGGATCGGTGCCGCCATGTCGGCATCATTACAAGTATCGGTTAGTGTATGTAGTAAATAATCAGCGTGTGATTGGCTTCGATAACGAACGCGGCAAAGGAGATCATTGGCATTATGAAAATAAAGAATTTTCCTATCAATTCGTTAATGTAGAGACATTGCTTGCGGATTTTTGGAAGGCTTTAGAACTCCATACAGGAGATAAAAAATGAAACTCACGATCAGAATTGCCGAACCATTTGAAACCATGAAAAAGCGGATGAATTTACATGCTCGGCAAGCGGACGCTGGCCAACATATTGAGCCACTTTGTGAAATAGGATTTGAAAATATCGCGCAATTTAGCGAAATATTCACCACGCAACGCTGGAAACTGGTCGAAATATTAAAAAACAAAGGACCATTCACAATTCATGAACTTGACAAACAGATGAAACGCCATGGCGTTCAGGAAGATGTACAGATATTAATGGAATGGATGCTGGTAGAACAGGACGACTCAGGACAAATCTTTATTCCTTGGGACGAAATCGATATACATTGGCCGCTCCTGAAAAAAGCAGTCTGAGAATATAGCCATGAACGCACAATTAGAAACTAGAATTACTGAACAACTCCATCAATTAGATGAACGCCGTTTGGGTAAGGTATTGGATTTCGTCAGGCGTCAACTTCATGAAAAGGAAAAAACCCCGCAATTTGGAAATTGTAAAGGGATGTTGACTATACTAGTTGAAGATAAGAAACATTGTGAGTGGCCGTTGCTAGACCCTGCCCGCGACTTTCCACGTTTTGCTGGAACAGAACCCATTACTGAAGATGGAGTTGCCTTTCAACGTCATAGCCGAGATACCGAATGGTCATGAAATATCTGCTGGATACCAATATCCTAATTGATATTCACGCAGGCAAGATGTTCCTTGGGGTGAAGGAAGGCCATTACCCTATTCAATCATCAGCGAAATCGAGTTACTTTCCTGGCCAAATATCAAGCTATTGCAAGAACAGGAACTACGCTATCTGTTGGGACATTTCCAGCGTGTGGAGCTAGACGCAAGCGTGCGTGATGCCTCTATCCATTTGCGCCGTCAACATCGGTTGAAATTGCCGGATGCTGTCATTGCCGCCAGCGCACTCGTCCATGACGCCATCCTGCTGACCAACGACCAGCGCTTGCTGACGATTCCCAATGTCCGCGCCCGCTCGGTTGAGATTCGGCAATGATTAATTTCATGACCATCGCCGCGAATGTGGCGGGAATTCTGGAGGCGTGAGGATGGAGAAGTGGCGCGACTATAAACTTGGAGACCTGCTCGAAATCAAGCATGGTTTCGCCTTCCTCGGCGAATACTTCGCCAACGCAGGCACGCATATCGTTCTTACGCCCGGAAACTTTTTTGACGAGGGCGGATTCAAACACAAAGGCGACAAGGAAAAATGGTATCGTGGGCCGATTCCTGCCGACTATGTTTTGAATGAGGGTGACCTCATTGTCGCCATGACAGAGCAAGCGGAAGGTTTGCTTGGCAGTAGTGCCATCGTGCCCTGTCGTGCGCTTTACCTCCATAATCAGCGACTTGGCCTCGTCCAACTTCGCGATACTAACCAAACCGACAAGGACTTCGTTTACTACCTCTTTAACTCGAAGCCCGTCCGTCAGCAGATTCGTGGTTCAGCGAGCGGGACGAAGATTCGGCATACTGCACCGTCGCGCATCGCCGAAGTGAAAGTGAGCATTCCCTCCCTCCCCATCCAACAACGCATAGCCGGCATCCTCTCCGCCTACGACGACCTCATCGAAAACAGCCAGCGGCGCATCAATATTCTGGAGAAGATGGCGCGTTCCCTCTACCGCGAGTGGTTCGTCCACTTCCGCTTCCCCGGCCACGAAAATCACCCCCGCGTCGCGTCGGCGGTCGGGGAGATTCCGGCGGGGTGGGAGGTGAGGAAGCTCGCTGAATTTGTCACCACAAAGTACGGCTACACCGAATCTACTAACACCGAACCAGTTGGACCGAAATATCTGCGCGGGATGGACATCAACAAGAGCAGCTTCATTGACTGGTCGGAAGTGCCTTACTGCCCGATTGCCCATAAGGACTATGGAGTGTATCGGCTGCGCGTTGGCGACGTGGTGGTGATTCGCATGGCGGACCCCGGCAAGGTTGGAATCGTGGAGCAAGAGGTGGATGCGGTCTTTGCTTCTTACCTCATCCGCGTAGCGCCAAAGGACAACCGCTTGAGTCCTTACTTTCTTTTCTACCTCATGGAGTCCGCCGAATACTACGCCTACATCACCGGCGCTTCGACCGGAACGACGCGCAAAAGTGCAAGCGCCGGGGTGATTGCCGACTACCAATTTGTTTTACCACCACAGCAACTCGTTGTGCTGTTTGAGAAACGGGTGAGCGAAATTCGCTCACTGCTCACGGCGCTTCTCAAGCAGACCGTCAACCTCCGCCGCACCCGCGATCTACTACTGCCGCGTCTACTTTCCGGCCAGATCGACGTGGGAAGTTCGTGACTCATAGGAACGTTAAATGCCGATTCCTGATTTTGACCACAACCTTGTGCTACCACCGCATCTTGGCGAGCCAACAAAACCTGAGCACTTATCGCCGTATCCATGTACAACGGTGGATTTATGTCGGCGGTTCGGAAATACGCCTGACCGACGGCTATTGCTTAGAAAATTCTTGGATTTCCGAAAACGGTTAAACGATGAAGGACTTATTAATGGTTTTCAGTGGCTTGACGGAAGTTTCTTGGAAGATATTGAAACGAGAGAAAACCGATCACCTAAGGATATCGACGTGGTAACGATTTATTGGGGGTATCATCTTGATTTTCAATCCAACCTAATAATAAAGTTTCCAGAGTTTGCAAACCCAACCCTTTCAAAATCAACTTATTCATTAGATCATTATCCATTTGATGCCGGATATAGCCAAATATTGACCTTGGAACAAGCACGTTACTGGATCTTGCTCTTTTCGCACAATCGGCTTGGGGTGTGGAAGGGAATGCTGAAAATTGACTTGAATACCCCAAAAGAAGATGAATTAGCCCGCCAACAACTGGGAGAAACCAAGCCATGAGTATGCGAACTCAGCGAGACTTCCTAAAAATACAATTGCTAGAGATTCAAAGAGTAAAGGAACTGGTTGCTGACCATCCAATTATGTCGATCTCATTCAGGGAACAAGAACAAGCAATCATCGAACAACTCGCCGTTTTGCCTATTGTAGCCAAGGAGGCAAAGGTAATTCTGCTTTTCTCTGGTGATCCTGTTCATGGTTCACTCGGTATTGATGCGATTTTTACCGCGCATGTCTTGGAACCTTTCCAAAATATGGTGATGGCTGATTATGCGGATCGCTGGCATGGCGTGGTTGGAAGTCGAGGTCGTCATCGTGGAGAGGAAGTTTCTCGCCTTTTGCTGACCGGATTACCTCATGGTTCGTTCGGGTTGGAATTGAGCCGGGCTAATACTACAAACGATGATTTATTTGAAGAAGACCAGCTTGCGGACACACTGAGCCATATCACAAAACTGGTCGAGTCCTCGGGGAAAAGCGATGAGGACTTCTCCACTGAACTTGATCAGACCGCGCCACGGGTCATCCAAAATTTGAAGCAGTTCTTGGAAATTATTATGAAAGGAAAATCTGGACTTACTTTAGTAAGTGGTAACTTTCGATGCTCAATGAATCAACATCAGCTTAGTGAAGCCTTTAATCGCGTAGCGGGAACAACGACAAATGATGAAATAGTCGAACTTTCAGGTATCTTAAAAGGAGTTTTGTTGGAATCCTGGAAGTTTGATTTTCTGACAGATGATAAGGTGAGGATTGCCGGCAAGATTGATGATGATTTAATAGAGGATGAGGTTATAGCCATGAACACTAATTTTTTCAATAATCGGTGCCTGGCAACAATATTGAAGACAACCGTATTATTCAAAAATGGCCGCGTCCGTACCACCCATATACTCAAGAAAATTGCGGCGGTAGTTGACCAGCGCGTCGGCACGACCGTTTAACGCGGCTTCCAGAACCATCTCGTCGGCTGGATCGCGCAGTTGCGGCCGCCACAGGTAATACAGATGCACCGGCTCGACGAATAAACACAAGGCGTCGAGAAAGGCTTGAGTCTGCGCTACGCTGCGCCCGCTGGCCAGATCGACGTGGCTGTCATCTGACTGTTTCGTTTATTTCGTTTATAATAGGTTTTGCTCCAGATTCGATGAAACAGTGAGGTATGCCATGAATGCCGTAAAGCTCGCCCATATACCAACACCACAAGATATTGAAGAAGCAAGGGATTCCAGCCGGACCCTATCCAAATACGCTCATGCTAACCGGGTGCGGATGTCTCTGCGGGCCAGCAATGGAGAGTCGGATGATTTGATCTTGCCAGGTCATGTACTTCAGATTTTGTTGGGTGTGCTGGCGGAGATGGCGAAGGGTAATGCCATCAATCTAATACCGATTCACCAGGAAATCAGCACGCAGGAAGCGGCGGATCTGCTCAATGTCAGCCGACCTTTTCTGGTGGGTTTGCTGGAAAAAGGCGAGATGCCGTTCCGCAAGGTCGGTTCACATCGCCGTATTTTTTTCAAGGATGTGCTGGACTACAAGGAACGCATCGACGCGCAACGGAACCAGGCCCTAAACGAACTGACGGCACTCTCGCAGGAAGAACAGATGGGGTATTAAACATGGGCAAATTTTCAGTTATCTACGATGCCTGTGTTCTCTACCCAGCGCCACTACGTGATTGTCTGATGCGTTTGGCATTAACCGATCTCTTCAATGCACATTGGACTGATGACATCCATGCGGAATGGATGGGCGCATTACTGAGAGAAGGAAAATTCTCAGAGGAAAAGTTGCTCCGCGTTCGTGATCTGATGGATGCCCATGTACGCGACGCCAAAGTCACGGGTTATGAGCTTTTGATCAACAATTTACAGCTTCCCGACCCTAATGACAGGCATGTGCTGGCTGCCGCCATACGTTGTAACGCCGACGCAATCGTGACTTTTAATTTGAAAGACTTTCCATCTGACGCATTGGAGCCTTTCAATATAGATGTCATCCACCCGGACGATTTTATTTATTATCAGATCGATTTAGCTCCGGCGCTATGTTGCCAAGCCTTGCGTGATCAACGACTGGCATTAAAAAGACCAAGTTTGTCCGTTGATGAATTTCTATCCGTATTGTTAAAACAACAATTGCCACAAACGATCTCCAAGCTCCGCGAGTTCATCGAATTCCTTTAAGCCCAATGACTCACCCCTACACCGAAAACCAACTGGTTGAACAACCCGCCATTGAATTATTCGCGGTGCTGGGCTGGCAAACGTTCGCGGCGGGAGACGTGGCTTTCGGGAAAGGCGGCCTCCTGTCCCGCGAGACGAGCGGTGAGGTGGTCTTGGTGGAGCGCTTGCGCACCGCCTTGGCGCGCTTGAATCCTTCCCTGCCGGGGGAAGCCATTGCCGCCGCCGTGGACGAATTGACCCGTGACCGTTCGGCGATGAGCCTCGCGGCGGCCAATCGGGAGACCTACCTCTTGCTCAAGGAAGGCATCCAGGTTGCCGTGCCGGATCGGCGTCATGGCGGACAGAAGATCGAGCGGTTGCGGGTGTTCGATTGGGAACGCCCGGAAAACAACGAGTTCCTGCTGATTAGCCAGTTCAGCGTCACCGGCGTGCTGTATACCTGCCGTCCGGACTTGGTGGGATTCGTGAATGGCCTGCCGCTGGTGGTCATTGAACTGAAAAAGCCCAGCGTTCCCGCGCGTACCGCCTTCAACGAGAACCTCAAGCACTACCAGCAACAGATCCCGCAACTCTTTTGGTTCAACGCACTACTGATCGCCAGCAACGGCACGGACAGTCGCGTTGGCTCGCTCACCGCCGATTGGGAACGGTTTTTCGAGTGGAAGCGCATCGAGCGCGAGGACGAGCCGCGCCGGGTATCGCTGGAGGTGATGATCCGGGGAACGTGCGACAAGACCCGGCTGCTCGACCTGCTGGAGAACTTCACCCTGTTTTCGGAACACAAGGCGGGGCTGGTGAAAATCATCGGCCAGAATCACCAGTTCCTGGGGGTGAACAACGCCATTGCCTCGATGCTCGCGGCGCGCCAGTCCGGCCATGGCCGAGGTGGGGTGTTCTGGCAGACCCAAGGCAGTGGCAAGAGCTTTTCGATGGTGTTCTTCGCGCAAAAAGTCTTGCGGAAGTTGCCGGGCAACTGGACGTTCGTGATCGTGACCGACCGCGTCGAACTGGACGACCAGATCGCCAAGACCTTCAAGGCGTGCGGCGCGGTTAGCACGGCCGAGGGCGACACCTGCCACGCCACGAGCGGCACGCACTTGCGGGAGTTGTTACGCGGCAATCATCGCTACGTCTTCACGCTCATCCACAAGTTCCAGACCCAGGAGATGCTTTGCGACCGGCCCGACGTGATTGTGCTCTCCGACGAGGCACACCGTAGCCAATACGACACCCTGGCCGTGAACATGCGCGCCGCCTTGCCCAAGGCGCTATTCCTGGCCTTCACCGGCACTCCGCTGATCGCCGGGGAGGAGCGGACCAAAGAGGTGTTCGGCGCTTACGTCTCCATTTACGACTTCCAGCAATCCGTCGAGGACGGGGCGACCGTTCCGCTGTTCTACGAGAACCGCACGCCGGAGTTGCAACTGGTGAATCCAGACTTGAACGAGGATATTTACCGGCTGGTCGAGGAAGCGGAACTTGACCCGGAACAGGAAGCCAAGTTGGAGCGGGAACTGGGGCGGCAGTACCACATCCTCACTCGCGATGACCGGCTGGAAAGCGTGGCACAGGACATCGTGCGGCATTTCCTCGGGCGCGGTTTCATCGGCAAGGCGATGGTGGTTGCCATCGACAAGGCGACCGCGCTAAGGATGCACGACAAGGTGCGGAAGCACTGGGCGGTGGAGACCCAACGGGTGCAGGAGGAATTGGGGCGTCATATTCTCCCCCGCGAGAGGAGAGGGGAGCTTCAAGAGCGTCTGCAATTGCTACAGACCACCGACATGGCGCTCATTGTATCGTCCGGCCAAAACGAGGTAGAGCAGATGAAAAAACTCGGCCTCGATATTGGGCCGCACCGGCAGCGGATGAAGGATTCTGAGCCTGGATTGGATGAAAGATTCAAGGACAGCAACGATCCCTTGCGGATCGTGTTTCTCTGCGCTATGTGGCTAACCGGTTTCGACGCGCCAAGCTGTTCCACGGTGTATCTCGACAAGCCGATGCGCAATCACACGCTGATGCAGACCATCGCGCGGGCCAACCGGGTGTTTCCCGGCAAACACAGCGGCGTGATCGTGGATTACGCCAATGTCTTTCTGTCCCTCGAAAAGGCGCTGGCCATTTATGGCAAAGGAAAAGGGGGAGAGAATCCCGTCAAGAATAAACAACAACTCGTTGCCGAATTACGTGATGCCGTCGAGCAGGCGACGGCGTTCTGCGCACGTCAGCGGGTCATGCTCGACGCTATCGAACAATTGCCGATGGGAGATTTGGAACGATTGAATCGCGTGAATGACGCGGTGGATGCGCTGATTTCTCCCGACCCGCTACGACGTGAGTTTCTGGGGCATGAACGCCTCGTCGTGACGCTCTACCATGCGGTGAAGCCGGAACCGGCGGTATTGGCGTTTTTTGCCCGCATTGCCTGCCTATCCGCCATTGCGGATGCCATCCGCGCCAAGCTGAATCCAGGTCCGGCGGACATTTCCGCAGTGATGGCGAGCATCAATCAATTACTGGATGCCTCGATCACCGGCGTGGATATGCCCACCGAATCGTCCAGAGCGATTGATTTATCGAAGATTGACTTTGAGGCGCTTGATCAGCGTTTCAAGAAATCCAGGCACAAGAATACGGATTTGGAGGTTCTCAAGGCCGCCATTCGCGCGAAACTTGAGGAGATGATCCGGGTAAACAGGACGCGCATTGATTTTCTGGAAAAATTCGAAGCGTTGATTGAATCCTACAACTCTGGCAGCCGCAACATTGATGATTTATTCGAGGAGCTATTGCAGCTCAGCCGTACCTTGAGCGAGGAACAGCATCGTCATATCCGCGAAAACATGACCGAGGAGGAATTGGTCATTTTCGATATTTTAACCCGCCCCGCCCCCGAGTTAGGCAGTGAGGAACGTGCGGAAGTCAAGAAAGTCGCCCGTGAACTTCTGGAAAAGATTAAACAGCTACTCGTTATCAATTGGCGTCAGAAATCAGCAGCCCGTGCAAGGCTCAGGCTCGTTATCGAAAATACGCTGGATGAGGGGCTGCCGAGGGCTTACTCGCCACCACTGTATCAACAGAAGTGTGGCGCGTTATTCGAGCATTTCTATGAGCATTACGCAGAGGCGGCTTAGGATTACGGTGTACTAATACCTTGACCTTGGCTACTATTAGATAATGTTAATTGTATAGTTGCCGGTAATGGCGTTTGCACTAGTAGATAATCTCGTTGAACCCAATTATTAAATATGGACCAATACGGGGCGCCATGTGATTACTAACCTGCGCGTTGGTTAGGGGACAGCTAGGGTTTTTAATAAATGCGCAGCTTTCAGAGAGAATAGCGCAAATGTTATTTGTCTGTAAGGGCATCAACACAACTTGTTGATTATAATTAGTATTTTAAAAAAGGCGGAATAGTGATATTTTTCTTGAAAATATTAAGAATACCTGCGGGGCATTTCTCTTTATGCCTCTGTCCCCTAACCAACGCGCAGGTTAGTAGTTGCGTTGGAGCTTTCCGAGCGGGCGTGGCGGAAAAGCCCAACAAGTAGTTAAGATTTCATCATAATCCGAATAGGCTCAATGAGTTGGCCACAGGTCATGCCTTCGGATTCGGGCAGAACCTCATTCTGGTCTCGTGCGACCAAAAGTTCCAGGGCAATGGCCAGATGGCGTCGGGATTCACGAGGTTTTTGGAGTTGTCTGTAGAGATGGCCCAAGGCATGGTGGGCGAGAATGTAATTTTGATCAAGATAAAGTACCTGACGAAATGCCGCCATGGCTTCCTGAAGGCGGCCGGACTCGTGGTGAATCGTGGCGCATAAATAATAAGCGGCGGGATTGGTGGGTTCGGCCGCAATGGCACGTTGGCACCACTGGATCGCCTTGTCTAATTGGCCCTGGTTGGCATGATCACGGGCAACCTGTAAGGGGGGGACGGCGGGCGGCGGTGGTGGTGGGCTGCTTGGTCGTACCGGCTTGGCCATCGGGGCTGCCGGTATAACAGCGGTAGGCACAACAGGGAAGAATTCAAGTGGGCAGGATTCAATTGGGGTTGGCTGGGTGATCTTGCGGAAGAGAATTACTCCCTCACCGTGATTTTCCACGGAAAACATCGAAAAGAGATCGGCGTTGGCTTCCGCTGGATTGACTAAAACAATGCCACCCTCCACCAGACAACGATGGAGCGCCGCCACTACTGCCCGCTGCCGTTCAGGGGTGAAATACATGATGACATTGCGGCAAAAGATGACATCTACGGCATTAGTATGATTGTGAAGCGCTGGATAGACATCCGTGGCTAGGTTGAGATACTCAAAATGGACAAGACGCTTGACTCGCGGCGCGATGGCGAATTTCTGGTCTGGCACACGCGAGAAGAAACCCTCTCGAAGCCAATCGGGAGCCCCTCGAAACGACCATTCGGAATAGACACCCTGCACGGCCTTGTCGAGAAATTGGGGGTTAATGTCGGTAGCGAGGATTGAAAGATTCCAGTGCTCAAGGTCCGGTATAACGCGAAGACAGGTAATGGCGAGCGAGTAGGCTTCCTCGCCAGTACAACATCCGGCGCTCCACAGTCGGAGGGTCTGACCGAGACCTCTGCGCTTTGCAACCAGCGATGGCAGGATCTCGCGTTCGAGTAGCGTAAAACTCTCCGGCTCGCGGAAAAAATAAGTCTCGCCAACCGTCAAGTAATTGGCCAAAATTTCAATCTGCCTGAGAGTCAGTTCATACGACACAAGCCGGGACACGCAATTATCGGGATCCTTAAATCCCAGCGCGTGGCTGGCCTTCTTGATATTCTCAGCCAATTCCGGCCAACGATCCTCGGGAAAGTGTAGGCCCATCCGTTCGGCAATGACAGCGCTGACCCTGGCCATCAATGCCTGATTAATCCCCGTTGTCGACACGTTTATCGTAGGCATTCTTGGACTCTCCCTCCTCAGATTTTCACATCAACGAGAAGGTAGAATTGTCTCTGTTGACGTGGGGCTGGGGGGAGGAGGGGTTCCGATAACGTTTAATCCCTTGGCGATAGCTGTCGTATCGAAATCAACAAGACGGTCAAGGTTAATGATGAGGATCAGTCCCTCAGGGTGTTTAGCCGTGCCCGCGATGAGATCCAACTTAGCCAGAATCGTGTCGGCAGGTACGAGATCTTCTCGCACACCATCAATCACCCCAAGCGTTTCATCGACCAATAACGCAACCTGTTGCTGTCCGGCTTTGGCGATTAGGAGGTGGTCGGAGAGACGCACAGCGCGTGGAGGATGGTTCAATACTGCCCGGGCATTCATTACGGGGATGGCGACGCCGCCCAGATCGATCAGACCCAACAGCAGTGGCGGCGCCTTGGGTAATGGTGTAATGGCTACAACCCGGATCGCCCGCTGCACACGGTCCAGCGCCAAGGCATAGCGCTGTTCATCCAGCAAGAAAACAACCAAGGATCGTTCTGTCGCCATCGTATTTGTTGTCTGCCAGTGTTTGCACGTTATTGTAAATATGATGGAACATCATAATCTATTTCGTCAACTCATTCATACGCACCTCCAAACTCTGTAGCGAGCCGGCAATGACGATGTCATCTACGCAAGGAACGGTAATTTATTAACTTGCGCACTGGAAATATAGGAGTGCAAAGCTTGCTTTGCACGTGCAAGGCAAGCCTTGCGCTCCTTGCACGAGTTATAAAATTCTCGTTCCTAAGGATGCTTGTGGGTATTTGCCCGCCACTGTGAAATAGTGGAACATGACCATCCCTTTCGTCAACCGTCAGACCATCAACCTGTTCATTTTCTGAGTATTTGGAAGGCCGGAAAAATTCAATGAGTTCTTCTCACATCATGATCGTCGAGGATTCTCGGACGCAGGCGTTCCAGATGCAATTCCTCCTGAAGCAGCAGGGCTGGACCGCGGAGTGTGTCGACACCGCCGAGGCTGCACTCGATCGGCTTAACCAGAGCCGACCTGACTTGATCCTGGTCGATTACCATCTGCCGCGCATGAATGGCGATGAGTTTGTGCGTCTGCTCCGCATGAATGTCCAAACCCGTGACATCCCGCTGGTGATGTTGACCGACACGATTGGACGAGACACCGAGCAACGAGGTCTGGAAAGTGGTGCTGACGACTATATCGCAAAATCCGCCGATACCGATGTGTTGCTGATGCGCATTGGTGCCTTGCTTCGCCAGCACGCGGATCGACCGGCGGTACTGGGTGGCGAGCCATCGGGGCCGAGCCGTTCGCGGATCCTGATTGTCGATGACAGTGCGACCTTTCTTAAATTTCTCCATCACTATCTGGAACAGGACGGGTATGAGGTCACCTCGGTGAACAACGGCGAGGCAGCCTTGGCGTGTATCGAGTCGAATCATTTCGATTGCCTAGTTGTCGACCTGATGATGCCGAACATGGATGGCGCTGAACTCTGTCAGCGATTGAACCGCCTGCGGCGAACCGAACAGTATCAATTTCAAATCATCATGCTCACCGCGAATGACTCCAAGGACAACATGATGCGGGGTCTGGAGGCGGGGGCGGATGATTTCGTCGGAAAATCGAGCGATACCGAAATCCTTCGGGCAAGGATTCGCGCACTACTGCGACGCAAGGCCCTGCACGAGGAAAACTTGCGCATCACCCGGCAATTCCAGGCTAAGGAGCTGGAACTGGCCCAAGCCCGCCGCGAACACGAGGCCGCCGAACAGGCCAGCCGGGCGAAAAGTGCGTTTGTCGCGAACATGAGCCACGAGATCCGGACGCCAATGAATGCGGTCATGGGGCTTCTGTACCTCATGGAGAAGACTGAACTGACTCCCGTACAGCGCGATTATCTCGTAAAGACCCGACAATCGGCCCAATCCCTATTGGGGATCATCAACGACATCCTGGATTTTTCAAAAGTCGAGGCCGGTCGTTTGGAACTGGAAACCATACCATTTCGTCTCGATGAATTTATCGAAACGCTGGCGACGATCGCAACCACCAATGCACAAAATAAGAACCTCAAAGTGTCGTTTCACGTCGCCAAGGATATCCCGCCGATATTGGTCGGTGATCCCCTTCGGCTGCAACAGGTGTTGCTAAACCTCCTCGGCAATGCCATCAAATTCACCCAACAGGGCGAGATTGCTCTCACGGTAAAATGCCTGGTCGTGGATAACAGCAGAATTCGGTTGGGTTTTTCTGTCCGCGATACGGGCATCGGTATTGACGCGGCCTCACAACAAATCATTTTTGATCCCTTTAGTCAGGCAGATTCCTCGACCACCCGGCGCTTTGGTGGAACCGGACTGGGACTGGCCATTTGCCATCGATTGGTGGGTCTCATGGAGGGTGAAATCGCGGTCACAAGCGAACTGGGTCGGGGCAGTACCTTCACGTTCACCGCACAATTTGGACGGGGACAGGAAGCCCCTGTCATCGCGCCACGTCCGTCCTTGCTGGCAGGGATTTCTTTGGCCGGTCTCTCTCTCTTGCTGGTAGAGGACAATGAAATCAATCAGCTGGTCGTTCAATCCATCCTCAATGGGGCAGGTGCGACGGTCGAAATCGCCTGCAATGGCCGCAAAGCCCTTGACCTGCTACGGGTTGCAAGTGCACGCTTCGATGCCGTGTTGATGGACGTACAGATGCCCGAAATGGACGGCTATGAGGCCACCCGTGCGATTCGCAATCAGCTCGGTCTCGCGACCCTGCCAATCATTGCCATGACCGCCAATGTGTTGCCTGCCGATCGCGAACGGGCAAGAGAGGCCGGTATGAATGCCCATATCGCCAAGCCGATTGATGTCGCGGAATTGTTCGCGGTACTGTCCGATATAGCCTCGCTCAAGCTGCGGCGGACGCTAACGAACGCCGTCACCGCGCCTTCCAACCTGCCTTTCCCAAGCATCGCCGGCATTGATACCGCTCTCATCGCTCAGCGTTTGAACGGAAATGTCCACTTATTTGCCATACTGATCGATCGTCTGGTCTCGGAGTTTGGTACCGCCGCCCATCAGACCCGATCCGACCTCGACAATGATCGCCGTGATGCCGCCCTCCATCGTTTGCATACTTTGCGCGGCGCTGCGAGCAATCTGGCGGCACATCGGGTCGCCGAACTGGCCGGCGCCTTGGAAACCACCATCAATGCAAATCACCATGATGACACCACGAATTTGTTATCGGCCTTGGCGAGTGCCCTAGACGAGTTGGTATCCGCCATAGCGGTCCATCAGGCGAACGAAAAAATAATGATTGATGAGCCCCCAGAAAAGATAGCCCCTCCTACTCCTGCTCAGTTCGAAATCTTTCTCAATTATCTCGACAATCGAAACATCATGGCTCTTGATCTGCTTCCGAAATTGTTGCCCTGGTATCAACACTGCTTTGGCAGCGAAGCGGTCAACGCGCTTAGCCAAGCGGTTAACCATCTCAACTTTTTACATGCAGCCAAACTATTCCGGGAACAAATCAAGGCTTATGAAACCTCTTATCCTCATTATTGACGACGAATTCAGCGCCATCATCACCTTGTCCGCTACCTTAAAGGAAACTTACAACGTTACCTTCGCCACAAGTGGTCCTCAGGGATTGGCGGACCTGCGCCAAGGATTAAAACCAGACATTATCCTGCTCGATATCAAGATGCCGGATATGAATGGCCATGCGGTGCTATACGAATTGCGAACCAATCCCCAGACCAAAGATATTCCAGTCATTTTTGTAAGTGCAGCGAATGATTCGGAAAATGAATCATCAGGACTCGAATTAGGGGCCGACGACTATATCTCTAGACCGGTTTCGCCGGTCGTGCTGATGGCGCGGATCAGAAGCGTTCTCCGCCGCAAGGCTGCCGAAACAGCTCTGGCCGAGCAATCACAGCATCTCGCTGAAGCCCTCTATTTCAATGAAACCATTTTGCTCAATTCGCCACTGCCCATGGGAGTGTATTCCTCCAATGGCCAGTGTGTTTTAGTCAACGAGACCTATGCCCAGCTTGTGGGCGCAACCCGCGATGATTTATCAACCCATAATTTTAATCAGCTTGATGCGTGGCGGGTCTCCGGACTACTCGATGATTGCTTGGCGTCGTTGGCTGATCGCTGCCAACGGCAGCGCGAAATCATCATGGTGACTTCCTTTGGCAATACCATTTGGGTCGACTGTAGAATTCTGCCAATTCAGATTAGTGGTGAGGAACACCTGCTGATACAGTTTATCGACCTTACCAAACGTAAACTTGCCGAGCAGGAACTATTGGAGAGCAAACATCGCCTGGAAGCTGCAGCTTCCGCTGGAATTATTGGTATCTGGGATTGGGACATACTGAACAATAGGTTGGTTTGGGACAAGGTGATGTACCAGCTATATGGTATCTGTGAGGAAGACTTTAGGAATACCTACGAGGCGTGGATCAGCGTCGTACATCCTGATGACAAGGAACGGATCGAAGAGGAGATTCAAGCAGCGTTGCGTGGAGAACGCGAATATATGCCTGAATTCCGCGTAATCTGGCCCGACGGTTCGATTCACTATCTTAAGGCCCTTTCACATACGACGCATAATCATGAGAGAAATCCGCTACGCATGATTGGGGTCAATTACGACCTGACCGAACAAAAGAATATTGAACAAACCCTTTCCAAGGCAAGACGTGATGCGGAAACTGCCAACCGTGCCAAGAGTGAGTTCTTGGCCAATATGAGCCACGAGATCCGAACACCGATGAATGCCATCATCGGACTATCCGGTTTGGCTCTGGACCTTGATCTAACGCCTAAACTTCGTGATTACCTAAACAAAATCAGCATGTCCGCTAAGTCACTGCTATCGATACTCAACGACATCCTCGATTACTCCAAGGTCGAGGTCGGGCGCCTTGAGCTGGACGAGACGGCGTTCAATCTGGCAGAAGTACTAGAAAATCTCGTTAATCTTTTTAGCGTACGCGCCAATGAGCGGGGATTGGCTCTGACGGTCGAAGTCATACCCGGCGTGCCGGAACAATTCGTGGGTGACTCATTGCGGCTGGGACAGGTGCTGATCAACTTAACGGGTAATGCAATTAAATTCACCGTGGCGGGAAACGTACGGGTCAGGGTCGAACAGATCGCGATTGAACCAGGTTTTTCAATCTTGCGTTTTTCCGTCCAGGATACAGGTATTGGAATGAGTGAAGATCAGGTTACTCATCTATTCCAGCCTTTCACTCAGGCGGATGGTTCCATTACCCGACGATTTGGCGGCACCGGTCTGGGTTTAGCCATTAGCCAGCGACTGGTTGGATTGATGGGCGGTAAAATTGTAGCCACCAGTACTCTTGGTCAAGGTAGCGAGTTTAGTTTCAAGATTCGCCTCGCCATTCCCAAAGGAGGAACGCAAGCCGCGCGGACCATTCCTACACCGTCGATCGCACTAGAAGCCTCAGCGGCGATTCGAGGGGCTCGTATCCTATTGGTCGAGGACAACGAGATCAACCAACAAGTGGCACGGGAAATTCTGGAGCGATGGGGCTTTTTCGTCATGGTGGTCGGCAATGGTGAACAGGCGTTAGCGGTACTGGAGGAATCCAGCCTCTTTGATCTCGTGCTCATGGATCTCCAGATGCCGATAATGGACGGCCTGGAGGCCACGCGCCGAATTCGTCGGGATAAACGTTTTCAAGATCTACCGGTAATTGCCATGACCGCATCCGCCTTGGCCAGTGACCAGGCGGAATGTTTTGAATCAGGGATGAACGATCACTTAGCTAAGCCAATTCTGCCCGAGCAATTTTTGGAGATGCTGGAGCGTTGGATTGTCCCTAGGGAACGTATTGCACCCGTCCGAGAGGTGAATAGATCAGAATCAGGGGATGACATCTTACCTGACCAACTGCCCGGTTTTGATATTGCACTGACGATCCAGCGACTAAGCGGAAATCGTGACCTGCTTGTGAATCTACTGAGACAGTTTGGTAAGCAAGTTGCTACGGTCAGTAAAACGATTTCGGATTTGATGAGGGAGGGGCAGCGTGAGAAAGCGGTGCAAAAGCTTCATGAACTCAAGGGCGCTGCCGGTAATCTTGGTGCGATGGACCTACATCGCCAGGCCAATGCATTGGAACGGGAAATCAAGGTCGGTCAACCACTCACCAGTCAGGCGGCGTTCGATCAGGCACTCAGCGTCGCACTGGCTTCTATCGCCACGTTATCACCTCAACTCGAATCGGATAATGTATCCTGCGACTGGTCACTCGCTACCGTGTTGATCGAGGAAATGCGAATACTGCTTGATAATGGTGAATTCATCCCCCTCGAACTTGTTTCTGAACTTCAGAAAGCGCTACCTACCCTATCATTACGTGACGATTTTGCACGCCTCAAGGATCAGGTTGCTGTCCTTGATTACTCGGCGGCGGAGGAAATGCTTGATCGCTTGACCCACACCCAAACCCCATTTGTGAAGTAACCACCATGGCCGCGAAAGAAAAACCCTTGATCCTAATTGTCGACGACACCCCCATTAATGTCCAGGTATTGGCCGAGGCATTCCGAACGGACTATCGCGTCCGAGCGGTCACCAGCGGTCAGGCAGCCTTGGACAGCATTGCCAAACACGGCATACCTGACCTGCTCCTACTAGATATCATGATGCCCGAAATGGATGGTTACGAAGTCTGTCGCCAACTTAAAAATAACCAAATGACTCAGGATATCCCGATTATTTTCGTCACAGCAAAATCTGATGCCATGGATGAGGAATACGGACTACGACTGGGTGCGATGGATTACATCACCAAACCTTTTTATCTTCCCATCGTAACTGCGCGAGTGCAAAACCAGATTAACCTCAAACTTAAGAACGACCTGCTCGAATCACTGGTCATGCTTGATGGTTTGACCAACCTCCCCAATCGACGCCGTTTCGATGAGGCGTTGGAACTCGAATGGAAGCGTGCCTACCGAAATCTCCTGCCGCTGACATTGGTTATGGCTGATATCGATTTTTTCAAAGGCTACAACGATAATCTAGGTCATCGTGCGGGTGATGCCTGCCTGAAAAAAGTCGCCCAGGCATTGGCGGAAACCATCCAACGCCCCGCCGATCTTGTAGCCCGTTATGGCGGAGAGGAATTTGTTATCCTGCTTCCTGAAACTAATAGCGCAGGCGCCCAGATAATTGTTGAACGATTCTGCGCTGGCGTGGAGTCACTGCAAATTCCACATCCGGCCTCTAAAGTCTCACCGTGGGTCACAATCAGCGTTGGCTTCGCCAGTATCATGCCTGGCAGCAAAGCGGAATTGGCATCTACCAGCCTATTGGAGCGGGCTGACAAAATGCTTTATCGCGCCAAAGAGGAGGGGCGAAATCGGGTTTGCGGCGAAGGCCCTTAACTTTTAACAGGGTAGGGCGTCCTTTTGCCTGCCCCACGCGATTACGCCAGTTCCGTGTGGGCTACCGTGGCTGCTGCCGTACCAAGGCCAACACGCCGATGACGACTGCCGGCCCGCCACAACCAAGATTGCCGAAAGCAAGGGCAATACCACCCAGGCCGATGCCAAGCCCAGCGTGACGCTGTCGGCGTAGTGCCGCCATCGATATGGCCAGGGCAACAACCGCTAGCAACGGACTCTGTTCCACCGCTTCCAGCGTCGCACGTACGGCACACCACCAGGGAGCTACCGCTTCCAGGCAGAGGGGCGCCAAAGTCTCACTTTCAATGAAGCCATGTCGGGTCCAAGCAGCGGCACCTGCCAGGCTTGTAGCGATAAACATAGACAAAAACGTGCGATTCATGCACATCACCCAAGCTGTCCAAAATCGTCAGCCCCATTAACCCATCAATGTATGGTAATATGAACAAATGATACGAAATTTTGTGGGGTTTGTTGAGGTATTTTTATGAAAACGAAAACATCGTCAAATCAGTTCACATCGGATGCTCCACCAATCAAAGCCAGTCGGCTGGGTTTCTTCAACAGTATAGGAACCAAACTCAATGTTCTATTCGTCGCCATTGTTACCCTGGTTCTCAGTACCACCGGCGCAATTAATTTTTTTGGAACTCAGTCAGCGTTAACAGCACGTGTCACCGAAGGAAATGCCCAACTTCAGGCCCGTCTTCAGGTAAATGTATCTAAGGCGCTATGGGATTTACAAACCGATAGTGTGGGGGGGCTCCTCCAAGCCGAAATGGCCGATCCTGATCTAACCGCAATCGTTGTCACCGCGCAGGACCAACTGGTGGCGGGTTATCATCGAATGGCCGATGGTAGCCTGGAGGCATTAAAAGATGCTGGTTTGTCTAGTGAGACCTCCGCGCTTGGCTTTGATCTCATTTACAAATCAGACGGCAAGGAAAATCTGGTTGGAAAGGTCGCCTTCACGCGTTCTGCGGATCGCCTGATCCAAGAATCTCGATCAGTATTATGGCAAACCTTACTTGAAATTGTTGCCGCCGATCTGGTACTGATTATCGGACTTTCTCTGGGACTGCGCTGGTTGGTATTGCGTCCGATCAATCAGGCACAAAAAGCGCTCAATCAAATCGCCGAGGGCGATGCCGATCTAACTTTTCGACTTGACGACCAACGCTATGACGAGTTGGGAGCCATGGCAGTCGGCTTCAATACCTTTACCGCCGGTTTGCAGGAGATCATCGCCCAAGTCCAAGACAGTGCTGCCGAATTATCCTCCACCGCGCGCCAAACCAACCTAGCCGCAGAGCAAATCCATCACGCACATCAACAGGAAAAATCCGAAGCGGTTAAGGTCGCCAATGCTGTGGCCGATCTGGCCACGCAGATCGATATCATCGCCAGTCACGCCCAGTCCGCGGTTGATATGGCACAAACCACTGACCGACAGGCCCGTTTAGGGCAGACCGTGGTCAACGACGGCATTGGGGTAATGAATGGCCTACGACGTGAGATCGGGCAAAGTACCCAAGTTGTCCAATCACTGGCCATGGATGCCGACCAGATCGGACGGGTGGTGGTTGTGATTCAAGAAATTACCCAGCAGACTAATTTATTGGCCCTAAACGCTGCCATTGAGGCGGCTCGGGCGGGTGAAAATGGTCGCGGATTTGCGGTAGTGGCAGACGAAGTGCGTAAATTGGCAACCCGTACGCAAAGCTCCACGGAAGACATCCAGGCAATGGTTCAACGTCTCCAGGGCAGTGTCCGCCAAGTAGTTGTGGCCATGGGCAATAGCCAGACCCAGGTGGAATCGGCAGTGGTCAGTGCTGATCAGGCAGGGGCTCGCATGACGGAGGTGAGCGAATCCATTCAGCGAATTGCCACCATCAACCGCGATATTTCCCTTGCTTCGAATACCCAAAGTACCGCAGTGGCTGGAATCAACAGCAGCGTTCAGATGCTCGACCACTTGATCGCAGGCACCGAAGAGGGGGCAGCGCAAAGTCTCCAGGCCAGCCAACAATTGGCCAATTTGGCCAACGCAATGAAATCCCTCGTCGGACGCTTCAAGGTATAAAATCCATTACGGGTTACCTCTTCTCGTAACCATTCCCTCCCACGCTGAAGCCAGCGAGAGCATTGAGAGGGAATGGTCAGCATGCGAGTATGGAGTTTAGTGCCCGCTGTTACGCATGGCTTCGTTGGACATATTCTTCATCACATTGTCGGCCTGGACTTCATAGGGTGGCCAGAACTTGGTCGGATCGAAGAAATTGGGGTTTGCCTCAATTAAAGGATTCTTTACCTCGCTGGTTACGGAAACCATCGACAGTCCATTGACAACGCGATTCTGCACCGCTGGGGTTAAAAAGTAGTTGATGAACGTATAAGCTGCTTGGAGCTTGTCACCTTTCACACTGTTATGGATATTCATGGTATCCATCCATACCGTGTTTCCTTCCTTGAACTCTACCAACTCCCATTGTTCACCCTTGGCCCGAAGACCGGCGATTTCGATACCATAGCTGGCAACTAACTGTAGATTGTCGGGAAATTCTGGTGCAGCATCCCAAAAGGCACCCACTTGGGCATAAAGCTGATTCAGCTTGGTCTGTGCCTCTGATTTCCGATCAGTCAACTTCACGACCTCATCTCGGTTCCCTTTGACGATCAGATCATTGATATAAAAGGGTGGTTTACCCATTGCCATCAATACCAGAGCGATATTGGGCTGAATCTGGCCTTTGGTCAGCGAGAGACGGCCTTTCCATTTTGGATCGAGAAGATCATTCAGGCTCTTCGGCATTTCAGCGGGCGTCACTTTCTTGGTATTGGCCCAGATACCATAGGCGCCACCACCGAACGGCACATAAAGCGGCTTGCCGGCCTGGACGCCCATGGGAATTTCGCGGAGCGCCGGCAACACTTTACCGTAGTTGGAAAGTTTGCTTGTATCAATGGGCTGAAGCAATTTTGCGGTTTTTTCCTGATTCATTTTTATATAATTTAGGGTCAGGAAGGAGAGATCCGCAACACCGGACCGCAACACATTGAACATCTGGTCTGGTCCCTCCGCCCACGGTTTGATGACCTCAATTCGTACGGGATTCCCGGCTTTTTCGAGCAACTGATCAATCGTCGTGATATCTTCGGCAGCGACATAACCTTCCCAAGCAAAGATATGGAGTTTATTATCATCGGCGAGGGTAGGGGGGGAGAACACCAGTGTCGCAAGACAACAGGTCAAAACAAGGGCATTGCAGAACTTTTTCATGGTAACCTCTATTGCTTGTGATTAAGGGAATGATAAGACCAAGTGATGCAAGATTACCACCAACCAATCTCCTTGGGACGCTATCTCGTCCTGCGAAAGACCTGACGCCCGACCATGCATGCCACTCTTTCTACGACTACCTCTGCCATCGTTGTGCGCGGGGTCCATAAGCATTTCGGAAAAGTCCACGCCCTACGTGGGATCGACTTGGAGGTGCAACAAGGAGAGTTCTTTGGTCTGCTTGGCCCCAACGGGGCTGGTAAATCCACGCTTATCAACCTCATAGCAGGTCTTGCCCGTGCTTCGGCAGGCACTATCGCCATCCACGGCCACGATGTGGTCCGCAATTACCGGCAGGCGCGGCGTATTTTAGGGGTGGTACCGCAAGAGCTGGTCTATGACCCTTTTTTTACGGTACGGGAGGTTCTCACCATCCAATCCGGCTATTTTGGTCTTGGCCCGAGCAATCGCACCTGGATTGAGGAGCTGATCGAGACCCTTAATCTCACCGAAAAGGCCGATACCAACGTCCAGCGTCTTTCCGGAGGGATGAAACGGCGTGTCCTGATCGCACAGGCATTGGTCCATCGCCCGCCGGTAGTGGTGCTGGATGAACCTACCGCCGGGGTAGATGTGGAACTGCGTCAGGTGTTGTGGTGTTTTGCCAATCGTCTCCATAGCGAAGGCCATACCCTGGTACTCACTACCCACTATTTGGGAGAAGCCGAAACCCTTTGTGGGCGCATTGCCATTCTCCAGCATGGTGGTCTCATTGCCCTGGATACTAAAGAGGGGCTATTGGCGCGTTGTCCTTATCGGCGGCTGGTAGTAACTCTAAGCAATCCGGCTCCTCATCTCCCAGCATTGTTGGAGGAACGGGTAGTGGCGCGAGAGGGGGCATTGCTTACCCTACGGATACATCGCATCCACGAGCCAGTGGGAAGCATATTGGATGCTCTGCGCAATGCTGGGCTCCAGGTCATGGACCTTCAGACCCAAGACTCGGGACTGGAAGAGGTATTCTTGGACCTGACCCAGGAACGGAATGGGGTGGCACAGACAACGGGTTCTTAGAATCGCAAATCGCGGGTGTATAATTACCACCCGCGATTTATCGCTCACTTTGCCTTCAAAATATGGTAGTGCTACACAAGTAATGCCGCCTCCCTTCTTGTCTGATTGTAGTGGCAAATAAAATAATGGATGGATCCAATATGGTTTTTTAGTTCCTTGGAAAATGAGAGCGTCTTTCTAACAAGACGAGAAATCCTTTGCCGCATTGTTCCATTGAAACGCTCAATATGGTTTGTTAAACCAGATTCCTTGCCAACTCTCCGATGCTGTTTCTCTGGAATCACGTCCACATAAGATTCATAAAGATCTGTGAAGAATGTGGCATGTTTACGGTAAACCTCGGGAATCTTTTCCCAAAGCAACCTTGCTCCTTCCCGTCCACGACTGCCAACATGAAAGGCAATAACTTGACGTGTTTCTGCATCCATTGCAATCCAAATCCATTGTTTATTACTTTTCTTGCCAACAAAACTCCACATTTCATCAGCCTCAACTTCAAATTTCAAAAGGATGACGGAATTGTTTTCTTTTGAATCAATATTATAGGATTTAATTCCTAAGTCAGGGGGTAAATCTTTATATAATATTGCGATAAAACCCAACAACCATGTCAAGCTCACATCAAAAATCCGACAAATTCCTCTGAGCGATGCGCGCTCCAAGAGGGCCTTTTTAATCAATTCTCTTGTTTCCATCCCTATGACTTTCTTCTCATTGTCCATAACAAACTGTCGCCCACAATCCTTGCAGCGATAATTCTGCTTTCCATTGTGTATGTGGCCATTTTTCTTATGGCGACCAGAACCGCAATGTGGACAGACTTCAATTTTCATGTCATACCCCAGCATTAGAAAATGATTTCGTATTTATTTAGAATAACAATAGTCTCATAAATTAGCAATTAGTTATTAGTTATTAGTTATTAGTTATCGCTAAAATATTTAGTAACGATGGACTTTATAATTATTTATGAATGCCATGGATACTATTCCGTACCTGAAGAGCATTACTTGTGTAGCACTACCCAAAATATTACCCAAGCCGCAACGCCTGGAAGAAATCGTTGCCCTTGTCGTCACAGACAATAAAGGCGGGGAAATCAACCACCTCAATCCGCCAGATCGCTTCCATACCAAGCTCAGGATATTCGATACATTCAACCTTTTTGATGCAATCCTGGGCCAGACGAGCGGCTGGGCCACCGATTGAACCCAGATAGAAACCGCCATATTTTTTGCAGGCTTCGCGTACCGCCGGACTTCGGTTACCCTTTGCCAGCATCACCAAAGAACCACCTGCCGATTGAAATTGATCGACGAAACTATCCATCCGTCCGGCCGTGGTCGGACCGAAGGAGCCGGAGGCGTAGCCGGTGGGGGTCTTGGCAGGACCAGCGTAATAAATCGGGTGATTCTTGAAGTAATCGGGTAAACCCCGACCAGCATCCAGCCGTTCCCGTAACTTGGCATGTGCCAGATCACGGGCAACAATCATCGGACCCGTCAGCGACAGTCGAGTTTTAATCGGGAATTTAGTGAGTTCCGCCCGGATCTCATCCATCGGATGGGTAAGGTCGATTTCCACCACATCACCAGCCAGCTTGGCCGGATTGACATCCGGGAGGAAACGAGCAGGATTGGTCTCCAGTGCCTCAATGAATACGCCTTCGCGGGTGATTTTGCCCAAGGCCTGACGGTCAGCGGAACAGGATACCCCAATGCCAATCGGCAGGCTGGCACCGTGGCGGGGGAGGCGAATGACGCGCACATCATGACAGAAATATTTTCCGCCGAACTGTGCGCCAATACCCATATCCTGCGTCATTTTATGAACCATGGCTTCCATTTCTTGATCACGGAAGGCATGTCCCGATTCGGAACCCTGGGGCGGCAAGCTGTCCAGATAGCGAGCCGAGGCCAATTTGACGGTTTTCAGGGTAAGCTCGGCACTGGTACCACCAATCACGATAGCCAGGTGATAGGGCGGGCAAGCGGCAGTCCCAAGATAGCGGATTTTTGCTTCGAGGAAGGCCAACAAACGGTCGCGCGAGAGCAGGGACGGTGTTTCCTGATGCAGAAAGGTCTTATTGGCAGAGCCGCCGCCTTTGGCCATAAACAGAAATTTATAATAATCCTCACCCTCGGAATAGATCTCAATCTGCGCGGGGAGGTTATTTCGAGTATTTTTCTCCTCGAACATCGTAAGCGGCGCTAATTGGCTATAGCGCAGATTTCGCTTGAGATAAGCATCGCTGGCACCTTGGGCCAAAGCAACCTCATCACCGCCTTCGGTCCAAACCCGCCGGCCCTTTTTACCCATAATGATGATGGTGCCGGTATCCTGACACATGGGAAGAATACCGCTGGCAGCAATATTGGCATTTTTCATCAAATCATAGGCAACGAATCGATCATTGGGCGATGCTTCGGGATCATCCAAAATGGTACGCAATTGCTGTAGATGTCCGGGGCGCATCAGATGGTTGATGTCGCCGAAAGCTGTTTCGGCCAATAGGCGTAGGGCTTCAGAGTCGATCCGGAGCACCTCTTGACCGGCAAAATGGTCAATGGAAATATACTGTTCAGTAAGCTTCCGGTAAGGCGTGGTATCGCTGCCCAACGGAAAGAGAGAAAAAGCTGTTTCGGCCATGGTCCCGCCTACAGGCATGTGGTTTGATGTTGAAGTTATCATCTCTGGAGAGGGGGGTGTCAAGGGGGTTGGTTATCCTTTATTGTCACAACGATGAGAAAGAATAGTGAATGATCGTATCATTGGCTGTAGGAAAGTTCGAGAAATGGGAGCGCCGGGTTCTCCCACCTCCGAGGAACGGGCCTGGTTCGTAAACTTTTCCCATCGTCGAACCCGTGTCCCCAAGGGCGTTTTTCGTTACCGAACCCACGAAGAGGCGAATGCTGATTGGGAGCGCTGGAATGCTGAACTGGTTGCGGAAACTGTGGCGAAAAGATAATACGAACACTGGGGAAACAACCTCCGAAACCCTATATACCCGACCAGCCACTTGGGAAGACGTACTGGAGCTGGCGCGCCTATTGGACCAGGCTCATATTGGGTTTTGAGGGCATATGGTAACATGCGAATGTTTCCACATAGT
>CAUYUB010000010.1:0-10373 GCA_963575685.1 Gammaproteobacteria bacterium | reverse complement strand
GTATGGGCAAGCCGTGCCACGGTGTTATTGACCGAATCGCGCAACTGACTCAGCTGCCCCTGGCACTCGGCATCGACCTGTTGACCCAGGTCGCCTTTCTCCATGGCTGCCATGACTCGTACGACTTCTTCAATGGCAGCAGCGAGCTGGATTACGGTGTTATTCACCGAATCACGCAACTGGCCCAGCATCCCCTGGTATTGATCATCAATACGTTGAGACAGATCACCCTTTTCCAGGGCGGACATGACTCGTATTACCTCCGTGACCGGACCCACGACCGCATTCAAGGTGGAATTGACCCCCTCTACGATACGTCGGTAATCACCCTGATGACGGGTGGCGTCAGCGCGCACCATCAGCCGCCCCTCTGCCCCCGCCTGGGCAAGGGTACGCGCATCGGCGACGAGGGCATTGACGGCGTCAATACAAGTGTTGAGATTGTTCTTGATGGTGTTGAAATCGCCGTTGTAGGAATCGGTGATCTTCGCGGGAATCGCTCCTTTCGAGATGTCATCGACATAACGAGCCGCGACGTTCAGTGGCCCAATTACAGCATCCAGGGTATTATTCACTCCTTGAACGATTTTTCGGAAATCTCCCTGATGCATGGAGGCGTCAGCACGAACCGCAAGTTTACCTTCCACCGCCGCCCTGGAAAGCAGATTAGCATCGGCGACCAGAGCATTAACAGCGTCAATACAAGTGTTGAGATTGTTCTTGACGGTATTGAAATCGCCGTTGTAGGAATCGGTGATCTTCGTAGGGATAGCACCCTTAGAAATGCCATCGACGTAGCGGGCCGCGACATTCAAGGGTCCAATCACGGCATCCAGCGTAGCATTCACTCCCTCCACGATGTGCCGGTAGGCACCTTGATGGTGGCTAGTATCGGCGCGGGTGGCAAGTCGGCCAGCCACCGCAGCTTCGGACAATCGGGAGGCATCGTCAATGAGCGCACGCAAAGCAGCGATGGCAGTGTTGAGATTATCCTTGATGACGCTGAAATCACCGTTGTATTGGGCGGTAATGGCTGGCGGGAGGTCTCCTCGGGAGATGCGGGCAACGTAACCTGCCGCGATGTTGAGTGGGCCGATCACCGCATCCAAGGTGGCATTGACCCCCTCCACGATCTGCCGATAGGCACCTTGGTGGCGGGCAGCATCGGCACGGGTAGCGAGTCGGCCAGCCACTGCGGCTTCGGACAACCAGCTAGCATCGTCAATGAGCGCACGCAAGGCGGCAATAGCGGTATTGAGGTTGTCCTTGATGACGCTGAACTCACCGTTGTATTGGGCGGTAATGGTCGGCGGAAGGTCCCCTCGAGAAATGCGTGCAACGTAGTCCGCCGCGATGTTAAGCGGGCCGATCACCGCATCCAAGGTGGCATTGACCCCCTCCACGATCTGCCGATAGGCACCTTGGTGGCGAGCAGCATCGGCACGGGTGGCGAGTCGGCCGGCCACCGCGGCTTCGGACAGCCGACCAGCATCGTCAATGAGCGCACGCAAGGCGGCAATAGCAGTATTGAGGTTGTCCCTGATGACGCTGAAGTCGCCGTTGTATTGGGCAGTAATGGTCGGCGGAAGGTCTCCTCGGGAGATGCGGGCAACGTAGTCCGCCGCGATGTTGAGCGGACCGATCACCGCATCCAACGTGGCATTGACTCCCTCTACGATGTGCCGGTAGGCACCTTGGTGGCGGGTGGCATCGGCGCGGGTAATGAGTTGGCCCGCTATCGCCGCATTGGATAAGCGATTCGCATCGTCAATCAGAGTACGCAAGGCGACACTGGCTGCATTGATGCTCTCTCGGATTTCGTCGAATTCCCCTGGCCAAGGTTCTTGCACAGGATCGGGGACGTCGCCGCGGCCGATGCGTCCAATTAAGGTCACAGTCTTACCCAGAGGGCGGATAAGCTGACGTGCGATTACTCCCACGAACAAAATTACTACAACCATCGTGACGATTAAGATAGCCACCATGACCCGAACGGACGAGCTAATTGCCCCCTTAGCATACGACTCATTATCCTTGGCAAGTTTGTCTGCTATTTCAACGACTTTATCAATTGCCTCACGATGGTTTTTATAGGAAAATTCCATATTTTCCATAGCGCTAGCAGCAGTTGCCGTGTCGTTGCGCTCCAAAGCGGGAATGAATTGTTCAAACGCTACTCTATAAAATTCGGTGGCGGGTAGGTGTGCCTTTATCAGAAATTGTCGCTGCAACTCTTGATCCAGATCTGCCTGTCCCCAAAATTGGTGGCGAGCATCGTACTCTTGTTTTAGGTTTTCCATACGACGGACTAATACTGGCCGCTCCTCTGGAGAGGAATCTCGAATCTGGAGCGCGACCAAGTAGGATTCAATGAGATATGCGGGAGGCGGCAATATATCCGCCACAAGGTCCTTGTCTTGTGCGATTTTTTGGTACAGCGGACCATTCACTTCGAGATAATTCAGCACCCGCCAAGACCAGCTCCCATAGATGAGGAAACCGGTTGCAATCATACAGATAAGCAGGAAAAAACGATGAGAGAATTTCAGGCGAGACAGTATCATAGTTTGTTCTCCTGAAGGTAATGACCACCTATTGGCGGCAGGAAAAAATATATTTTTCCTCTGCGTAACATTGCGCTGATCACCGTTTATAGAAACGCAATTAGGTTTTGCAACCAGGGTGGTTGCAAAACCTAATTAGATAACCTCTCAACCAGAAAAATGGCTAAAACTCTTCAAATTCATCTTTATTGGGTGCTGGTTTTGCTATCCCTCCCACTTTCTTACCTGGTAAGCCACTGCCCCGTGATGAGGATTGCGTCGTCATTCCCGTCCGAGCGGGCACCTTGCGGACTGCTGTCCGGGAAGTTGGCGCCGTAGTCCGTGGTGCGTTTTGTTCGGCGGCAATCTGGAAGAAACCAACCAAACTCTGGAGCTGGGTAACTTGGGAGGCCAATTCCTCAGCGGTCGCGCTCAGTTCCTCAGAGGAGCTGGCGTTGCTCTGAGTGAGTTGGGAAAGCTGACCCATTGAGGTGTTGATCTGACTAACACCGTTGGATTGCTCCCTGGAAGCAGACGCGATTTCCTGGACCAGATCGGAGGTCTTGGTAATGGATGGCACGATTTCGCCGAGAAGTGTACCGGCTTTCTCCGCAAGCCGCACACTGCCTGCCGCCAATTCGCCAATCTCACGGGCCGCGACCTGGCTGCGCTCGGCGAGTTTGCGCACCTCAGCGGCCACCACCGCAAAGCCCTTGCCATGCTCCCCAGCCCTTGCCGCCTCAATGGCAGCATTCAGGGCAAGTAGGTTGGTTTGGTAGGCGATGTCATCGACGATGCCAATCTTTTTAGCAATCTGTTTCATCGCATCCACAGTTCCATTTACTGCGGTACCACCCTCACGGGCCTGCGTCGCTGCTTGGCTTGCCCTCTCATCAGTGACCTTGGCATTTTCGGCGTTCTGGGTAATGGAGGCGCTCATCTGCTCCACTGCAGCGCTGGTCTCTTCAACGCTGGCCGCCTGTTCGCTACTGGCCTGGCTCAAGGCTTGAGCGGTAGTCTCTACCTGGGTCGCCGCGCCGGCCAACTCCGTGCTGGCGTGATGTACCTCTTCTATGGTATGGGCAAGCCGTGCCACGGTGTTATTGACCGAATCGCGCAACTGACTCAGCTTCCCCTGGCACTCTGCATCGACGTGTTGACCCAGATCGCCTTTCTCCATGGCTGCCATAACCCGTACTACCTCTTCAATGGCGGTAGCAAGCTGGATTACGGTGTTATTCACCGAATCGCGCAACTGGCCCAGCATCCCTTGGTATTGATCATCAATACGTTGAGACAGATCACCCTTTTCCAGGGCAGCCATGACTCGTATTACCTCAGTGACCGGACCCACAACCGCATTCAGGGTGGAATTGACCCCTTCCACTATACGACGGTAGTCACCCTGATGACGGGCCGCATCGGCGCGCACCATTAATCGTCCCTCTGCCCCCGCCTGGGCGAGGGTACGCGCATCAGCAACGAGGGCATTGACCGCATCAATGCAGGTGTTGAGATTGTTCTTGATGGTGTTGAAATCGCCGTTATAGGAATCGGTGATCTTCGCGGGAATCGCACCCTTTGAAATGTCATCGACGTAACGAGCGGCAACGTTCAAGGGTCCAATCACGGCGTCTAAGGTTTCGTTTACGCCCTGAACAATTCTCCGGAAATCTCCCTGGTGTTTAGAGGCATCGGCGCGGGTCGCGAGTTTGCCCTCAACTGCCGCTCTGGAAAGCACATTAGCATCGGCGACCAGGGCATTGACAGCGTCAATACAGGTATTGAGATTGTTCTTGATGGTGTTGAAATCGCCATTGTAGGAATCGGTGATCTTCGCGGGGATTGCACCCTTTGAGATGTCATCGACGTAGCGGGCGGCAACGTTCAAGGGTCCAATCACGGCATCCAATGTGTCATTTACCCCCTGGACGATCTTGCGGAAGTCTCCCTGGTGTTTAGAAGCATCGGCACGGGTCGCAAGCTTGCCTTCCACCGCCGCCCTGGAAAGCAGGTTGGCATCGGCGACCAAGGCATTAACCGCGTCAATGCAAGTGTTGAGATTGTTCTTGACGGTATTGAAGTCGCCGTTATAAGAATCGGTAATCTTCGCGGGGATCGCACCCTTTGAGATGTCATCGACATAGCGGGCGGCAACGTTCAAGGGTCCAATTACGGCATCCAATGTTTCATTTACCCCCTGGACAATCTTGCGGAAATCTCCTTGGTGTTTGGAAGCATCGGCGCGGGTCGCAAGTTTACCTTCAACCGCCGCCTTGGAAAGCAAATTAGCATCGGCGACCAAGGAATTGACCGCGTCAATGCAAGTGTTGAGATTGTTCTTAACGGTATTGAAGTCGCCATTGTAGGAATCGGTGATCTTCGCAGGGATCGCGCCCTTTGAGATGTCATCGACATAGCGGGCGGCAACGTTCAAGGGTCCAATTACGGCATCCAATGTTTCATTTACCCCCTGGACAATCTTGCGGAAATCTCCTTGGTGTTTGGAAGCATCGGCGCGGGTCGCAAGTTTACCTTCAACCGCCGCCTTGGAAAGCAAATTAGCATCGGCGACCAAGGAATTGACCGCGTCAATGCAAGTGTTGAGATTGTTCTTAACGGTATTGAAGTCGCCATTGTAGGAATCGGTGATCTTCGCAGGGATCGCGCCCTTTGAGATGTCATCGACATAGCGGGCGGCAACGTTCAAGGGTCCAATTACGGCATCCAATGTGTCATTTACCCCTTGGACAATCTTGCGGAAATCTCCCTCGTGCTTAGAGGCATCGGCGCGGGTCGCAAGCTTGCCTTCAATTGCCGCCTTAGAAAGCAAATTGGCGTCGGTAATCAACCTTTGGATCGAATCGGACATGGTCTTCATCGCTGCCAGCAGGCTAGTACTATCACCCACTCGTAGCTCCATTTTACTGGACAAATCACCCATCGCGATCTTATTGGCAATCTCCGCTGCCTTGGCAGGCTCGCAACCCAGCGCACGCATCAGATTGCGGGCAATGATTAATCCAATGGCTATCCCCAAAACCGCGGCAAACACAACAAAGAAAATCATCAAAAACCGACCGGATTCGTAAAGCTCACTCGATTCGTTGTATAGCTTTTCAGAATTAGTTTCTTTGAGCTTTGTGGCCGCTGCAATCGCTTCATCAAGCGCGTTTGTTTTACGAACAAGCGAGTTCTCCATTCCTTGATCTAAGTCGCTTTTTGAGATTTCTTTTTTGCTAATATCCTCAATTACCACATTAAGCTGTTTTAGTAATTCCTCTTTTAAACCATCAACCCTGGAAAAAACTTTTTTGCCTTCCTCCGTATAAAACGTCACCCCAGCATTTTCCAGTTCTTTATCCATGGTTGTAAAATGTTCCCTCACCTTTTCCAATTGGGTCTTACGCTCATCTTGCGTTATCGCAAGCAGCGCCGCGCGCCAGTCTCTTGAGATATAAATTAAATTGAGGTTGGCTGCTTGCAAATGGGAAACCCCTAATACATTTTTTGTGTAGGTCTTATTTAGCGCATCATCAACCTTAGCCATATTGACGATACCCAAAACACCAACAATCACTGCGACGGCTACAACAACAACAAAACCCGCCAACAGTTGCGTTCTAACTTTCAAGTTTGCGAGAGACATCTTAGTTCTCCTAAAAAAGGTTTGGGTTTATTGTTTTACCGCCATTACGGAAACTTCCTCAAGGGCAAGAACGCGATCCATATCTAAAAGGATCACAAACTTGTCATTGATCTTGCCCATACCTTGCATAAAATCAGTACGGAGATTAGCGCCGAATTCTGGTGAAGACCGAATATCGGAAACCAGGATCTCGATTACCTCGCTGACCGCATCCACCACGATACCCATTCGGTGGGTATGGTCACCCGCAACGATATCGATAATTACAATGCAGGTATGTTTAGTGATTTTCTGCGCGGTACGACCAAAGCGTATCGCCAGGTCAAAAACTGGAACCACTACTCCACGCAGATTGATCACCCCGCGTATAAAGGAAGGTACCATCGGCACCAAAGTGATACTACCGTAGCCAATGATCTCCTTAATCATCAGAATGCCAATACCAAACATCTCTGTATCGACAAGGAATGTCAGATATTGTTTTTGTTCCGTGGTATCGGTGGCGACAGCCTTTGCTGGTAAGATTTCACGGGACTGGACAGTCATTATGTTCTCCTGAAGGAAGAGATACCTCTCCTATTGGGAGAGGGAACGGTTGCGAGCCGACGCAAGGAAACCCAACAATCGCAATTAATGGATATTGGACTCCCACGTCAGCCCTCAAACTAATCACTGCGATATGGTCAGGGCCTTGCTAGGTAGGGCATGTTGGAGATTACGCTTAGCCCCTTGACTCGTAATTAGACGTACCAAACTAGGTACGTCGAGAATTAAAGCAACCTGACCACTCCCCAGGATAGTAAACCCGCTAATTCCTTGAAGACCGTTGAATATTTCACCGAGAGGGCGGATGACCGTCTGGAATTCGCCGCGCAGGGTGTCCACTACCAGACCTGCTTGGCGTCCCGCATAGCGGACCACCACAACATTCTTGCGCTGGACGGGTTGGATCAGAAAATCCAATTCTTCGTCCAACTGCGACTGACAGGTTTTCGATGAGGAAGATTCGCTAGTTCCATCATGATCTCGTTGATCGAGTAGATCATCGCTCTCATCGTCCACCACTATCGTAGGATCGGGAATATCAAAAAATTGCTTCAAACGGATAAAGGGAAGAACCTCCCCACGGAGATTGAGAATGTCACGTCCCTGGGCAGCGATATCCGCCTCGGGGAGTTCCATGCATTCGACGACCATATCCAGCGGAATGACAAAGGACGAGGCGCCTACCTCTACTAAAAACCCATCGATGATGGCCAATGTCAACGGCAGACGGATGCGCACGGCGGTGCCTTCGCCTAAAACGCTGTCGAGATCGACCTGACCACGGAGTGCCGTGACATTCCTTCGCACCACGTCCATGCCCACCCCGCGACCGGAAAGGTTATTCACTACCGCGGCGGTACTAAATCCAGGCTCGAAAATAAGGTCATAAATTTCTCGATCAGTAAGCGATTGGTCGGATTTAATTAGGCCTCGTTCTATCGCCTTAGCGAGAATCGCCCGCTTATCAAGACCGCCGCCATCGTCAGAGACCTCGATAACGATATTTCCTGAATCATGATAGGCAGTGAGGCCCACGGTACCATGGGCCGGTTTTCCGCGTGCGATGCGAGTTTCAGCCGGTTCGATCCCATGGTCCATGGCATTACGTACCAGGTGAGTCAGCGGATCACCAATCTTTTCCACCACGGTTTTGTCTAATTCCGTCTCAGCGCCACAAATCTCCAAACGAATATCTTTCTTCAACTCTCTGGAAACATCGTGGACCACACGTTGGAATTTGGTGAAGGTAGCACCAATCTGAACCATGCGCAGACTCAGTGCAGAATCACGGATCTCTTCCACCAGCCGCGCCATAATGGAAGCAGCTTCAAGCAGTTCTTGGGCGCCACTACGTTGAGCAGCAAGGGTGATCCCAGCACCGGCAATAATCAATTCGCCAATGAGATTGATATGTTGGTCAAGCTTCTTGGCATCAACCCGAATGAGCCCACTCTCATTGGTTTTATGTTCCTTAATCTGTTTCTGTTTATCCAGAGCCGCTTCTACCACTGCGGGACGTACCACATTTTGGGCTACCAGAATCTCACCAATAACGGGAGACGGTTTTCCTCCGCCCTGGAGGTTGGTCTGGGCCTTCAGGGCATCCGCCAATTCCGCTGGGGTCAGGGTGCCGCAACGAACCAGGAGTTCGCCCAAGCGAATATCTTCTTCTGGGAAGTCTCGAATTAGGTCAAGATATTCAGATACCTTGCTGTGGGGTGGAAGGATACGAATGCGGGAATCTTCACGAACGAATTCGAAGACCGCTTCAATCGTTCTTTTGTCAGCCGTGGTCTGAAAACCGATTTCAAAACCAAGATAATAGGCTTCGGGGTCAAGCTCCGAGAGCGGTGGTACAGCCTCGGTCAGGGTGAGAATGTGGCTAATCGTCCCGAAGGTTTTCAGGTAACGGATAAAGTTCAGCGGATCCATGCCATTCTTGAGAACACCCTGGTTGAAACGCAGGGAAAGATGCCAATGATCGATCGTGGCATTACCTGTAGCGGTGTTTTCTCTTTTCAGTGAGGCGATCTGTTCGACCGGAACACTACTGGAATCAGACTTTTCCACCACGGTAGCACTTCTCCCTTTTACCGGCACTACCGGGAGCGATGAGGACAGCGGGGCGATATAAGCAACAAGTTGTTTGACCAACGCATCTCCCGCCGCAAAGAGATCGGCTGGCGGGTCACTATTCTCGGCGACATGCTCGATTAGTTGCCCAATGTGATCGCGGACCTGGAGCATCAACGCGACGAGATCCGGCATCATCCGTAATTTTCCACTACGTATGTAGTCAAGCACACTTTCCGCTACATGGGTGAAGCCCACCACATGATCGAGCCCGAATAATCCTGCCGAACCTTTAATGGTATGGGCGGCACGGAAGATAGCATTGATGGTATCGGGGTCATCGGGCATCTGCTCAATGAGCAATAGGGCTGATTCCATCTGTTCCAGCAATTCACGGCTTTCGACAAGAAAGGTATGCAGAACTTCTTTCAAGGTGTCGTCTAGATTCATGTCGGCGTCCCTTTTTGGATGACTACCGGGTCACCAAAGAAGCCGACCAAGTCGCAAAGGTCTAGGACATTGAGTACCGCCGGGCTGTGACCAACGAAGCGCAGGGGTAGGTCGCGAACATCAGCCATGCGTTTGGCAGCCAACATCAATTGCAACCCGGCACTATCGATTTCATTGACGCCGGAGAGGTCGATTTCCAAGCAGACCCCGGCGGCCAGAGGGGTCAGCAACTCTGTTGCAAGTTTCTGAGCGGTAAAGATGGTCATTTCCCCGTTGAGCGCGACTTGGGCACGCTCAATGGCATTGGGGGATCCCGGTCTGCCACGCTTTTCTTCAGTCATGACGGATGACTCCTACAACAAAACGAATTAGCCACATTTATGACTCACTAGGCGACTCAGGAAAAGCAGTAACAGTATGTACAAAAGCGTCAAGAGGAGATATCAGGAAAGGCTGATGTTGCCGTAGGGAATGATTCCGCACTAACAAGGGTGGAATGTCGGCTCCCACACTCCAAGTGCACTGGAGCGTGAGAGCCAGAAGATCAGTGTGATCTTGACGTTGGTGGCCGCTAAAACTCCCTGAACCCGTCTTTGTTGCTTACCGGTTTTGTCGTCATCCCTACTTTCCTGCCAAGTGATCCACTGCCCCAGGGTGACGGTTGAATCGTCGCTACCGTCCGAGTGGATACTTTGCCGGCCACGGCCCGATTGGTTGACGTAGTCCGCGCGGTTTGCTCATTGGCAATCTGGAAGAAACCAACCAAATCCTGGAGCTGGGTGACCTGGGCAGACAATTCCTCGGCGGTTGCGCTCAATTCCTCGGAGGAGCTGGCGTTGCTCTGGGTGAGTTGGGAGAGCTGGCCCATGGCAGTATTGATCTGATTGACACCACTGGCTTGTTCCTTGGAAGCAGACGCGATTTCCTGGACCAGATCCGAGGTCTGGGTAATCGCCGGGACGATTTCGCCAAGCAGCGTGCCGGCTTTCTCCGCAAGCCGCACACTACCCGCTGCCAATTCGCCAATCTCCCGAGCCGCGATTTGACTACGCTCGGCGAGCTTACGTACCTCGGCGGCCACCACCGCAAAGCCCTTGCCATGCTCTCCCGCT
>CAUYUB010000009.1:0-10407 GCA_963575685.1 Gammaproteobacteria bacterium | reverse complement strand
GCCTCCCAACGTAATTGGTCAAAATTGTAGGCTATGACCGCGTTCAGTATAGGTCCCACTCCGGATCAGCACGACGCCCTTGGCGATCCGCTCGCGTTTGCCGTTGTTGGCCAACCAATCGACATCGGTGTCGGACAGTTGCCCAAGTATGAACAACACCTTGCGCATTCTCTTCTCCTTACGGTATTTGGCTAAACGGTGGAATCAGGTTAGGGAATGCAAGCCAAAAACCTAGCTTAATTATGAGTTGTTCCCGGTAAGGAGTGACAAGAGTAAAAATACTCTGATACATTAGTTTTTTACCTTTGGGCAAGAATGGATAATTTAACTAAGGACACTATCAGAAGCAGGAACGGCACTGGTTCAACCTGCCAAAAAAATCTTTTAATAATAATGGTTAGGAAGTTTATGGAGATTTTGTTATTTAGAAGGAAATATGACAAAGAAATATGATGGGTCATTGAATCCGCTGATATGACACATATCCGTGTCATGCGGAAAGCTCTTGCCTACACCACGATATTCGCCAACCGCCCCGGCACCGATTAGGAACGTACGACCGCAGAGAGTAGCGAGCTGAGCAGGCCAACAAAAGGGTCACGGTGAGGCAGCAAGCCGTTTGTTTTTTGGGAAACCCCAGTCTATAGTGGATCCCACAATTTTCCACACACCCCGATCTATCCACATAACTACTTGGTTTATATTGGGAAGCTGTTACGACGGAAACGCGGGGAAACGAGAAAGCACAATATGTGGCCGCTCAAAAAACGATGGGTGCCGTTGATTGGTATCGATATCAGTTCCACCGTGATCAAGCTCCTCGAACTGAGCCGGCACGACGGCCGCTATCGGGTGGAGAGCTACGCCGCCGAGCCCCTCCCACCCAATGCCATTGCAGAACGTAACATCAGTGATGTAGAAGGGGTGGGCCATGCCATCAAAAAGGCCGTCAAACGTTCCGGCACCCGCTCTAAATTGGCTGCGGTCGCGGTTGCGGGTTCCGCGGTGATTACTAAGGTCATATCGTTACCCGCCAGCCTTAATGAAGACGAAATGGAAGGCCAGATCCAATTTGAGGCCGATCAGTACATCCCCTTCCCACTGGAAGAGGTCTATCTGGACTTTCAGCGTCTCGGTCCTTCATTGAAGAACCCGGAGATGGTAGACGTGCTGCTGGTCGCCTCTCGTAGCGAAAACGTCGATCTACGGGTAGCCGCCTTGGAACTGGGGGGACTGACCGCCAAGGTCGTCGATATTGAGGCCTACGCCATGGAGACGGCCTTCCGCCTGATTACCGATCAACTCCCGGAGGGGGGCGACCACAAGACCGTGGCCCTGGTAGACGTGGGCGCCACCATGACCACCCTCAATGTGTTGCATGACCACCACCTCATTTATAACCGTGAGCAGGTTTTCGGGGGTAAGCAGCTCACCGAAGAGATCCAGCGCCACTACGGACTCTCCTACGAAGAGGCAGGAATGGCTAAACGTCATGGCGGACTGCCCGACAGCTATGGTCGAGAAGTGCTGGAACCTTTTAAGGAGGCGATGGCCCAACAGGTCAGCCGGTCGTTGCAATTCTTTTTTTCTTCGAGCCAATATGACAAGGTAGATTTTATCGTGCTGTCGGGAGGGACGGTCTCCATCCCGGACGTGAGCGAACTCATCGAATCGAAGATCGGGGCGCCGACCATCATCGCCAATCCCTTTGCCAATATGTCATTGGCTCCGCGCGTCAACGCCCAGGGATTGAGTAACGATGCCTCAGCGCTGATGATCGCTTGTGGGTTGACCTTACGGAGCTTCGACTGATATGCCTCGTATCAACCTTCTGCCCTGGCGTGAGGCAAACCGTAAGGAACGCCAACGGGATTTCATGGCAACCCTCGCCCTTTCTCTCATCGTGGCGGCAGCGAGCGTCGGCTATGTCCATTATTATATTGAGGACCGAATCGCTTTCCAGGAGCTGCGGAATAAGAAGCTGAATGAGGAAATTGCCGAACTCAACAAACGAATCGCCGAGGTTAAAAATCTCAAGAAAGACCTCGCGAGCCTCCGCGCCCGTATGGATATTGTGCAGCGCCTCCAGACCAGTCGTCCAGAGATCGTTCACCTCTTTGACGAAATTCCCAGACTGCTGCCGGATGGGGTATTCCTGAGCAACCTCAAGCAGAAGGAGCGCGCCGTCGCCCTTGAGGGCAGCGCCCAATCCAATGCCCGAGTTTCCACCTTGATGCGCAACATCAGCGCCTCAAAGTGGTTGACCGACCCCGGTCTGGACGTGATCCAGACCGCCCAGCAGGGCCATGATCGGATCAGCAAATTCAGCCTCCATGCCCGTCAGATCAATCCGGCCGATAACAAGGAGGGCGGCAAGTGAATATTGAGGATCTCAATAGCCTCGATTTCAACAACGTCGGCAGTTGGCCTCTCATCGCACGGATCGGCCTGATTGTGATTGCCGTCGTCGTGCTGCTGGGAGCGGGATACTGGTTCGATACCCAATCCGAAATTGAACTGTGGGACGCTGCCGAGGCTAAGGAAACCACGTTACGCGGGACCTTCGAAAAGCTTCAGGTGGAAGCGGCCAACCTTGAGGTATACCGCCAACAGATGGCCGATCTGAAACAATCTTTCAGTATCATGCTCCGCCAATTGCCGCGTAAAGCCGAGGTAGATGCACTTCTGGTGGATATCTCCCAAACCGGCCTCGCCGCCGGACTCGAATTCGAACTGTTCAAACCAGGCGCACCAAGATCTCAGGAATTCCAAAACCTCCCCATCCAGATCAAGGTGACGGGGACCTATCACCAATTTGGACAATTCGTGAGCGGTGTGGCAGCCCTACCACGGATCGTGACGCTTCACGATGTTTCCCTAACCACTATGGGTGGTGATAAGAAAGGAAAATTAAGCATGGAGGCGGTGGCCAAAATTTATCACTATCAGGATGAGGGGGGCGGCAAGTGAATAGGTATCCTGGCTCCCGTCGCCGTTGGTTCCGAGCACAACACCTCGGCATGACTTTGGTCGCTGCCGTGGCATTAGTTGGCTGCGCGGGAGATGACATGAGTGATCTCCAATCCTTCATTGCCCAGACCAAGGCGCGTCCCCGGCCGCGGGTGGACCCTTTACCCGAAATTCGCCCCTATGAAACCTTTCTCTATGCGGCCAGTGAATTGCGTGATCCCTTCGAGCCGATTTCCGAACCCCAGCCCGAAGCGGTGACCCCACAAGAACAGGCGAAACCCACTTCCGCCATCCACCCCGACTTTAACCGACACAAGGAAGCCTTGGAGAGTTATCCGCTGGATGGCCTGCGTATGGTTGGTACCCTGGAACAGCGTGGGGAGCGTTGGGCGGTGGTACGGAGTCCGGACGGCACCGTGTCTCGGGTTCAGGTGGGTAACTTCATGGGACAGAACCATGGCCGTATTAATCAAATCTCCGAAAACCGCATTCTCCTCACTGAAATCGTTACCGACGGAGGAGATGGTTGGCAGCAGCGTCAGGCATCGTTGGCCTTGTCGGAATAGATTGTCTAAACGTACACAATCGTAAAAGGCACACAATATGGCCCGTTAATCATGCGGCAACCGACCAACGGGAAAAGCAAGTAAACCAAAGCAGAAACGAATACCCGATCTTGGTGCGGTGGCTGCTGGGCCTCGTCCTCGGCCTGTCCCTAGCCGGTGCCCATGCCGAAAACCGCCTCCTGCAAGATATCAGCTTCGCCACCCTTCCCGGCAATCAGGTCCAGGTCACCCTGGCCATGTCCGCGCCTATCCCAGAACCTGTGAGTTTTACCACGGACAATCCTGCACGGATTGCCATCGACCTGCCCGACACCCATCTCAGTATTGCTCACCGCTTCCAACAGGTGGGAGTGGGGGCAGTCCAAAGCATTGTGGCCGTAGAAGCCAGTGGTCGTACCCGCGTTGTTATTAACTTGGCACAATTGGTCCCACACGAGATAAAAGCAGACGGTAACCGCCTCCTGGTAGCATTGGGGAGACTGACGCCCGCCCCTTCATCGCCGACATCGCCCCAGATGTCATCGGCCGATTCCTTAGGAAAGAGCGTACCGCTCGTACGGGCAATCGAGGATATAGACTTCCGGCGGGGCAACAATGGAGAAGGACGGGTCATCGTCACCTTATCTAATACCAGCATTGGCGTAGATGTGCGCCAGCAGGGAAATGACGTGGTCGTGGATTTCCAAGGGGCTCGATTACCCCCCGCGCTGATGCGCCGCCTTGATGTGACCGATTTTGCGACACCGGTACATACCATTGATGCCCTTCCTAAAAATGGTAACGTGCACATGGTGATCAACAATGGAGATAATTTTGAGCACCTTTCTTATCAATCCGATCGCATTTTTACGATAGAAATACGCCCCCTCAGCAAAGAACAACAGGAATCTACCAAAAAGGAACGGCTTGGCTATACCGGTGAACGGCTATCGTTGAATTTCCAAAGTATTGACGTGCGGGCGGTACTTCAACTGATTGCCGATTTTACCGGACTCAACGTCATCACCAGCGATACAGTCCAGGGCACACTCACCCTGCGCCTGAAAGATGTCCCCTGGGACCAGGTACTGGACATTATCCTCAAGAGTAAAGGGCTGGGGATGCGTCGTGCCGACAACGTGATTATGGTAGCCCCCAACGAAGAACTTGCTGCCCGTGAGAAGCAGGAATTGGAGACCCACAAGGCAGTGACCGACCTTGCTCCCCTGCATTCCGAACTCATGCAGATAAATTATGCCAAGGCCACGGATATCGCCACCTTGCTCAAGGCCAAGGAGAACTCCCTGCTTTCCGCCCGTGGCAACGTTGCCGTAGACGAGCGCACCAATGCCCTTCTCATCCAAGACACCGTCGACAAACTCGCCGAAGTCCGTCAACTCCTGACTGCCTTGGATGTCCCGATCCGTCAAGTCCTTATCGAATCGCGTATCGTCTCTGCCGACGATACCTTTGCCAAGGAGCTGGGGGTAAAATTCGGCGTTACTGGGGTACACCAAAGTGGCAACAATCTTGGTGCTGTCAGCGGAAATCTCAGCGGTACGGACACCATGATCAACAGTGCTGTCAGTAATCTCACCACAAATGGAACGCCTTATCCAATCAGCCTGCCCGCAAGAGCTGATCGACTGAATGTCAATCTACCCGCTGCTGGACAAACGGGTAGTATTGCTTTTGCCCTCCTAAGCTCGCGCTATTTATTGGATCTGGAGCTTGCTGCACGTCAGAGCGAGAGCCGTATTGATGTGATCTCCAATCCCCGCGTCATTACCTCCAATCAAAAGGAGGCGAGTATTGAACAGGGCGTAGAGATCCCCTATCAACAGGCATCCTCCAGCGGTGCAACCAATGTTGCCTTTAAGACCGCAGCCCTTAGCTTAAAGGTTAAACCTCAAATCACCCCCGACGACCGTATCCTCCTTACCATCAACGTCAATAAAGACGCCCCCGGTACCGTTACCAACGGTGTTCCCTCCATCAATACTAAAAAAATCAGTACGGAGGTGCTGGTGGATAATGGTGAAACCGTCGTCTTGGGGGGGGATCTACGAACAATCGCTATCGAATGGGGTAGATCGTATCCCTTTCTTTGGAGATCTGCCGGTGGTTGGGCATCTATTCCGTAGTAACCACAATTCCAACGAAAAACATGAACTCCTGGTCTTTGTGACGCCACGTATCCTTAAACAGAGCCTTGCCATCAAGTAAATAAAAAGGGGCGCAGGTAGAAAGACCTGCGCCCCTTGGGTGAGGGTGGCAATTTATTTGGTGGAATCAGAACGCGAGGCCGGTGCGCGTCGGCAACGCAGGATCTTCCAGTATCCCATCAGATTGGCCCGGCGCTTTTCGATCACATCCAGGTCGGTACTTCGCAAAAACTCCGTCAAATCCATATCGGGACGGAAGCCCGCCAGTTTTGACAACGGAGCAAGTAGATCCTCCACCTCGCGGATAATTGGGCGCTGGGAATGGAAATGGTTGACGATAAAGAGTTCACCACCGGGTTTACAAACGCGGCGCATCTCTTCCACCACCTGGACCGGATCGGGGACCACGGAGACCACGTACATCGCAACGACTTTGTCGAAGCTGGCGTCGGGGAAGTGGAGTGCCTCCGCATCCATCTCCAGCAACGCATCCACATGGGTAAGCTGGTCTTGCGTGACCCGTTCGCGGGCAATATCGAGCATCTCGCGGGAGATATCGATGCCGGTGACCCGCACGGTGTCGGGATAAAGGGGCAACGACAGCCCGGTGCCCACCCCCACTTCCAGTACCCGTTCGCCGGAATCCAGGTGGAGCGCCTGCACGATGAGCTTACGTCCAGGGTGAAGAATGGGACCAAATACGGTATCGTAATAGCGTGAATGGCGCCGATAGGCGCTACGAATGCTCTCTAAATTCACCTCTCGACTCCTCAATCGTACTATGCGGTGGTTGCAAAATTGTCATCCGAACGCCTTCGTCCTGCAACCGTCTTGGGATAAAAAACTTTGGGCGGGTGGAAACGCTGGGTTGGTTTGCCGTGATTTTTGAACCGATGGTCAAGTGCCATTAACCTATGGACCCGTAACGAGTAATATTGATCTTATAGGGGTTGGGAACTTTCCGATTATACAAAGACTTACCTCCTTAGAGGGGCAGGAGCGGTGAGGTTGTTGTCACTTCCTCGTAGATCTGTGGCATAATTGGCTATGCTTGTCGTTTCAGCCTAACCATAGCTGTTCCCATCATGTTACCGAAATCCTTATTCCACCATACCCTACTCTTCGCTACCCTGATAGCCTGCGTTGGTACGGTTTGGGCCAACGAAGACCGTTGGATCCAGATAGATACGACTGCCCACACCCTCTCGGTGTTCAAGGGCGAGAGTTTGGATCGTACCTATCCCAGGGTTGCCCTGGGACGCAGTGGTGCGGCCAACGAGCGGCAGCGTGGGGATGGTGTAACGCCTATCGGTGAGTTTCGGATCGCCTGGATAAATCGTTCCAGTCCTTTTGATGTCTTCTTTGGGTTGGATTTTCCGAATGAAGAACATACGGAACGGGCCTATCAGCATCATCTGATCGACATCGATACTTATTATGCCCTCCGTACTGCTTTATCGGAGGGTCGATTACCGCCACAGGATACTCCTTTGGGGGGTACCATCGGCATTCACGGTCTGGGCATGGGAGACCCCACTATCCACCGGAAATTCGACTGGACCAAAGGTTGTGTCGCCCTCACTAATGAGGAGATTGAGCAACTTGCCCAGTGGGTACAGGTGGGAACTCGCGTGGTCATCCGCTGAGACAGACATCCGCTGTAACGAAACTTTCTTTCCATGAGCACCCCTTGAGACCGTCCCTCCGAAGTTAGAGACTAGGTGACGAGGATAACATGGTGCTTGAACCCGAACCGCGGCACCAATATCATGCCAAGCGGTTGCTCCCTTTTCGGGGAGCAATTTAGTATTTTTTGTCAACCTCCGATGGAGAAATGAAATGCAGAAGACTATTGTAAAGTTCGCCAAGTACTCCGCCCTCGCCGTTGTTGTGGGTCTGGCCTCCGGTTGCGCCAGCACCGAAAGCGTCAAGATGGCTGAGGAGAAGGCTGCTGAGGCCAGCACGTCGGCCAGCCAGGCACTTAAGGCTGCCAACGAAGCCAGCCGTAAGGCAGATGCCGCCATGAGCGCTGCCAGGGCAGCCCAGGAGTGCTGCGATCAGACCAAAGAAGGAATCAATCGCAGCTACAAGAAGAGCATGAACAAGTAAGCCGTACCTATGCAATAAAAAAGCCTCGTGGGTAAAAACCACGAGGCTTTTTTATTAGCTTGGGAAAATGCCGCAGTAGAAAACAGAGTCCATCCCATGACCGACGAGAAGTCGCGCTCAGACAAACAAGCAAATAGGTTTTCTTGACACTCCCGCAAAGGGGGTGTTACGGTTTCCCCATTGCATTACTAATGATTAATGGTTTGCTCAACGGGGGGCTCAATGTGTCGTAAGGTGAAGCCATCGCGATGGGTAGGTCTGGTCGCCACAGTGATCTTGTTCGGTTGTGCCAATGCACCGCCCATTCAAGAGATGAGCGACGCCCGGCAATCGGTCCGTGCCGCCGTAGAGGCAGGTGCGGAGCACTATTTTCCTACCATTATGGAACGAGTGGATGCCCTGCTCACCAAGGCGGAGAAGGAACTTGCGGTAGCCGACTTCCGAGGGGCTGAACAGCATGCCCTAGCGGCCAAAACCGAGGCGGTACGGGCACGCAGCTTGGTCCTAACCCTAACGTCTACCATAGAAACCGTAGAACAGGCAGAACGCGTCACTAAACTCGACCCCAATACCCGTGCCGTTTTACAGCAAGCCCAGGATGCCGCATCACAGGGTAATGAGGCAGTTACCATGGCATTCATGGAGCAGGCCCGACAAGAAGCGGAATCAGCACTGGAGGACTATGACCTGGAGCGAGCACAAACCCTGGCGGCCAATTTGCGTAGCGAACCGAAACGCCTGCGTAACTCTGCCCTACGCGAGGCACTGGAAGCTGCCGAGGCCGCAGTCCGGCATCATGAGGGCCACCGGGCCTATGGCCTGCTTGCCCCCTACGTTCCTCACTAAACCGTGGAACTCCAGGGCGTAGTGAAAGAGTTCCAGGGTTGGATAAGGTCCCACCTGCGTCTCGCTGGACGTTTTCTGTCTTTCCTCCTGAGTAGTTTTCTGGAAGACCGTAGTCTGGAAGTAGCCTCCGAACTCTCCTATGCAACCCTGCTTTCTCTGGTCCCCCTGATGGCAGTGGCGGTATCCGTCGCTGGTGCCTTTCCGGTCTTTGCCAACGTCCAACGCTTGGTGCAGGATTTCATTTTTACCAACTTTGTACCAACCTTCGGGGCAATCGTTCAGCAGTACCTCCAACAATTCGCCCATAATGCCTCGCGTTTGACGGCAATGGGAATTCTATCGCTGGTAGTTACTTCACTGGTGATGATGTCCGCTATCGATACCAGCTTCAACCGCATTTGGCGGGTACGGGTAAAACGCCGAGCGTTGGCGAATTTTACTGTCTATTGGGCGGTGCTTACGCTGGGGCCGATGTTGATCGGTGCCAGCCTGCTGCTGACTTCCCAGATTTTTTCCGCCCCGAGTTTTACGGCAGCCACCGAGTCGTTAGGGGTACGAGGGGCATTGTTGGGGATGACGCCCTTTTTCGCCACGACCCTTGCCCTATTCTTACTGTACGTTGTGGTACCAAACCGAGCGGTTTCCTTGTTCCACGCGCTGATGGGAGCGCTGGTAGCGGCGTTGCTGTTTGAGGCCGCGAAACGAGGTTTCACCTTATATGTCACTACCGTCCCTACTTACGAAACCATTTTTGGAACGATGGCGGTAGTTCCCGTATTCCTGATCTGGATCTACACCTCCTGGTTGGTGGCATTGCTGGGGGCGGAGATTACCCATTCACTCTCAGCCTTTCCGGTTTGGTTGCAGGCAGGTCAATCCTCAGGGGCAGAATTATTGTGGGCCTTTCGGGTAGTGGGTCATCTTTGGGAGGCGCAACGCAACGGGACTTCCGTCGCTACGCGGACACTACTAGCTTGGGAACCGGGACTGTCGGAGGACATGTTGCTTGACCTCATTTCCACTTTTTCCACCTCTCGGTTGATCCAACGCACTGCCGCAGGTACTTGGGTCTTGGCCCGGGATCTGAGCGAGGTAACACTGCTCGACCTCTACCGGTTATTGCCCCATTCGGTACGAGAGGTGGACACCCGCACCGGTGATTCTTGGAACGAAGTGTTGGCCCGCGTCGTAACGGCAATTTATGGCGAGGTACGTCGGGTAATGGATACGCCCCTCAAGGATCTCTACCTGGAGGGGCGGCGAGAAGGCCGTGCCGGGAGTAAAGTCACCAGTTGGAAATAATCTCAACCTCGCTAAACGCTAAACTAGAGAATCATTATGAAATATTTCTTCGTTTTACCTATGCTCTTCGCACAAATTATGGCCACCTGGACAGGGTCATGCCCAGCCGCCTCTCCCGAGAGAGAGCCACTGGTATTGGGCGTTGCGGAAAACGCGGGAAATATTCCGACCTTCATTGCTCTGGAACGGGGCTTCTATAGTGAAGAAGGGCTGGATATTACTACCAAATCCTGGCCCGCTGGTAAAATGGCGCTGGAAGCCATGCTAAGAAATGAAGTCGATGTGGCGACTGTGGCTGATACACCAATTGTACTTCAGAGTTTTCAGCGTCGGGATTTTGTCATCATTGCCACCTTCTCTCATAATAATCCCTACCGGTTGGTAGCCAATCGTGATAGTGGCATCCAAGTACCAGCCGATCTACGTGGTCACCGGATCGGCGTCATGGCGGGAACTACTGCACAATTTTT
>CAUYUB010000008.1:0-10514 GCA_963575685.1 Gammaproteobacteria bacterium | reverse complement strand
CCCGAGGGTGTCGCCGGACAAGATCATTCCTTGAACCGCGGACGAGAAAGAGTTCTGAATCGACGAGAAAACCGTGTTGAAGGTCTTCGACTGTTCGAGGGCTGCTTTCTGGTTAATCTGGCCCATCTTCGCCGCGTGTTTCGCCTGGGCGATCTCGATTTGATCATTGAGTTTCTGGTGCTCGAGCGTCCCGGCCTTTTCCCTGGCGAGCTTCTCGCGGAGGGCGCCGATTTCAATGTCGGCTTTCCTGGACTCAAGGGTCCGAGCGATCCGGATTTGTTCCTCGGCGGAGATCGCCCCGATCTGAGCTTTAAACTCGGCGTTTTGTGCTTCGATCTCGATCCCGATCTTTGAGATCTCGCGGTTCTTCTCGGTCACTTCGTCGGCGAGCTTGACGAGGAGGTTCGCGTGTTCCCTTGCGAGTTTTTCCTTCTCTCTCAAGGCCGCGGTGTATTGCTTCGAGTCGGTCCCATAAGCGACGCCAATCTTCTTGACGGCCTCGTCCCATATCTTGACGCGCTCGGCGCTCCCTCCTCGTTCCTGGTCGAGTCGGAGCTTGATCTCTTCGAGGCCGCTTTGAAGCTCCTCGCGTTGTATATCCTTCTTGATCTTGAAAATTTCGTGAGCGATCGCCCGTTGTTCTTCTTTCTGGACTTTCCCGGATCCCTTGACGTGTCCGAGTTTCTCCTCCCAAAAAGCGAGATCGGCGGCGTTGGAGTCCTTGAAGAATTCCCCCTCGATCTCTTTCGCGTGTTCGAGCTCGGCCTTCCATGCCGGGATTCGACTCTCGGCCTTTTCTTTCGGAGCGTCCGGATCCTTCCGGAGCGGTCCCTTTGCCGGTGCGAACATATCGGCATTAACGGCGACCGGCGCCTCCATTGTTTTGAAAATCTCGGCCTTTTGCTCTTCGACCGCTTGTTCAATCTCTCCGAATTTCTTTTTTACTTGAGCCCGGGCGTCCGCCGAGAAGATAAGCCCGACGATTCCGCCGGCGTCATATATTGCCGCGGCCTTGTCGACAAAACCGGCGATTGCGACGACCATCATTTGAAAGCCGCCAACGAAAGCGCGAGCCATGTCGAAAACCGGCGCCATTGCCTTTAAAAGCGCCGTGAGTGTCGGGATCATTGCTTGTGCAAAGTGAGCTTTTGCGAGTTCGGATTCCTGGCGCGCCTTCGCGAGTTCCCCCGAGAAGAGGGTCGCCATTTTTGCGGCGTTCCCGACTTGTCCCTCGGTTTCCTTCATGATCCCGTTATATTCCGCTTGACGCTTTTGTCCGATCGTCAATTTCTCGGCGGTAGTTCCGATCTTTTGGGCGAATTCCTTCCACATGACCGAGACGTTTTTAGTCACGCCGGCATTGTCGACGAGGATTGAGTTTTCGTTTTTGATGCCTTCCGTCGCGGTGACGACCGACTCGCCGAACTGCAAAGACGCTTGACGATTGAAGGCGGCCGAGTCTTTGAAACGGTTCATCATGTCGATTGACTCTTGAAGACTAAAACCTCGCATCAAAAGGTTTTGGAGTCCCTTCGACGCCTCCGACAAGCTCATGAGGCCGTCGTTCGCGAGCGCCTTCGCCGCGGCCATAGTGACCCCGAATTCGTTCCCGGTATACCTGGCGGCCGAGGCGAGGCCGTAAAGGGCCGACTCCGCTTTCATATAGGATTGGACCGAGGACTCGATCACCTTTGTGATTGCCGCAATCGACAAGAGCCCCCCCATTGCCGCGAGGAGCTCTTTCGTTGCGTTCGTTGTGCTTTGCGTCCCGGATCTGAGGTTTTTAGTGTTGTCGTTGAGAGGACGGTTTGATCTTTCGAGGACCTGCGACATTGCGGCGCCGGTTTCCTGGGCGGAGGTTTCGGCCCGGTGCATATCGGCGGCCATAGCATCGAAACCGAGCGCCATTGTCGAGTGCATACCATTAACGGCCGCCGACGTGACGGTGTTCATGTTATTGATTGCCGCGATAATCGCCGCGACTCCCTTGTCGACGACTCCCGACGCGGAGGTCATTCCCTGGCGTAAATCTGCGGTATCGGCCCCGATCCTGACGTTCGTTTCTTCGTTGCTCATTTAATCGCCCCCCCGCTTTTGCCGAAAACGGCCATTAGATCGTTTAAAGTTCCCTTTTTCTTTTCTTCCGATCGGTGTCCGCCCCCGTCTTCTTTCAGAAACGCGGAGGAGAGCCGGGCGAGTGCCTTGTGTGTCGGCGGGAAAATCTCCCAATGTTTCGAGAGCGCCGCGAGCCGGGGGAGGGTCATGTTCTCGTCGATATATTCCCACGTCCACCCGGTCGCCGCAATTATTCCGGAATAGATCGAATTCCAATCTATTTCAGATAATTTTACACTTCGACCGCCGGCCCCGGCTTTCCCATAAGGACGGCCCCGCTTTGTCCCATCACGGCCATGATCACGCGGACCATGTTGTTCATGTCGACGAGATCCTCGACCTCGGAGATCTCAATCTCGGGATAATTGCGTTTCATTGCCTCGCGAATCACTTTGATCTGAGCGGCGAATTTCTTGTCGACGTCCGTCTCCTCGTCCATCTTCTTAATGTCGAGCTTGAGGGCCTTGATTTGACGGAAGTTGAGGGCGGGGACGATCAAGTCGAATCCCCCCATCGGAATTGATTCGCCTTCGATCGGATTTTCTTTGATTTTAATCATGACGCGGATCCCCTTTTCGCTTTGTTTGAGTTGGTCCCCATAAGAGCCCCGGGGAAAACCTGGGGGGAATTTTGTCGGACGGGTTCGCGGGTTCCCATCCTATCCCCGGGGCGGACGTGTTACTCGTCGATCGACAAATAACCGATAATGCCGGCGGCGTTCGCCATTGCCTCGAAACCGAGCTCGGGGATTATGAAGTCTTCGAGCTTTGTCGCGATCGTGAGTTTATCCGAGGTACATTTCAAAAGCTCGATTGTGACGGCCTTCCCCTCGTATACCTCATTTAAAATCACGCTGAAATATGGGGTCGTTCCCATAAGCTGATTTGAAAGCGTGATCGTGTTCCCGCCGGTCGTGGTGTAGGTATACGTCGTCATGACCGAAAGGCCGGTATCGGCCGCGGCGAACAAATAGGCGCCGGTCGTCTCATTGACGGAATATTGACCCGTAACCGGGGCCGAGGCGACGCGGACGAGAGGGAGCCCGGTCAATGCAAACTTGACGCCGAGGTCCTTCTTAAAAGTCGCGCCGTTTGTGACTGTGACCGTGAAGGGCGTCGCCGGGATCGCGGCCGTCTCGTTCTGAGCGGTTGCGGTTTTGCCGGTTGCCATTGCCTGACCGAAAAAAAGCTCGTTGAAGAGTTTCGCGTTTATGTTGCCGCTCTTCGCCTTGCCCTGGATCTTGCCGGCGCCACGCGCCACGGTGAGCGGCATTTGAAAGCGGCCGCGGAGCTCTTTCATTGAGAAAGAGAAGTCGATCGAACAATCTTGAAGCGCCCCGAATTCCTGGGGCGAAGAGTTCGCCGCTGTGTTTGTCCCCCAAAGGGACCCCGATCCGAATCCGAATTGCATAATCTGTTACCTCCTTTTTTTTGGTGTCCTTCTTATTTCGATTTTGAAGCGGGGGCCGGGGCCTCGATCATGTCGGTGATTCTCTTCTTGAGGTACTCGACGTTTGCTTGTTCCCGGTTGTGGGTTGCGGTGTCCATTGCGTAAGCGTTGCGGCGCTCTTGCCATTGTTCTTCAATTACCGCGATCACCTTGTTTGCTGTCTTCTCGTCCATAGCGAAAACCTCCTTTTATGTTGCTAAGATATTGAGCGGGATAATTGCGACGGCCTGGTTTCCGAGCGCCCCCTCGTCCGTCTCGATTGTTCCCTCGATCCAACAATGAGAAACCCCGGGGATCCCGAGGGTGTTCGTCTCGCCTGGCGCCAGGGGGACCCGGGGGAGGTTCGCCCCGGCCGGGTTTTCCTTCGTCTCGACAAGCGCCGTTATTGCGTCGAGGAGCGGGTTTATAATGGGACCGACGGGAGAGTGATCGCCTCCGGAATGACAATACAAATAAAATTTGACGGTGAGGGTCCATTTCGTCGGGAGCCCTTTCGTCCTGGCGGCGTTCTCCCCCGTTTGTGCCATGAATAAAGCGGGTTGTCTCTCGGGATCCACGTCGGACCATGTGACGACCTTTCGGCCGGCCGTATTGAAGGCGGCGACGGAAGAGAAGAGCGCGAAGATCGCGGAATAAATTGTTTCCCTATTGTTGAGCATTTGCCCCCCTCTGAGCCGCGGCGCCGAGCCTGGTCCGGATCTCGCTTTCCATTTCCCGCAAAGACGAGCGGAGGAAAGACCGGGCCGGCATGACCATGTGCCGCTGATGTGTCCGGACAAGAGACTTTCGGGGAGATAAGACCGATCGGCCGAAAACTTTTGTCACGGTCCGGAGGTGTTCCGAAACGGTCACAATCCCGTTGAATCCGTATTCATGGACCGCGGCATATTCTTTATTTGTTCCGACGGTCCTGACGATCTGGCGCCCTTCCGTCTTCACTTTGTAATTGACCGAGGCCCGGAGCGTTCCCGTCACGTTCCCGAGGACGCCGCCGCTCAATTTGTCCCCCTTGACTTTCCGGAGGAGCTTGATCGAGAGAGCCTCGACTTCGATCCGGAGTTCACGCTCGACGCTGTCGGGGATCCCCGCGAGAAATTTCCCGAGCTCGTCGCGTCCTATGAGGACGGCGTCGATCATATTGGGACCACTTTCGCAAAGTTCCGGAGGACGCTCTTCAATTCGTCGGTGAGGTCGCTCCGTTCATAGGTCACGGTTTCGCCGGCGAGGATCTTCGAGAGGTGTCCGATTCGGTCAAGGTATTTGAATTTTTTCCCGACAAGCGTCGCGCAACAATCCGCCACGACGGGAGGGGTCGCCGAATAGCCGGCATTGTATGAGAGGACGACGTTCTTCACGCCCTTTGTAAACTTGAAACCGCGGAGATAGATCGCGTCTTTGTCGAAGAGATAACCCGGGGCCGCTTCGCTCGGGGCGGCCGGGATTGTCACGCCGTCGACGATCACGCCCGAAACGGAAATGATCGGATAATTTGAAGCGACCATAATGTCGGCATTGTTCCCGTTCGATCTCTGGACATAGTCCGCGGCCTTGAATGTCCGGTTTAAAATGTTTTGAATATAATCCGAGGCGGCCGTGATAAGGAGCGCGAGGAGCGCGTCGCTCGTCGTGTCTTCCGTTTTGATCCGGAGGTAAGCCTTTACATTTGCGAGATCTGTCAAGTCGTTAGCGGCCATTGTAGGGGCTCCCATGTTTCAAGGAAAGCGGGGCGGCGTGAACCGGCCCCGCTCGGTGAATTATTCCTCGGTGTCGTCTTTCTTCCCGGTGAATGTCTCAAGCGCCAGGATTGCGGCGTCGAGAGCGGTCTTTTTCTCGGCATCTTCCGGGGCCTTCTTGACGGCGGCCTTCAAGTTCTTGACGTCCTTCTTGAGCCGGTCGAGTTTTGCCTCGTCGGTTTCCGGATCTTCGACGTCCTTCGCAATTTTGAAACCGTGACCGATCAAGTCGGCGACGGCCTCGCGCGGGACGGTGATCATTCCCTTTTTGTCGGCCTGGTAATCTTCGCCCCCGAAAGACGCCCCGGTCCCCTCTTCATTTTTCATCTTGACCATGATTTCCCCCTTCGCTTCTTTTTGTTGAATCTACCCGAAAGGCCGCCCCCCTTGTGAGGAGGCGGCCGGGGTTCTGGTGTTCCCTCCGCGGTTATTTGTAATTGATATTTTTGATCAATCCAAATGCCGGCGGGAAATAGTTTTGAAGGACTTCGTCCGCGTAAACGCCATACTCATATTTACGGGTTTTGAGCGGCCATTCGATTTGATAGTAATCGCGGCGCGCGCGGATCTGTAGAATGTTGCCGACTCCGCTCAATGGATAAGGGACGCCGTCGGAATAGAAAAGGATCGAGCCCGGGACCGCGTCGGGGTGTACTACGATCGCGACTTTCTTGTTTGTGATCTGGTTCAAGATCGAGCCGATCACGACGCCGGCGTCAAGCTGTCCGGTTCCCTGGGCGTCGAGGCCGTAACGGATAAGAGGAGCGCCGCCGTTTGCAATTATGAGTTTATTCATTGCGAGAGCGACCCCGCCGGAAACATACATAATATCCGGGCTCAAGCGGAAATTGTCCCAAAAGGACTGAAAGGCGTCCGAGATCTCGGTGATCCCGCCTGCGCCGTCGGTTGTAAGGGCCGAGCCGGTTCCGGGGACCCCGGTTGCCAGGTCCTTGAGGTAAGCGTTCGAGCCGGTCGCCATGATCTGAGAATAAAGACCATCGAAGGCGAGAGAGTTCTTCGAGTTGTCGTTCGCGAATTCGGCCACGCTGAAAGCCTGAGCCCCGGCGGCGTCCGCGGTGAATAAAACGGAATTGATCGTCGTAATGGAATAAAGAAACATTCCGGCGGCGTTTACCGTTCCCAAATACCACGCATAAGCGACGGCGCCATTTACGGGGGTCACGCTCGCTTTTATGCTGTGGGTGTTTGTTGCGTCGGCCGCTGTAGAGATCGAGGCGATCGCGGACTGTTTCGCGACTCCGCCGCCGAAAGTATCGGTCGAGCCGTCGGTGTTTGTTTTGGTCACGACGGGGACGAGCCCGGCGGCGACGGTGTTATATTTGTAACCCTCGAAAGTGAGGGCGATACAACCGACTTTATAAGCGGTATTAGCGAGAAGGGTCCCGCCGGTTGCGACGTCCGAACAAGTCGGGGTCGGGGTTGTGCCGAGAGCGATCGAGGTGTTTCCGCCGATGATCAAGCGTTCCTCTTCGATCATGGTCGACTGTAAAAGCATCTGAACTGCGAGGGCCTTCGCATTGTCGAAACCTTCGGCGGCGAGCTCCGCCTCGAACTGGACAAAGTTCTCAAGGCCGATCCCGCGGTATGCCGCGAGGTATTCTTGCAAAGTGTGAGAGATCGCGCCGCCACGGTTGCCGGCGGAAACGACGCCTCGCATATTTGCGACATTGATCCCGGTGATTGCTTTCCAATTTGCCTGGATTCCGCCCTTTCCGGAAACGCGGGGGATCTTGTTCCGGAGCGGGGTCAAAACGGGGTACATCAATTTTGCCGCCGGCTCAAGATCGTAAAAGGTCAAGCCGGTTGTCGCGCCGGTTGACTGAGTGAGTCCGGCGGCGCGAAGTACATCGTCGCCGAGCGGGGCCTTCTGTGCGGACATAATTCTCGCGATTGTGTCCTCGGTCGTTTTCCTGAGATCCATTTTTGTTACCTCCTGAGTTTGGTTTTCCTACTTGGTTTTTAAAGCTGTACTGTCCGCATTCCGCCGCCCTGGTGAATCCTTGTGATCGCATCAAGAGGAGTTTTCGGCTCCGGGTTTTCCTCCTCGCTGTGAATCCTGGCGAGGTCCTGTTCTTTACTTACCGCGAGGACGACGCCCTTCGCCGGCTCCGGTTGTGCCTCAAGGACCTTGAGACGTTCGACCATTGTCCCGATCACGACTTTTGCGCCCTCGATCCCGGGGATCTCCATGTCGAGCCCGTCGACGCGAAAGACTGAATCGTACGCGTTTCTGGTTTCAAGACGGTTGACGTCCTCGGCCACGACTTCGCAAGCGATCCCGGCGTCGGCAAGGGTCGAGAATAGCCGAATAATGTCCTCGGCCATGCTATCCCCTACGATCAAGACCTTTCCGGCGTCCTGGGTGATCCTGGCTATCCTGGCGCACTCTTCGACGCGACAAGCGGCCCCCATGTCGGCGGCGTGGTCGTGCATTGCCTGGATTCGTTCGAGGTTCTTCTTTGACATGGTCGCGCCGACTCGTTCGACGTCGTTCTCGCCGGCGGTCATTTCCACCACGGCGGAAACGGTCGAGGCCGCGACGGTCACGGTTTCGTTGTCTTCGAGGATCTCGGAAGAGATAAAAGCCTTGAGGTTTTCGATCGCCGCCTTGAGGAAAGCGATTTGACTCGCGCCTTCGGGTCCTTCGCCCTGGTTCGCGGCCTCCATTTTCTCCCAATTTAAAACCGTCATAATGGATTCGAGCGCGTTCATTGCGACGCTTGAGTCCGTGATCTCCTCCCCTGCATACCGCTTGACGTCGGTAACTCCGGTAACTCCGGTAACTCCGCCGGCGGGTGCTTCGGTCGTTTTCTTCATGCTGTTTTCCTCCTCCCCTTGAAATATGCGAAACGTGTCGAACGTGCAATCCTCATTGCTCGGCCGGTCCCCGAGAGTAATCTCGTTGATCCGTTTTATAAAAATACGGTTCCCGATCTGATAGTCTTTTTTGCCGCCGATCGAGAAACCTTTATAAACGCCCTCTTTGACTTTCGTCCATGCCATATCATCGACGACGTGGACCCCGACAAATAAGCCTTTCGCGTCAAGGGTGAGCTCGTCCGCGGTTCCGACGGCGCTCGGTTGGTGCATTTCCCGGACGTTTCTCCATTTGAGATAATCCGGAAGACAAGCCTCGACGCTCCCGAGGTCGATGATCGTCCCGTATGAATCAAGGGACTCGGTCGTCGCGTAACCGTAAACCATGCGAGCTTCGTCGTCGGTCCTGGTAAAATCGACGAATAGTTTCGCGTCGCCCTGGATTTTGTGAGCCTTTTGTCCCATGTTGCCGCCCTCCATTTTACTTGTTGAATATAATCCCGAGACAAAACCGGAGCCGGGCCGCGAGAGGTAAGCCGGCGAGACTTGCGACAAAGTTGTCGATCACCTTTTCGGCCATGTTGTTTTTTACCTCTTCGACGAGAGCGCCCTCGGCGAGCTCGATCTTCTTTTCTTTCGAGAGGATCCGGATCCCCTGAGTTGCTTCGACGGTTCTCCGCTGGTGTCTGTTGAGGTTTCGGACCATCGGCTCGAAATTGCTGTTTGTTTGCATTTGCTCCCCCATGTTTTTTTATTCCGTCGGAGCTCCCCCCGGAGCCGCTTCGGTCGTTCCTTGCACTTTCGGCATTAAGACCGGAAGAATGTCACAAACACAATTCGGGTGAGACGGGACGGCCTGGTCCCCTGTCGCAAAAGGCTGATTAAAAGGGATTGGGCCTTGTTGGTGATTCGCGTCGCATCCGTCAATATGGCCATGACGGGAGCCGATAATCCATTCTTTCCCCTGGACGATTCCGCTCGCCTGGTATGCCGCCATATTGCCGGCGACGTCCGCCTTCCGGATCTCGGTCCTCGCGATCATTTCGGCGCGGTAATCAGAAAAGGCCGGGTTGTTCTCGGCGAGTTCTTTCGCCAGGTGTCGCGAGCTCCATCCCTCATTGATTGCCGTCGCGACGTCGTTCCGGATCATGGTCCGGGTCGTGTCGGTGATCGCCCATTTTGCCGAGGGGTTCTCGATCCATTCCGGAAACTCGGCCGATCCGATGTTCCTCATTCCGACGAGCTCGGCGCCGCGGTCCCCTGCGAAGACGAGCGCCCTCTCGTTCAAGAGCGTTGTCAAGCTGTCGGTGTTTTCCATTCCAATTTGAAAGAGCGCCTCGGCGGATCCGGACTTGTGGACCTTTTCGAGAAGGGACTCGACCGGCTCGATTAAAACTTTCCATCCGGTGAGGTCGACCTCCGCGAGAAGTCGGTTTAAAACTTCGTTGTCGTCTTCGAGGATCGCGGCCCGGAGCTCGGCGAGCTTGATCTCTCTTTCCCCCTCGGTGAGCCTCTCGGCCGCTTCGTCATTCTCGGGGAGAAACGCCAAAATCCCGACTTGTTCGGCGATTTCCTTCGCGGCCTTTTTGAAAAATGATTTTAAGATTTTTTCGGCCTGGGCCTGGGCCTCTAATATAAGAGGACGCTCTCGGTCGATCGACTCAAGGCTTTTTTTTTGAGCCTGGCCACCTCTTCGGATAATTCGACGAGCCGCTCCTCGACGCTCTTTTCTGGTTGCGTTGCCGCGGGAGCGGGTTCGGTTTCCGGGTTCGCCGTAATAACGGGGGGAGCGGGAGCCGGCTCGTCTTTCGGTTCGGCCGCGGCATCAATAAGCCGGGTCGGGGTTGTGCCGTAAATGATCGGGACGTCGCCGCCGTCGACTTTCTCGTCGCCTCTTGACTTCCGGATCTCGTTCACGGTCTTTGAACCGTTTTTGAGATCCCGATCGTCGATTTCGCTCTTTGCGCCTGGATCGAGTTCTTTCTCCATTTGCCAAACGGCCTCAATATCCGGCCATCCGAAAACATTCGCGATAATACGGTCAAAGGTCGATTTCTCCCACGCGAGAATCGGTTCGAGGCCCTCCTCTTTTGCGGTTGCCGCGGCCGACTCTGCCGTCGCCCTGTTGATCTCCTTGATAAAAGGACCGGGAGCGACTGAGAAAGTGAAACAAACGATCCGGGCGAGCCATTCGTCGAAAGAGTCCTTGAGCTCCTTTTGCTTCGTGTCGTAAGGATCCACGCCGCCAGGAATGAAACGAGCTTTTCGCCTGGTCCCGGTATCGGTGAGCGTATCGAAAAACATTTGAAACTTGCTGATCTGGTCCGGGCTCCATGTGTCCGGGGTCTTCATAAGAAGATCGGGGACGTTTCCCTCGGT
>CAUYUB010000007.1:0-10792 GCA_963575685.1 Gammaproteobacteria bacterium | reverse complement strand
ACGATCTACACTAATTTTCTAACTTTCGTGTCTCGAAATCATTGACACATTCCGTGCGGCAACACAGGTTACTCAGAACATCACTGTCAGTGCCTTCCAGACATCATGTCGTGCTATCAAAAATATTTCTCCTAATGCTCAAGACGGTGTCTATACCATCGATCCTGACGATGCCGCAGGACCCATCTTGCCGTTCCAGGTGTATTGCGACATGACGCGCAATGGTGGCGGATGGACACTCATTGGCAAGCTCGGCGAGAACGCAGATGCGACAAGCGATTTCCGTAGTGACGTGAACACTGCGAGTCTAACGACGGGACCGGTACCTTCCTCCAATGAGTACTCCCACTGGGATCTCGCCCGGTTTGATGGTTATGGTAGTAATTGGACGGTGCGCACCGATACTGACACGTCCAATAATCAGAGCCACTACCAATACGTCTTCTATCATCCAAATGTAGGAGTCACCCTCAGGCCGAGTCAGGCCGGAACTAACTGGAAAGGGACGAACACGCACTCGATGCTTCTTCACCTCACCATGTCGGACACAACCGGCCTCTCGAATACAACCTGGTTGCCACTCTCCGATTGCATCGACGGACACTGTAACAGCCCCATCCTTCTCTGGACTAATCGCGATCCCTCATTGATTGAGTATGTAACTAACTGTCTTGACACAGCCGGGCAGACGCAGCAGTGCCACGTCGTGCCGGGTTCCATTGCTAACGGCGGTTGGCATGGTGCCTCGACAGCAGCGTATGGTATGCAGGACGGCGTAGCTCATTCCTGGAGCAGAAAGGGTACCTACTGGATCAAGGATGTCAGTACCCCAGGTACTCCGTGAGGAAGAGATTCCTTGCATTCTAGGTATTCGTCTGATAAGTCGTTCCACCATACACTGCGTGATCATTTGGCGCAGTGTATGGTTCTTTAGAACAGTGGATCTGGATAATTTTTTACCCGAGAGACTAGAAAAGGAGACGGATAACCCATATATGGCCGCATTGGCCACCTTAGTGTTGTCCACTGAATCTTTGTGCCAACGTAATCATTCACTCCCCCTCCCAGCGGGAGGGGATTACTCTGTTCAGTTGGTGAGCACAGAACGGTAATTTTGCGCTTCATGGATTCTGGTTCTGGCCAAGGAGGGATAGGGATAGGGATAGGGAGGGAATCCAATCACGTCTAGTGACAGGTTCAAACCAACACCAAATTGTCGCGGTGAATCAATTCGGGTTCATCCACGTAGCCGAGCAATTCCACGATGCGCTGCGAGGGCAACCCGGCGATGCGCCGCGCCTCGGTCGCGTTGTAATTCACCAGACCACGCGCTACCTCCTGGCCGGCCGGATCAAGGCAGGAGACCATCGCGCCGCGGTGAAATTCGCCTTCCACCGCCGATACTCCTACCGCCAGCAGACTCTTGCCGGACTCCCGCAGTGCTTGGACCGCACCCTCGTCCAAATGCAGCCGACCCCGCACTCGCAGGTGGCTCGCCAACCAATGTTTACGGGCGGTCGCTGCTTCGGTGACAGGCAGCAGGAGGGTGCCGATTTCTTCTCCTGCCGCGAGGTGCGCAAGCACCTCTTCCCTACGTCCCCAGGCGATGATGGTGGCGGCCCCGGCGCGGGCCGCACGGGCGGCGGCTTTGACCTTGGTGTACATCCCACCCCGTCCCAACGCGCCGCCTTCTGCACCGGCCATGGCCAACAGCCGAGGGTCGTCAGCGCGGGCCAAACGGACCAGCGGGGCATCAGGAACCTGACGGGGGTCGGCCTCGTACATGCCTTCCTGGTCGGTAAGAATGACCAGCAGATCCGCCTCGACCAGCCCCGCTACCAATGCCCCCAGGGTATCGTTGTCGCCGAGTTTGATCTCTTCGGTGGCCACCGTATCGTTTTCGTTGATGACCGGAATGACCCCAAGGGCCAGCAGGGTACGCAGGGTGCTACGGGCATTGAGATACCGCTCGCGATCGGTGAGGTCTTCGTGGGTGAGCAAGACCTGGGCAGTATGGATGCGGTAGTGCTGAAAGCAGGACTCATAGGCTTGGACCAAGCCCATTTGTCCCACCGCCGCCGCCGCTTGTAGCTCGTGGACCGCCACCGGGCGTTTTTTCCAGCCAAGCCGTTTCATCCCCTCCGCTACGGCCCCGGAAGAGACCAGTACGACCTCAATTCCCAGGTTGCGTAAGCCCACGATCTGTTCCACCCAGCCCTGGATGGCGGAATGGTCCAGACCACGTCCTTCGTTGGTCAATAGGGCACTGCCAATCTTGACCACATAACGCCGCGCCTCGCGCACGGCCATGCGACTATCGATCATTACGAATTCACCACGTTACACCACGATATTCACCAACCGTCCCGGTACCACGATCACCTTGCGCACCGGTTTACCTTCTAAATAGCGGGCGACGTTAGGATCAGCCTTGGCAGCGGCCTCGATGTCGGCGTGTCCGGCGTCCACTGCAACGGCAATGTGAGCACGCACCTTGCCGTTGACCTGCACCACCAGGTCTACCTGCGCACGCACCAACGCTGCCGGATCGGCCTCCGGCCAGGGAGCATCAATCACCGGGTCGGCATGGCCCAGCGCCTGCCATAAAGTGTGAGTGACATGAGGCACAATCGGGGCAAGCAGGCGTACCACCGCCTCCAGTGCCTCTTGACGCAGGGCGTAACCGGTCGGCGAAGGGTCCTCGAACCGATACAAGGCGTTGATGAGTTCCATCACCGCCGCGATGGTGGTATTGAAGGTCATACGCCGGCCAATGTCGTCGGAGGCTTTGGCGATGGTGTGGTGGACTTGGCGGCGCAAATCGGTCTGTGCCGTGGTCAGATTGTCCAGCAGATTATCGAGCAGATGGGTAGCCGCTCCCTCCCCCTCGACGTGGGTCCAGACCAAACGCCAGAGGCGCTTGAGAAACCGATGTGCGCCTTCGAGCCCAGCGTCGGACCACTCCAGGGATTGTTCCGGCGGAGCGGCAAACATCATGAACAGACGCACCGTATCGGCCCCGTAGGTCTCCACCATCTCCTGAGGATCGACGGTATTGCCCTTGGATTTGGACATCTTGGAGCCATCCTTGAGCACCATGCCCTGGGTCAGGAGTCGGGTAAAGGGCTCATTCGCCGGTACTAGCCCGAGGTCGCGCATCACCTTGTGGAAGAACCGGGCATAGAGTAGATGCAACACGGCATGTTCGATGCCGCCGATGTATTGGTCTACCGGTAACCAGTAATTGACCCGCTCATCGAACATTGCCCCATCCTGGTCGCGTGCGCAGTAACGGGCGTAGTACCAGGACGATTCGATGAAGGTGTCAAAGGTATCGGTTTCCCGCTCAGCCGCGGTGCCGCAATTCGGGCAGGAGGTGTGATGGAAATCGGGCATCCCCTTGAGGGGAGAGGTCACCCCGGTAAAGGTGACCTCCTCGGGCAGTACGACCGGTAGATCGTCATCGGGTACCGGCACGTCGCCGCAGGTCGGGCAGTACACCATTGGGATGGGCGCGCCCCAGTAACGCTGGCGCGACACGCCCCAATCGCGGAGCCGATAGTGGACCTGACGCTGACCACGGCCCGTCGCCTCCAGGTGGCCAGCAATCGCGTCGAAGGCCGCCGCCGAGGTCAGCCCCGTGAACGGGCCGGAATCCGCCAGTACTCCGGGCGTGACGAAAGCCGCGGTCATGAAGTCCCAGATCGAACCATCGGCTGGCGCGATCACCGGCCGGATGGGGATGCCGTACTTGCGCGCAAACTCGAAATCGCGTTGGTCGTGGGCTGGGACCGCCATCACCGCGCCAGAGCCATAGCCCATCAACACAAAATTGGCCGCGTAGATCGGCACCAGCGCGCCGGTAATCGGATGCAACGCCTGGAGACCGGTAACGACGCCCTTCTTCTCCATGGTCTCCAGTGCCGCTTCGGCGGTCATGGTATTCCGACTGGCCGCGATGAAGGCGGCGAGTTCTGGGTTGCCCTGAGCAGCGGCCAGGGCCAGCGGATGCTCGGTGGCCACCGCCACGTAGGTCACCCCTATCAGGGTGTCAGGACGAGTGGTGAATACCGTCAGCGGGTCGGCTTGACCATCGACCGCGAATTGGATCTCGACCCCCTCGGAGCGCCCGATCCAGTTGCGCTGCATGGTGCGCACCTCTTCGGGCCAGCCTGGGAGGTTGTCCAGCTCATTGAGCAGCTCTTCGGCGTAGGCGGTAATCCGCAGGAACCACTGCGGGATCTCGCGGCGCTCCACCACCGCCCCGGAACGCCAGCCACGGCCGTCGATGACTTGTTCGTTGGCGAGCACGGTCTGGTCCACCGGGTCCCAGTTGACGGCCGAGGTCTTCTTGTAGACCAACCCCTTTTCATAGAGTTTGGTGAACAACCACTGTTCCCAACGGTAATAACGTGGGTGACAGGTAGCGAGTTGACGCTCCCAGTCGTAGCCGAAGCCAAGGCGCTTGAGCTGCCCGACCATGTAGCGAATGTTGTCGTAGGTCCAACGTGCTGGTGGCACGGCGTTCTGGATGGCAGCGTTTTCTGCGGGCAGACCGAAGGCATCGAACCCCATCGGTTGGAGCACGTTACGGCCCCGCATCCGCTGATAGCGGGCGATGACATCGCCGATGGTGTAGTTACGGACATGGCCCATGTGCAGCCGCCCGCTCGGGTATGGGAACATCGACAGGCAGTAGAACTTCTCCCGGGCCAGGTCTTCCACGGCCCGAAAGGCGTTGGTTTCTTCCCAGAAGCGTTGGGCCTGGGGCTCGATAAGGTCGGGGCGGTATTGTTCTTCCATTGGGGTCAAGTCAGTAGGGAGAAGGTAGAAGCAATGAGAGGATACGGAAGGCGGCGAGCATACCGTAGGGGGTGGGGTGGCTCAACTTTGTCTGCCAAGGCGATGGCAGGGTCAATCTGTCAAAAATACGCTCTGAGATTCATTTTTATCCTCGAGCGGCTAATAGGGCCTTGAGGCGTTCTATCTCTCCATCTTTTTCCTTCAGCGCTGCCTCTGGCCTTTCGTCACAGGTATTGTCCGAGTTTGGGCGGCTGACAAGTGCGCCATGAAGTTGTCGGGTTCATCAATTTTCAACACACGAACGGGCTCCCACCACCTTACCCTTCCGCTCGTTCCACAAAGAACGCCTTGGCCTCCTCCGCGTCTATCAAAATCTGGGTGCGTAATTCCTCAAAAGAGGAAAATCGACGTTCGTCACGAAGTTTGCGCAGGAAATCTATTTCCACGTGCCGTCCGTAGAGGTCGCCACAGAAATCGAAAAGATGAACCTCCAACAGAGCCTGCGTACCGCCTACAGTGGGGCGCATTCCGATATTGGCTACCCCCGGCCTAGGCTCCCCAGGGATACCGAACATCTCTACTGCGTAAACTCCAGATAATGGCGTGGCGTGGCGGTGCAGAAACAAATTGGCGGTGGGAAAACCAATGAGTCGTCCACGCTTGTCACCGTGGGCCACCCGCCCGGCCATGCGATAGGGCCGACCCAAGAGCTTTTCAGCACTGTCCAGATCGCCCAGGGTAAGGGCCTCGCGTACCCGAGTGCTGCTTACCCGTTCATGGTCGATCCGAAAGGTATGTAGATTGACCACGGGAAAACCGTAGCTCTCCCCCGCCTCCTTCAACATGGCAAAGTCACCACGCCGCTCGTGCCCAAAACGGAAATCATCGCCAATGACGAGATAACGTACCCCTAGACCTTTCACCAGCACTTGTTCGATAAAATCTTTCGGAGCCATACCGGCCATCCGAGTATCGAATTGGAGGCACAGCAACCGATCCACAGAATAACGGCGAAGGATTTCCACTTTTTCACGAAAACGGGTAAGACGGGGTGGGGCGCGGTCTGGGGCAAAGTATTCCTGGGGATGAGGCTCGAAGGTAACTACCAGGGTAGGGACACCATACGACCCCGACTGTACCGCGAGTTGGCCCAAGACTTGCTGGTGCCCTAGATGTACGCCGTCAAAGTTGCCAATCGTGGCCACGCAGCCACGGTGCCAAGGGCGCAGATTATGTATGCTGCGGATCAGTTCCATACACTATTTCACTGCCGCTTGGTCTGCTGCCGGCAGCGGGGTAGTCAGGTGGCTACGGCCTACTAATACCCCCCGCACGCTGATCCCGGTTGCGGCCAGCACCGCGAAATAGGTAACTCCTCCTCCAGCAATCCACAATGCCAAGTTCAAGCCGCGCTTACCTACTCCCCAGCCGAGCCATGTATCCAGGTCCCCCGCTCCCCACCACAACACCATGCCCATGGCGAGATTGGCCAAGGTCGTTCGGATCAGAAAATCACGCCAGCCTGGCAATGGGTGGTAAACCCCGGCCCGACGCAAGTTACGGTAGAGCAGACCGGAATTGAGATAGGCCGACAGGGTGGTGGCAAGTGCCAATCCGGCATGGGCAAGCGGAAAGACCAGAATCACGTTGAAAACCATATTGAAAAGCATGGCGGTAACGCCGATACGGACCGGGGTACGGGTATCCTGGCGGGAATAGAAACCAGGCACCAAAACTTTGATGAGGATAAAGGCAGGCAGGCCCAGAGAGAACGCCATCAGGCTACGGGTTGCCATACGGGTATCGGTGGTCCCAAATTCTCCGTATTGGAATAAGGTCGCAAGCAGAGGTCCACCCAGCAGGGCCAGTCCCAGTCCGGCAGGAACCCCAATCAGCACCACCAACCGAAGCGCCCAATCTAGGGTACGGATAAATCCATCAGCGTCACGAGCGGCATTGTCTGCCGAAAGCTTAGGCAGGATTACCGTGGCAATGGCGATGCCGAATACCCCCAATGGGAATTCCAATAGTCGATCCGAGTAGTAGAGCCAAGAGACACTCCCCGTTACCAGAAAGGAAGCGATAAGGGTGTCGAAAAGAAGGTTGATCTGGGCTACCGAAGAGCCGAATAAGGTTGGTCCCATCAGCTTGAGGATGCGCCGTACCGCTGCATCCCGAAAATCGGGACGAGGAAGGGCGAGTAGCCCCAAGCGAAAGACCGGCGGGAGCTGCACGGCAAGTTGGAGTGCTCCCCCCAGCACTACCCCCCAGGCAAGCCCGGTCACTGGATGTTCCAGATGAGGGGCAAATATCAGGGCGCCCGCGATCATGGCCAGGTTGAGGAACACCGGGGTAAACGCCGGCATCCCGAATCGGCCATAGGTATTGAGCACCCCACCGGCCAGTGCAGCCAGGGAGATGAAAGCAAGATAAGGAAAGGTGATGCGGAGCATCTCTACGGTGAGTGCATAGCGTACCGGCTCACCGGTAAAACCCGGAGCAAACACCATCACCAATACCGGTGCAGCGAGGATACCCAGGACCGTCACCGCGATGACGACCAGCCCCAAGGCACCAGCAGCGTGACCCACCAAGGTACGTACCTCGTCGTGACCATAGAGGGTTTTGTGTTCGGAGAGGACCGGCACGAAGGCTTGGGAGAAAGACCCCTCGGCGAACATGCGGCGCAAAAAGTTGGGGATGCGGAAAGCGACGAAAAAGGCATCCGCTCCGTTGCTTGCACCAAAATAGCGCGCAACAACCATATCCCGGAGAAAACCCAGGATCCGCGAGATTAGGGTCATGCCGCCAACGGTAAAGGTAGACTGGAGAAGTCGTTTGCTCATACGATAAATAGTGGTCCGATTCGGAAAACGGAAAATAGGGCAGGCAAAACGCAGCGCAAAGGCGGAATTTTTACTACTTTCCGCTATTTTCCCGATGGCGAAAGAACCGTCGCCTGCAGTTCGGTGAGCAGACCCCGCGCCGCGGCATCGACGATATCCAACACCTGCTCAAAGCCATCCGGCCCTCCATAATAAGGGTCGGGGACCTCATCAATGGGGAGATGCGGTGCGAATTCCAAGAACAGACGGACCTTGTGAAGATACTTGGGTGGTGCAGCTTGACGAAGGGTGTGATAGTTGTCCCGGTCCATGGCCAACAGGTAGTGATAATGCTCGAAGTCCTTGGGAGCCACATGTCGTGCCCGTAGCGCATTGAGATCGACACCACGACGAGCCGCAGCCTCCTGGCTACGTCGATCCGGGGGCTCACCCACATGATAGGCATGGGTACCGGCAGAATCGATCTCGAACCGGTGGCCAAGGTTGTGTTCTTGGATCAACCGTGCGAATACTCCCTGCGCGGTGGGAGAACGGCAGATGTTGCCCATACAGACGAAAAGTATTTTGATTTTTTCCATACGGTTGATTCGTTTAAGGTTGTGTTTTTGCACCAATCATTTGAATACCCTCTGAGCAGCGGAAGAACGGCAGGTGTTACCCATGCAGACGAAAAAAATTCTGATTGTTTCCATGTCGGTGGTTTTGTTGTTCATCTCTGGGGGTATATCTTTAGTATTGGTCTTGCCATGGCACATCGTACCGAATTCGAGACAGGAGCAGACATCTCCACCGTCCCAACCCTCAGTAGCATCCGGCACTGCGGAGAATATCGACGGGTTGCGGATTCTAGGAGACCAAGCGGACCACCTGCGTGAGATGGATACCCGTCTTGCCGAGTACATCCATACGTTACGTCCCACGGCCCCTGGCGAGTCGCTGGTGGAACAAGCCCATCACGCCCGCTATTGGGTGGCCATATACCTTACGAAAGGAGACGAAACCACCAAGCAGCACCTTACCGAGGCTCTGACGCGCGTAGGGTACACGGTAACTCCGGGAGAAGTCTTGCACCTACAGCTTGCTGATTCGGAACAGCGCTCATCGGTTTTCTATTTCCACGACGACTCCTTCGGGGCCGCCGATGAGTTGGCCAAGCTTATGGGGCGGTTGACGGGGGGAACTTTCGATGTACGCCACGGTAGCCACTTACCGATACCACCCGATCAGGAACGCTGGACGTTTGTCGTCCACCATATTGGTGGAGGGTGATTACACATACTGGTGGACGAGTTCCGTCAACAGGTAGGACTTGCCCGTGTCCTCCGAGCCGATGACTTGTGCAAAAGATACATTTTAGTGCACGATTAAACAGGCGACTACCCGTTATCCAACCACTATGTTGTCCCCATAAGGCGCCGCGGCGTTTCCTTACTCATGCAATGTACCATCGAGCAATTCATCGACGGCGCTTGGCGTACGGCCGCCACGGTCGAGGCCCTGACGAATCCGACCGACGGCCATCAGGGTGGGACACGTCTGAGCTATACCATCGACTATGCGGTGAACTACCTGGAAGAACCTCGTGCCGCGATTGCTTGTGCCTATCCCGTCAATTTTGAGATCCATGTATCGCAGACTTGGCCACCGTTCCTACTGGACTTGCTCCCCCAGGGCGCCGGACGTCGTAGGGCGCTGGCAGACTTGGAGTTGGGAGGAAGGGATGGCGCACGCAACGATTGGCCCATCCTGTTGTACGCAGCCGGCAATCCTCCGGGGGCGCTACGCATTGGGGAGGCGGTGGTGGCGGTGTCGGAGGCCCATCCCGGTTTTCACCTTCGGGAGATTATCGAGCGCCGGGAGGGGTTTATTGAGTACGCACGCGCCCATGGCGCTTCGGTGGCTGGTTCCACGGGTGCCCAGGGTGATGCACCAAAATTTTTGCTGACCATCGACCGGCTAGGCAATTGGCATGCGGACGGTGCCTTGGCCGATGAACACGCGGCGGGCCATTGGTTGATGAAACTACCGCGGGGGAAGGCGGACAGCGATCGTCGGATACTGCGTAATGAAGCGCCTTACCTGGAAATTGCTCGTTGGTTCGGCCTGCGGGTTGGCGAACCGCTCCGGTTTCAGGAGGATACGCTGTTTGTACCCCGCTTCGATCGTATGGTCGAGGGTAACCGCGTTCGGCGATTCGGGCTCGAAAGTCTGTATTCTCTGGCTGGCGTCGTCGGATTTGGCCAAAGTGCCTCGCATGAGCGTTTAGTGGATGCCTTAGCCTGTTGCATTGCGTCGGATGATCTACAGGAGGAAATTACCGAATACCTATTGCGGGACGTGCTTAATGTCGCACTGCGCAACACCGACAATCACGGCCGTAATACCGCCATTCTCAAAATAGATGGCCGGGCGCGGCTGTCACCCTTGTATGACTTCGCTCCCATGTTCCTGGATGATGAAGGCATTGCTCGGGTAATCCGTTGGTCCGGTGATCGGGAACATTTAGACCTGCCGCATTGGGCAAAAATCGTCGACCGCCTAGCGTCATTGGAAGTGAATACTACGGCACTGCGGGCAGTGTTGGCGGAAAAGTCCGAATCGGTCCGGGAATTGCCCAGGGTAATGGAACAAGTTGGTATAGAAATGATGATCATCGAACAGTTGCGTCCGCGTATTGCGGAGGTAGCCGAATCGCTTGTGGTTTGTCGCTAGGGAAAAGTCGTCAATGCGAGAACGCCGATTGAATCCAGAGGAAATCGAGGTGGAGCGCAAGGTCTTGGTCGAGGATCTGGAAGCTGGCCGGCTTTATCCGCATGAAGCGGCCAAACGCATGCGTCGGATCCTCGGCCTGCGGCAGGGGGAGTTTGCGCGTCTTGCGCAGGTCGCGGAGCGGACCTATGCCCTATTTGAGCGGGGGAGTGGCAATGTCACCGTCGACACCCTGCGCAAGATCGGTGGATTATTCGGATTCGACGTCAAATTTGGGAGGATGGGTTCCTTGCATGATCAAGGTGTACGGGCACGGGCACAGTATCGGGAATTGCGGAAATTGAGGACCGATAATCCACGCCCACGGCGCACAACCTGGTGAATTACTAACCTGCGCGTTGGTTAGGGGACAAGCAAGTAAAAATAATCTATTA
>CAUYUB010000006.1:0-10811 GCA_963575685.1 Gammaproteobacteria bacterium | reverse complement strand
TTGTCTCAGGATGAGAGATTCGGCGGGGAGCCACTTGAGGGCTTCGTAGGCAGTCAGTCCCCAAATAGCCGCGCCCGCGACCACGCCGATTCGTCCTACCGAGGATATGATCCACCATAACGTAAAGGTTTGGATGAATAGTAACGCCAGCCCTCCTAAGACTTTGAGGACACCTGAACCACCCGGGGTCATCAACCAGTGGTAGTAGGAGTGCCCAAAGGGGTTGTAGGTCATCATGACCAGGGCAGCGCTCGCCAACCAATGCACCAGATAGCGGCGAGGTGTGAAATCAGTGAATACCATTGCCATCGGCGGGGAGTACCTCTTTGTCCGTGGGTCTTTAAGTGAACCCCAGGAGACCGCGACTATGTGGTAAGGGAGCGGCAGCCGCGGAGACGAGAGGGATTTTACGCTATCCTTCCCGCTTTCCAACAGGCAGTGAAAAGGCTTAGGATTCGTACTACAGTCTTACGATTCGTACTATCATTCACCCATTGAATAGGATCGCTGCACGGGGGGCAGGCGATGAAAAAACTAGGTGTGTACGATGGCGGCATGAGCCGCAAGGGGGCCTGGTTGTCCGAGGTTTCGGTCTCGGATGGCATGGGTCGAGTGTTGGTCATGGTGCTGACAGGACTGCTCGTCAGTGGTCCCGGCGCCACGGGCAGTGAGGGGTAACGGTGAGCGGACCGGCCTTTGGTATTCCCAGCTTGGCCGTACGGTGGCTGGGCGCTCTGTTTGCGGTGCTTGCCACCTACAATCCGAGTGGCAGCTCCTATGTCCACTGGCTTGTGGACCTCTCTGATCATCGTTGGTCGTTGAAGGCGTTGGTGGGTATCCTGCTGGTGGTCCTGAACATGACCTTCTATTACGCCAGTATGCGTTCGTTGCGGAGTAGCGGGATGTTCGCCGCCGCCATCTTCTGCATCACTGCGGTCTGGACGTTATTGGATTACGGCTACTTACAGACGCTTACCTTCCAAACCTGGATCACGGTGATTCTGATCCTGTCGGGTAGTATCCTGGCGCTGGGCATGTCCTGGTCCCATATCCGTGGCCGTCTCTCCGGACAGTCCGACTCCAACGACGTTACCCTCTAAATGAGCGCCTTTTCTCGTTGGCTTGGTCGTATGCTCGGGAGGGTGATGCGGTTTCTGGGCGGACGGTTGGATGGGTGGGTGGTGGGGGTGCGGCGATGGTTTGCCGCATGGGTGATGGTGCTGAAATTGCGGTTTGCCGCCTGGGCCTCTTGGCGTCATCCGGTATGGCTACTGGCGCTGGCGTTGCTGGTGGTGGTGCTGATTTTGGGACGCGGCCCCTCTCATCCGGTAACGCCGGTTTATCACCGGCCGTTGCCGTCCGCCCCCGTTACTACCCCTCCTAAGCTCAGCACCGGGATGGACGCCGCGATTGTGGTGGCCTTGGCTGGTGCGCGGCAGGAGTCGGTCGGCCTCGGGCAGCGTCGTGTTGCGGCGATGGTGGGGGCGCTTGCGCAACGGGTGCAAACCATCTTCGTGCCCTGGTACCTATCTTTTGGTCGGCGCAAACTGGAAGAGATACGTGCCTACAATACCTTCGCCATGAGCTGGTTGGGGGGGCTTGCTTCAGGAAACTTCCAAGATGAGTCGCGGAGGATCCTGATCAAGACCTTTGAAGACGAGTTCTCGGCGCGGGTACTCACCCCAATGGAGACGCGGCAAGCCCTTCAGGCGATTGGTCGTGAGGTTGCCCAGGATTATGGGACGCGGGTGACGGTGGCGCTGCAAAATCTCCAGGAACGGCGTTCCATCTCCTTCTCCAAATGGCAAAAATACCTCGAAAAACTTCCGCCGGGGCAGCTTACCCTGGCGGATAAACCTATGGTGGTGCCTTTACCTGCGCTCGCTGCGCCGGATCCGATCCGGGAAGTCCTGGGTGAGGAGATTGGTAAGACCTTGGTTGAGCGTTTTACCTCATTTCCCACCGTTGCTTCCGACCATAGCGACCTCCAGGTACGGGATGGGCGGAGTATTTTTGAGGTAGGTAGGAATGCCTGGGCCTATTATGGGTCGTATGTGATCTACTGGATTATTCTTATCTCTTTGATTCGTAGTGGTTTCATTCCTATTAACTTATCCGGCGCGTTGGTCGGGTGGTTGATTTGGGAAACGTTTGCCTGGGGCAGTTGGATCACCTGGGAGTCGCTTGACTTCGAGCAGACCCGGCTGCAGTTGGAGCCTCTCATCGTGCATCATTCCGATGCCTATTTCGCTGGGATGCGGGCCACACTCACTGACCCGGGACCAGAGGGTCCGTTTCAGGTGCTACATGTACTGGAACGGAGTTGGGAAGGGGGTTAGCGTCTCCGGCATTGAGTAACGGGCGGACCCGTGCCAAGCGGGTGTCAATCTTCGCCTGTTCCTCCGCAAGCCAAGTGCTACGCAGGCTTTGGTGCTGGTTTTCCAATACCCGGTGGACCTCGGCTTCCAGTCCTGCGCGGTGGATGCTGGCATCGGTCTGACTTAGCATGTAATCAATGCTGAGGAAGGCCACAATGGTCGCCGCCAGAGTGCTCGCACCTCCCAACAAGGTCTCTCCCTGGTTCCCTATCGCCTCCCCGGCGGCAGTGACTGCTGCCGCGACCGGGGGCCGGATCGTGAGTCGTGCCAGCAGCGGGCGGGCGGTACGGGCCTTGATGGGGCCAGTGGCGGTAGAGATCTCGCTCAGAATGGGGACCTCCTCGGTGGGGGAGGCTTCTCCCGATTCTTCGCCAAGCTGTAAGGGCGGCGTCTGACCGTGCAGGAGTGCGACCGTGCGTACTGTATCCGCTATCACGGCATCCACCGTGGGCCGCATATCCGCAAGCCAACGTTCGTGAGCGCTCCGTAAGGCAGGGATGCCGCCGGCGGGGTGGAGGACCAGCTCATCGAACTTGGTTGCGATCAGTTCGTCCCAGGCCGAATTCACCTGCTCCAGTCGAGGAGATTTGACGAAGGGGAGGGTTATCGCGGTCAACATCCCCTCGCGAAGAAGTCTATAACCGGTACGCCAGCCGAAGGCCCACTCGCCGAACGCCGGGACACGGTTGTGAAAATCGGAGAAAAGCGGGTCCAGTACCGCATCCAGACGTTCGGCAGCAGTGGCGGCAAGGAGGCGGGTGTCACGTTCGACCAGCGTCTGACTGGAGGCTGCAAACCGTTCGACGGAAGGAGCGGCGACCGCGGCAATTTCTTTACGGGGGTCTCGGGAGAGGCCAAGCAGCACCGCCGCAAATAATCCTACTCCAACGATGGTCGCTGCCATGCGGAAAGGAGCGGGGGTGGGGAAGGTTGAACCCATCGCTTCTGCGGGAAGGCCGGCGGGTTGCTGGAGTAGAGATATTTCGGTAGGTCGGTCGTAAGCGGATCGCATAAGCGTCCTCAAGGATAAAGGCTCTTCAAACGCAACTGGTTAACTCTCCATCCCGGCAAGGGAAAGGGCGAGGATGGGAGGGCTGTCCAGGGTTACTTTCAAATAATCCACCTTATAATAGCTTACCACCACTACCCGTGGTTCGACGTGACGTCGACGAGGTAGTGTGCAGGGTGAGCGCACCTCGGGTATGCTACGACATTGTCCGAGTCCTCTCGACTCAAAAGTAGGCGGTCGTACCCAGTTTCACTTTGTTCCCGAATCGAGAGAATTCATTATTATCAACCTTCCTAGCATGTACTGTATCGCTCCGACCACCATTTGCCGCAGGGGCATTGAGAGGGGGCGGGGCTGTGGGGTCTACGGTCATGGATAAAGCAAATAAGGGCGGTCTGAGCCGCCTGGTAGCCTGGTTTCGGCGATCCGAAGACGCGGATACTACTGCCCCCGCAGAGGTTACGCGGTCTCACTCACGGCTACGTCGCCCGTCGTTGGCGGCGGATTCCGTGCGTGCGGGTTTCGCCCATGCGGAACGCCCGCATTCTGATCCAATGCATCGGGATCGTCCCCACGCCGACCCGATGCGCAAGGATCGTTCGCGCGCGGAGCCGGTACCCGTGGAACACGCTCATGCGGAACCGGTACAAGTCGAACATCCGAATGGCAAGCAGGTGCCGGTTGAGCACGCAGCACATACGGAACCTTCCGTTCATGTAGAACATGGGCATGGGGAACCGATCCCGATGGAGCATGGGACTCTTGCCCATGCCGATCATGGACACGGACATGGACATGGACATGGACATGGGCACGGACATCATGATGTGCTGGTAGCGAAGGGGACCGGGGGACGCCTGGAACTGCATGGCAACACCTTGCATCTCACCAAAGGAGGTGTTTTCGGTTTCTTCGTAGGTCTACTGGGTCTCCATGGCGGGCATGCCCATCAGACCATCCGCGTTAGTGACATCTCTGCCATTGAATTCGAGAAGCATGGCGTATTTTTCCACTACGTACGTTTCTGTTATCCGGGGGCTCCTCGGGAGAGCGGCAATCATCTGCATGACATGATGGCGGACAATGCGCTATTGATGAGCATGTTTGATAACCGTGCGCTCTACCGCATCAAGGAGCGAATTGAGCAGTCTATGGAAGCGAAGACATCATGAGACTGGTTCACCCCCTGCTGGCGATCGGGGTGTTGATCCTGGAGGCCCTGCTCATCTGGTGGGCAATAGGTCAAATGGAACCGACGGAGGCTACCGCAGGGGATGTGGTGGTAGCCGTTACGCCGGTGATGGCAAAGCGGTGGGTGGTGTGGTACGGAGAGGATGGTCGTGTCCATCGACAGCAGGTAGATGCCGAAGCCTATACGGAATTACAGCGCTCCCTACGCCAGGTGCGGGAGGAAGACCTCCAACGGTTGATCGGTCTTGCCGCTGGTTACCTGCGCGTTGATTTGCAGCCGGTCTTTACTGAGCTGAGTGCGCGCGGGGAGTCATTTCTGGTTACCTTGTTCGATTTCGGTACCAGCAGTGCATTGCTTGGGGCGGCGTTGACTGCCGCCGAAAAAGTACGAAATCCGGAGAGTGGGGCGGAGAAAGAGAAGGAGCCCCTGGATTCGGTGCGAGAAGCCACGGCCGAGGAAGTAGTGAGTCGGTTCCGTGCCCAATTGCTGGTTCCAGAGACCACCTTGCGCGCGCTACGGGCGGCGGCGGGACGCTCACTTGCCCTGTTGCGACAGGATCTATTACAGGACTGCGATCGCTACGACCGTGCTTTCCGGGGGTTTGTGCTGGAATCGACTACTACCATGGAGACTTTGGATGCCACTGCGGGTTGGCAGGTGGATATTGCTTGGCGTCCTGAAACCGCTACCTTTCGTTCCCTCTGTGTAGGATTACGCCATACCGATCCTGGTGTTTACCTGGCGGAATCAATGTTATTGGAAACCTTCACGAAGGCGGATCCCCCCCTGCGTACCGAGGCCTTGGAATTGGTCCGCCCGATTGCGGAGACCGCCCTAGAGCTGAACAAATACAGTGAGGATACTACCGATTCCTTCAGCAAGTGGGGTCTCTCCCGGAGTTGGGCGCACCCACCGGCATTGCTTGTCAGTTACGTTGCCCATACCAAGATTTTGGCACGTCGGGTGGGCGAACGGATGAATGTGCGTTATAAGCGCCCGCATTTGCGGGAGACTTTGCGCGGCATCCTGGAACAACTCCAAACCGACCTCACGGATCGTCTGAAACGCACCTGCAATGAATTCATCACTGCCGAATTGGGGCGCGTTGAGTTGGGGCTGGCGGCGCGGGGCGAGGGTGTTTGGAGTACCCCATGAGTAGTGACTGGCAGAACCATCGCATCTTGATGGCATTGGCGAGTCTGGTCCTCATGGGCGGCGTGGTGGCGGCGGCATTTGCGATTTTACCGATGGGGTTGGGCCGTCCCGATGCCGCTTATGTGATCTTGGGGAGTGTCAATGCCTATGCGGGAGATGGGCCGGTTTTCACCCTTGGCGACGATCTCTTTCCCCACCAGTGCGGCAAGTCCCGCCTGACCCCGGTGGGTGCATTGGATCTTTTTGCCTATACCGACCCAGTTTGCCGCAATAGTGTTGCTACCTTGCGACCCTATCTGTTGGCGGCGGACCTGAGGGTCCCGTGGGCCGTAGTCCCTACGAATGAACGCAATGACCTGCGCCATCTTGCCGGCGCAGTTATGGAACAATGGGAGGCGGTAGGCCAACAGCTTCTCCATAGTTCCTTTTTTGAGCAGTCCTATGCCCCGGTCATCAAAGATATTCTACGCGGCGCCTTTCGTCGGGCTTGGACCTCACCGGTTACCGGCCAAGCGCTGAAGCGGGCGGCGGAGACCTTTGACCGACGCCAGATAGACCAGGTAATAGAGGGAATCCTTCCGATCTTCGTGGAAAAGGCCAAGAAAAACTTCTGGCAGACGTTGCGTAGTTACACCGAGGCAATGCTCGGCAGTGAGGACAAGGCAAATCAGGAAGCAATGGCGCAGCTCGGGGCCGAGGTATTTGCTGACCCAAGGGTTCATGCCCACTTGGCGCAGACCTTTCCTCCTTTTCTCACCAGCCGTGAGGTCATGATTGTCGGCGCGGTGATGGCGAAGGAATCGGGAAGGGCCATCCTCGACGATCCTCGTACCCTGCCTCTGCTAAGTCGATTGTTGACCGATCAACGTTTCCTAAGCCTGCAACCATTCTCCGTCGAAGCGGAGAATCTCCTGCGCGTCTTGCCGGTGCGTCTCATGCGGTTGCGCCACCGGTTGGACCATAACCCGCTGGCCACCTATGTACTGCGCACTATGTTGCACGCCCGTCGGGGTTTTCTGGTCCTCCTGTTGAGTCCGCAACAGGAACGGCGATTGGCCGACAGCGATCTCCCACCGGGACCTGCCCTGAGGAGGATGGAACCATGAGTGCCGTACCGGGCCTCACTGTCGATAGCCTTACGATTACCACCCCCACCGGCAAAGTATTGGTAGAAAATGCCAAATTCAGTTTAGCGGCGGGTGAGGTGGTCTTGTTGGTGGGGCCGAGCGGTAGCGGCAAGTCCACCATCATCAAACTCCTCAGCGGGTTGTTGGAGGATGAAGGCAGACCCTGGCAGGTCGAAGGTGCCTTGACCCATGGTGGTCAGGTCCATGATCTCGCCCACGAGCGTTGCGATATCGGGGGGTTGGTCTTCCAGAACTATGCCCTCTTCGATGACCTGACGGCGTTGGAAAATTTAGGCATCGCCCTAGACCATTCCGACCATACCGACCCCGCTTTGATGGAATATTTGCTGGACCTGCTTGCCGATATTGAACCTCACCAGACCATTGCTTCTTCCAGTGGCGGGCAACGCCAGCGTTTGGCTATCGCACGAACCCTCTTGGCCAACCGACCGCTGTTGCTGTTTGATGAGCCCAACTCCGGTCTCGATCCGGCCACCGCCCAACGTCTCGGTGTACTGATTCACGACCTGTGTCGGCGCATGGGCCGTCCAGCGCTGATTGTGGCCCACCATGTCGATGATATCTTGCCCCTGGCAGATGCCGTTTACCTGTTGGATAGCCGGACTCGTACGCTCCGACCCCTTCCGCTGGATCGGGATGCGGTCGATGAGGCACTGCTGGCCGTGGGAGAGGTTGAAGAAGAGGGGATAGTTATTCCGTCGCCAACCGCGGTATCTGCGCCGAGGGCATCGGATATTCCCGCCCGTTGGCGCCGGCGCATGAAGCCACACCATCCCCAGCGCTGGTTCTTTCGCTACCTCCACGAGTACTTTTGGATCCTTTGGGGCTCCCCTTTGATGTTGCTCTATATCTTTTCCGGGGCCGCCATTGTAGGTTTCGTCACGCTGTGGTTTGGTTTCAACTACGAGTTGTTGGGTGATGCGATCCGCTCCTTTATCCATGATGAATCTCTGGCCGGTCTCGGTTTTGTCGAAGGTTACATTGGGGTGCCGCTGATTACGTGTATCCTCCTGGTGGCGCGCAATAATGCCATCATTACCGCAGATGTAGGAAACCGTGTCCTCTCTGCCCAGTTTTTGGCCATGCGCAATCTTCACATCCCTGGGCGGCGTTATCTTACCGCGGCGATATTGATTAATACCGTGGTTGGTGCGCTGGTGTTGGTTGGGGCCTCGCTGGTGGTGGCGGGATGGACCTCATTCAAGACTTGGCAACTTCTCTTCCACGAACAGCCCTTTGAATTGTGGCAGGAAAATTTCTTTCACGTAATCTTGCGTGACCCAGCGGCAACCTGGCGAAACCTCTTTTGGGTAGTGGTAAAAGTCTTGTTGAGTGGGGCCTGCGGCTCGTGGTTGGCAATCCGGGCCGGGTTTTCCCGGAAAGATTCCGTGATCGCGGTGAACTATGCTATTGCCCGATCCATCGTTATGGGGGTGACGGTGACCTTGTTGATCCATGCAGGAATTGCCGTGATGGTGTATTAGTACGACCCGTCGGAAATAACCTCGGATTACTCACGCGTAATCGTCCATTTTCCCAGAGGATTCCGGGGAGAAGCGGACGATTACATTCCCCTATGGCGTATTTGTAGCGCTTGGATAGTTCGCCGTTTCTGAACGACACCGTGGTAGTGGTCCGTAGAGACACTCTATACTTGCGTTTTTCTGCATTGGGCCTGCAGCCCTGAGGTGGCAGTGGAGGACAATAGACTCAAACATCGCTTAGTCGGGGCCACCGTGCTTGTCGCACTGGGGGTGGTCTTCTTTCCCTTGTGGCTGGATATGCGCCCCGGTCCGGGTACCCGTTTGGAAAAGACCAACATCCCGGCCCGACCCCAGTGGCACTTTTTCAAGTCGGAGGAAGAGGAACACCAAGCGGTCGTTACACCACCACCGGCAGCGGTGCCGGAGGCTCCCGTGGTAGCGGCTCCGCCTGCGTCGCCTCCTCCGGCCGTTTCGGGGCCTACCGTTCCAGAGCCACCTCCTGTTGCCGCGGAAGCGCAGCCTTCCCCCCTACCATCGCCACCTTCTTCCCGGTCTGGTGTTTATACCGCCGAGATCAAGGCAGGTACTTCCCTTTATAGTGCGTTCGCCAAGGCGGATGTGGGAAGTGATCAGGTGCGGGCGCTACTCAAATTGGGTCCGTCGGTCAAGACCTTAGAGACCCTCCAGAGCGGGCGTAGTCTGTGGATCAAGGCGGGTTCCCAGAAGGAGCTTCAGGAACTGATTTATTATGGTCCCGAACATAAAGTATATACGCACGTAATACGCCGCAGTGGACATCTACAATTGGCTGATTCCGCTTCCGCTGCCCGAATTTTGACCCAAGGCGCGACCACGGAAGGAAAAGCCGTGCCCGAGACGGCGGGGAAATCAGCGAACACTGCGCTGGCTAAGTCTCAACATCCGGCCATCACACCGGCAACCCCGCACCCCGTTCCGGCTAAGCAGCCCACCCACGAGATTGCTCATTATGCCCCACCGGAGACGACGCGCCCGCCGGTAGAGACGCGTCGGGTAGAATCGCCACCGGTGACCCCTTTGGCACCGGTAGTCCGTCCGCCGGAGTCCAGCTATCCGCCGGTACATTCATCATCATCACCTTCTCATGCCAGTCCCGCCAGTGCCTGGGTGGTCCAGATTGCCAGCCTTAACCGCGAAGAAAACGCCCGTGCCCTCCGCGATAGTCTGCGGAGCAAGGGTTTCCCGGCCTTTCTGGAGAGCCTCTATGATGGTACCAACAAGCGGTGGCGGGTGCGGGTGGGTCCGAGTACGGAACGCGCGGAGGTAGATACCCTGCGTGCCCGTCTGGAGCGGGATGCTCATTTGCCCGGCCAAGTGTTGCCGTACCCTTAGCGGATAAATTCAATGAACTGGCTTGACTACGGCATTTTGGGTTTCATCATACTTTCCACCCTCATTGGTTTACAGCGCGGCTTTGTACGAGAGGTGTTGTCTCTGGTAGCGTTGGGTGCGTCCTTGATGGTAGCTTTTATGTTCAGTGACCGGATTGCGCCACTGTTCCAGAATTACATCACCCTTGAGTCCATGCGAAAAGTTGCGGCTTTCGCGGTCTTGTTTTTCTTGATGCTTTTGGCCATGGCGCTCTTGAATTATATTTTGGTCACGGTGATATCGTTGGCCGATATGGGAGGTACCGATCGCCTGCTGGGGATGCTCTTTGGCGTAGCGCGCGGGGTGATTATGGTGGTGGCTTTGGTTTTCTTGGTGGGATTACCCTTACTCACGGAAGAGACGAGATCTTCGAGGTCCTGATAGATCAACCAGTCGGCCCCGATTAGCGTCGCTACTTCCTCTTCGGTACGCCCGTAGGCGACCAACTCCTCGGAAGAGGGCATATCGATGCCGTAGACATTGGGATAGCGTACCGGTGGTGCCGCGGAGGCAAAATAAACATTACGTGCGCCGGCATCTCGTGCCATCTGGATGATCTGGGCGGAGTTCGTGCCGCGCACAATCGAATCGTCCACCAACAGGACATTCTTGTCGCGGAACTCCAGATCAATCGCGTTCAGTTTCTGGCGCACCGAACGTCGGCGTTCCTGCTGCCCAGGCATAATAAAAGTACGCCCAATATAGCGGTTCTTGATAAAACCTTCCCGATACACTACCCGCAACTCATAGGCAAGCTGTAATGCCGAAGTGCGACTGGTATCGGGAATAGGGATCACGACATCAATGTCATGCCGGGGACGCGTCCGTAGGATCTTGTGGGCGAGATTAACCCCCATCCGCAATCGTGCCTTGTACACCGAAATTCCATCAATGATCGAATCCGGGCGGGCAAAGTAGACATATTCGAAGATACAAGGCGTAATCGTAGGATGGTCTGCGCACTGGCGGGCATGAAATTCGCCATCGGCCGTCACGAATATCGCTTCTCCCGGCTGCACATCACGCACCCGCTGA
>CAUYUB010000005.1:0-10965 GCA_963575685.1 Gammaproteobacteria bacterium | reverse complement strand
GAGGCCGCGCTGCAAACGCTGTTGTCCACAAATAATTTCCCGGAATTTACCGGGAAGATCTGCCCTGCCCCGTGTGAGTCGGGTTGTGTGCTCGGTCTCATCAAGCCGATGGTGGCGATCAAGACCATTGAACTCGCGATCATCGAGAACGCCTTTGAGGCGGGTTGGATTACACCGAATCCGCCCACTACCCGTACGGGTAAACAGGTTGCCGTGATCGGTTCCGGTCCAGCGGGGCTTGCCGCTGCCGACCAATTAAATAAGGCAGGGCATCAGGTCACTGTCTATGAACGGGCGGATCGGATCGGCGGGTTGTTGATGTATGGCATCCCGAATTTCAAACTCGACAAGAAGATTGTTCAGCGTCGGATCGACCTGATGGCGGCGGAGGGGGTAACCTTCAAAACCAAGACCCAGGTTGGTATCGATCTTCCTGCCGATGCCATCCTGCAAGACCATCACGCAGTGATTATTGCTACCGGCGCCACCATTCCCCGCGATCTGCCTATTCCAGGCCGCACGGCAAAGGGTGTCTATTTCGCGATGGATTTTCTTACCCAAAACACCCAACGGGTATTGGGGGACCAAATCCCGGATGCCGATCTAATCGACGCTAAGGGTAAACACGTCGTCGTTATCGGTGGCGGGGATACCGGCTCGGATTGCGTCGGCACCTCTATCCGTCAGGGTGCCGCGAGCGTGACCCAAATCGAATTGCTTCCCAAGCCCCCAACCGGGCGTACCGAAGAGACCGCGTGGCCAGTCCATCCGGGACCGCGGATGCTCAGCGTATCGTCCTCGCAGGAAGAAGGTTGTGAACGCGATTGGTCGATCAATTCCAAGGAGTTTCTCAAAGACGCTGCCGGTAATCTCGTCGGCATAAAATGCATCCGACTCGATTGGGAAGACCCTACGAAGTTCAAATATCACGAAATCCCCGGTAGCGAGTTCGTCCTCCAGGCGGATCTGGTCTTCCTGGCAATGGGCTTTCTCTATGCTGACCCTAAATGGCTGCTGGAACAACTCGGGGTAGACAAGGATGCTCGTGGCAACGTCAAGGCAAACGAATCGGATTATAAAACCTCTCGTGAAGGCGTATTCACGGCAGGGGACAGCCGGCGCGGTCAATCATTGGTCGTGTGGGCAATTTCTGAAGGGCGTGAATGTGCCCGCGCAGTGGATAGCTATTTACGTAGTGGCGCCCCCTCGCGATTGGAGGCAAAGGACAAGACCTTTTGTCAGTTTTCATAGTGTTGGATAATCGGCCACAACAAGAATCTAGGATTCTTTTACATGGTCAGTTGACATATTGGGGATCCGTAATGAAGTTCGCAATCGGATTCATCTGGCTCACCATTACCGTGGCAATGACCGGTTGCGACTTCCACCTTCGTGGTGCTGGCGCTGAGGGTCTGCCACCGATGTATATTGATGGCGATAACCACGGGGTGGGAGTACGCTCGGAACTCGTGCGTGTCTTGCGTAGTTCGGGAGGAAAGGTCGTAGCGGCTCGTGACCAGGCGCAGGTGGTATTGCAGCTGACCTACGAAGACTACCAACGCTGGCCCTTGTCCATCTCTCGCCAGCTTTTGGTGCAGGAATATGAACTGATCTACGTTGTGGGGTTCCAACTCACTGATCCGACCGGTACCCCCCTCGCTCCTCCCCAATCATTGAATTTCACCCGCGATTACTCTTTCGCCGATACTACCCAGATCCTAGGCAAGGGTAATGAGGAATCACTGCTGCGCCAAGAGATGGTGTATGACGCTTCACGCCAAATTTTGGCGCAAGTTGTCACTATCCTGGATCGCAAAGGCCTCCTGTCTCATTAGGTCAGCGCATGTTTTCCATATCCACGGTTGAGTCGGCATTGGACCACCGCTGAATTATTATGCGACTGCCCCCAGAACAACTCGATCGCCACCTCGCCGAACGTCTGGCACCAATTTACCTATTCTCCGGCAATGAGACCCTGCTGGTGGAAGAGGCGGGAGATCGCGTGCGTGCTGCCGCCCGCCAATCCGGTTGTACGGAACGCGAGGTGTTTCATGCCATCCACGGTTTCGATTGGGGACTGTTGACTCAGTCCAGCGCAAATTTGTCGCTGTTCGCGACACGCCGTTTGCTGGAAATACGCCTGCCTACCGTCAGACCTGGGACAGAGGGAGGGAAGACATTGATCGCCTTGGCATCTCGTCCGCCGCCTGACACGGTGATCCTGATCTTTTGCCCATATCTGGACACAACTATCCAGAAAGCCGCCTGGGTGACGAGCCTGAACCGCGCGGGGGTCTGGGTAATGGTCCGAACGGTGGAAAGTGGTGCGCTACCGGGTTGGGTAGCGGCACGGATGCGTTCCCGCGGCCTCCTTCCCGATGCCGAAGCGGCTCGACTCTTGGCGGAACGGGTGGAGGGAAATCTTTTAGCAGGGGCGCAGGAAATCGAAAAATTGCGTCTGCTACGGGGCACTGGGCCAGTGAATGCGGACGCCGTGGAATCAGCGGTAGTCGACAGTGCTCGTTTCGATGTCTACGCCCTGTCCGATGCCTGTCTGGCGGGAGATCAGGCCCGTGCAGTGCGGATCCTTACCGGGTTACGCGGGGAAGGGATGGAATTGCCGATTATCCTGTGGGCCTTGACCCGGGAATTGCGCATTTTGGCAGGACTCACCGTGGAACTGGAACGCGGGGTCAGTGCAGAACAGGCCCTGTCTGGAGTATGGGAGCGACGTCGGCCCCTCATGATACGAGCACTACGTCGTCTTGGGGCACGGAGAAGTGAGGGGTTACTGCGTCGGGCAGCGCAGGTGGATCGCCGCATCAAGGGCAGTCTTTTCGGCGATCCCTGGGAAGGGCTGCTCAATTTGGTCTTAGGTTTTTCCGGCACGCCAAGCGATATTATCGGGAATCTCTAGGGGGAACATGCATCCGCGACGACAATCACGCCAACTCCTTGGCCAGCATATCGATTTCAGACTGTAATTCTTCCATATTTTTATACGTTTGCGGCTCAATACCTCGCTTTCTGCATTCATACAGAAACTCGTAACGGTCCATATTGCCGATGAATTCAATAGCCGCACCCAACGAGAACCTTCCTCGCCTGTAAAGGTCAATCGCGGTATTTAGCTTCAGCAAATGCACAAGTTCCGCAGGTGATTGAGAAAAAAATATTTTTCTGGGATATCAAGCGTCAACTGCATAGCGCACCTCTGTCAACGACGTTTTGAATATGGCATTGTAACCTTAGACAGTAGACCAGCATCAAAGCATTTTCCTCCCCTCCGCCCGCACCTCCGCCAATTCCACCACACACCCTAGCCGCTCGAACAACGTAGCAGCACGAGACCGATGGGATTCGCATTCTTCTTCTGAAGAGGGAAGCCGGGCAAGCAGGGCATGGGCGAGAGCCTCTTCGTAAGGCATGGTCAGCTTCCTCGCTGCAACCAGACCCGTCTCCAACGCACGACGTGCGGCGTAGCTCCGCTCGGCAAGCTGTAAGCGCCGTCCCTCCCACAACCATGCCCGTGGGGTAGCAATGGGAAAACGTCGGGCGAACGCGGCCAAGCGCCGACAGGCACGACGTGCGCATGCGTGTAGGGCACGATTTCCCAAACGTCGCGCCCACAACGCGAGACTGACCTCGGCCGCTCCGGCGTAGGCTTCCAGTGCTCCCAGAGAAGTAGCCGAAGCGGGATTTCCGAGTGCCGTATCCAGCCTCCGCACCTCTGCCAGGGCTACGGACCATTCCTCGCGACGTAGCGCGACCAGCGCCGCCAAGCCGGTACCCCATATCTCTTCAAGGATTTGAACTTCCTTCCGGGGCAATGCGCGAACGACGCGGACCGCCTCGGCGGCAGCGGCTATATTGCCCTGACGCAAGTGATTCATCGTCACCCCGCATAACGCCCAGGTCTGGGCCTGAACATCTCCGCGCACTCGGGCCAAACGCAGTAACTCTTCGGCCCGATCGAGACCCCCCGTATAGTCACCTTGGAAATAGGCCGACTCGAAATGCTGGGCGAGGTTCTCATCGCGCAGCCGGCCATCACCGAGACGTAATGCAATCTCCATCACCTCCGTGAGGGCCGTAGCCGTACGTCCCCAGTGCCCGTCCTTGAGGTCGCAAATACATAGGAGTTTGAGGACATGCGCCCGGTGGTGAACATCCTCCACGCCGGCAAGGGCCTCCCGTGCCTTGCGGGCATAGCTCCTGGCCAGCCACGTTACCGACGGGATCAAGCTGGCGACCACCGCCAGTGCGGCATAGCTACGGGCGCGGTCGGTGATGGTGCCACTGTCTTCGGCTACATCGGTGGCATGTAATACTGCGTAGAGCAGGGTCTCGGGCGCATGGGCGAAATAGGCCCATTGGCTCAGGTGTTCGTAGGCGTTCATCAGAAGCCGCGCCTGCTCGTCGGACTCGCCCGCGGCGGAAGAGGGGCGGCGCAACCAATGCGACCGCCGGAGCCGACGTACTCCTTGGCGGGCCATTTGGCGAGCGGCACCTGCCAACAAACCGACGCGGCTCTCCGGTACAGGCAGATCTAAGGCAGACAGACCTTCTTTCAGCCCGCTACGACATTCGTCGAGCTGTCCCAGCCCCCACCACGCCATCGCTTGGCCAATCCGCCAACGCGCCCAACGCAAGGGTTCGACCAAGTCGTGCCCGCCCTGCCCTACCAAGGCCATGGCCTGATGGTAAAAATCCACTGCCTCCCGATTGGCGTGGCGGACTTGGGCCTGTTCCGCCGCTTGTTCCAGGTAATCCACCGCCTTGGGATAGACCTCGGCAGCCCGCCAGTGATGGGCAAGTATCTGGTAAGGAACGGAGAAATCGGCGCTCCAGGTCTGTTCGTACCAGCGTGCGACGGCAGCGTGGAGTTCGCGGCGTTGGGCATAGAGCAACAGGTTGTAGGCGACTTCCTGGGTAATGAGGTGCTTGAAGACGTAGGCCAACCCCGGCGCTGGTTGGTGGAGGGTGGTGAGGTCCAAGCGACGCAGGGTATCCAGATAATCGGAGAGGTGGTGACGCTCCGGGGTTACCGGATAGATGTCGCACAACAGACTGTAGGCAAAGGCACGGCCGATGACACTCGCCACTTTGAGGGCGAGCTGCTGGCCCGGCGAGAGGCGATCGATGCGACTGGTGACTAACCCCTGGAGGGTATCAGGTAGACCAAGGGCATGGAGATCGCTGATGGCCGGTTCAGTGCCGGTGGTTGTGCGCGGGTTGATATGCACCTGTCCCGCTTCGATCCGGATCACTCCGGCATCGCGCAAGGCGTAGACCAGTTCCTCGGTGAAGAAGGGGTGACCACGGGCCTTGTCGTCGATGAGGTCGGCAATCACCGGCGGCAGACTCTCGACCCCCAGACAGCGACAGGCCAGGGCAATGGCATCGGCGCGGGGCAAGCCCTCCAGCCGGAGAGTATCTTCTACCGCCAACGCCAGGAGCCGACGATATTCCTCGACTGGTTCGCTGGGTGGGCGAGCGGTCGCGGCCAGCAGCAGTCCCGGCACCTCATGGACGACCTGAAGGGTCACGGCCCAGGAGGCGGAGTCCAACCAATGCACGTCTTCCAAAACGAGAACCGTAGGACCATGGGTTTGAATGTGTCGAACCAGGAGGGCGATGAGCAGGGCGCGAGTATTGACGGCGCGGACTTCACCAATCATGGGACGGGTATGGGGAGTGTCCGGCAGGTCCAGGGGGAGTATCGCCGCCAGCAAAGGCGCGGCGGGTTGCAACTCGTTCGGCAATCCAGCCAGGATGCGGACGGACTGGGCAGCAGGGTCGTCTTGGATCGAATCAAGACCAAGCAGCGTAGTCAAAACCCCGCGCCAGGGAAAATAGGCGGTACCTCGATCGATGGCATCCGCCGCGCCGAAGAGCACCGACAACCGCCGTTCCCGTGCCTGTTCCATGAATCGGCCAACCAACCGCGATTTGCCGATACCGGCCTCACCCTCGATCACGACGACCGCCCCGCGTCCCTCGCGGTGCAGGGTTTCCAGTGCCGCCTCAATCCAACACAGTTCACTCGCACGTCCCACCAAGGGATTGTCCCGGGCGGGGGTGCGCCGTCTGCGCCGACCTTCCGGCCGCCAGACCGCCACCGGGGCTTGGTGGCCGCGTACTTGGATCGACGGCAGGGCTTCGCAACAGATCCGCCCGCCCAACGCCGCCTGCGTGGCGGTATCGCACAGGACCTCGGCAGTACCGCCCTGACGCAGACGTGCCGCCACGTTCACGGTATCCCCAAGCAGGGTGTAGGTACGTCGCCCCTTTCCGCCGATGACCCCGCAGAACACCCGTCCGGTGGCGATCCCGACTGGTGTCTTGATTTTCAGGGCGGCCAGGGCCTCCCGACACGCCAAGGCGGCTTGGACGGCACGCAAGGCGTCGTCTTCGTGGGCGTGGGGCGGCAGACCAAAAGCAACGACCGCGGTAGTGCCCCGATCGTCCGCCAGGAGGTCGAGGAGGTCGCCCTCCAGAGAATCCACGGCCTGTTGCAGACGTTCGGTTGCGGCCTGGGCGGTGGGCAGTGCGTCCGCATCGGGATAGGGCGGCAAGCCCACGAACAGAGCGGTAACGGTACGCAGTTCGGCCAACCAGTGGGTTTGATCACCCCAGGCAGCGACCGGACCGATGAGACAGTGGGAGAGAAACGCAGCCTCCATCTCACTCAGAGATGGGACCACCAGTGGACAAGACGCTACGGAATGACCCATATCGTCGAGCCAAGCGACCTCACCATCCAGATATCCCTTGACCTGGTCCTGAACCAAGTCCCAAGCCTCCCGGGACAGCACCACCTCTCCCGCGCCGGCGCGACGATTGGCTGCTGCCGCTTGGACCAGGGCGGGACCGGTGTAGAGCAGACGCCAGCGTCCTTGCCGTCCACCGAGGCGCAATACCGCCAGCTCTCCGCCCCCCAACGCCGTGTGCAGACGCAAATTGCCCGCATCCGTGGGATAGCCGTCCAAGGTAGAGCGAACCGCCATGGCGCACTGGGTAGCGCGTAGTACCACCGTGGCAAGGTTCTCCTCGCCTGCCGGCCACACCGCGACCAGGCCATCGCCCGCAAAGGTGGCGACATCACCGCCATGGATATGAACCAATTCGGTCAGCGTACTGAAGAATTGGTTGATTAACGTGCCGATTCCTTCCGCCCCCAAGGCACCTTGGCGAGCCAGTCGTTCAGTGAGGGGAGTAAACCCTACGATGTCCGTCATCAAAACAGCGGCAGGTCCGGTCCGAACCACCGGAATTGGAGCCGCGCCTGGGTCAAACTTCAGTGCATTGGGTGGAGAGGGGCGGTATAGCGGAAAGTAGGCGGCGATATCGATAGAGGCGTCAACAGCGGTATCGGCAATACGGTTGACGGCAGGCAGAGACTCGTTCATCGGAGGGTAACTCCGGGAGGGAAAGAACGGTAGGTTGCCAAAAAACAGAAGTCGTCAATCAAACCGTCGGTAAGTTTACACCGAACAATCTATCCCGATACCCCTATTTCGATAATTTCTACCTTCCGCTGATTAATTTATCGTCTGGTTATCATCCAGAAAGATCACTCATTCATGAGTGTTCCAGGTTATTCAAGTTCTCGTCAGTATGTCAGTATTGTAAGTTGAATACGGCAGGGCGAAGATTAACCATACGCAGACCAGATCGCGTATCCCTATGCCTCCCCATTGAAAATCGGCAGGACCCCCGTTGTGAACACCGATCCCCTGTTCTACCGCATCTTTCAGGAACGACCTGCGACCGCTTTCGAGTTGGCCGGCCTGCCCGTACCCGAAGAGGGAACGTATCGCCTCCACGCGGAGGAGGTCAAACAGACCGCCTTTCGCCTTGATGGCATCCTGCTCCCTACTGAAGAACAGAGCGATTTGCCACTGCTTTTCACCGAGGCCCAGTTCTATACCGACGACACCTTCTATTCCCGGTGGCTGGCATCGATCTTTCTCTACCTCTATCGTCACCAGGTGAACCGACCATGGACGGCGGTTGTGGTCTTTCCCGATCGCGCCACCGACTCGGGGGCTATCGCTCCCTTTGAGGGATTACTTCGGGCTGGCATACTGCACCGCGTCTATCTCGAAGACCTACTCCTGCTGGATCCGCAGCAGTGCGCTGACCTCAGCCTGGGCGTTCGTTTGGCACGACTGGTGGTCCTCAACCAGGAGGATGCCTCCGATGAAGCTCGCACGTTGGTGGAGATAACGCAGGAACAAAACCCACCTCGACACTATGATATCCTCGACCTAATCGAGACTATCCTTGTCTACAAACTACCGAAGCTCTCCCGAGAGGAGATACAGAAAATGTTGCACTTGCCCACGACCGATCTGAAGAGTACCCGTTTCTACCAAGATGTTTTCAGCGAGGGACGCCAAGAGGGACGTCAGGAGGGACGTCAGGAGGGACGCACGGAAGGTGAGTTGAATGTGATTCTGCGCTTGATCCGTCGCCGTCTGGGTACACCCACCGGAGAGCAGGAAGCACGCATCCGCATGCTGTCTTCCGAGGCTCTGGGGGATCTAGGCGACGCTCTGCTGGACTTCCATTCCCCCGCCGATCTGAATATCTGGCTTCGAGGCAATGGAGGTTTTTTAAAACAATAGGATATAAAACGGGAGATCGGGATCAGGTCTTTCCTTTGCCATGATGAGATTTTTCATTCCAACCTCCTGTATATTTTTTAATTTCTGGACGTTTCCTTAATGGCTACCTCAGGTCAATGGTCAATGTAGCCGACGCAGCTTGACGAGGGTTAAATCATCCGGCAAATGGATATGATTGCTGAATTGCAGCAGCTGCTTTTCGAGCAGATCCAGTCGGCAATCGGCAGGGTCACCGGATTGTACGCGCGCAAGCTGCTGCAATCCGTCCACGCCCAAGACGTGGTTGTCACCGTCGGTCACTTCCGTGGCACCATCGGTGAACAATAACAATGCATCGTGCGGTTCGAGCTGCACCACCGTGTCCTTGTAATGGCTGTTCGGGAACATCCCTAGCGATGGATTGCGGCCGCCTATTGACTTACTGGCCCCACCGGAATGAAAGAGTAGCGGTGGCGGATGTCCGGCCCGGACACAGGTCAATGTTCCGGTGGCAGCGTTGTAGGTAGCGTAAACAGCAGTACCAAAAAATCCCTCCCCTTGCACCAGGGCGTGCAACCGATTATTGAGCGTTTCGATAAAATGGGCCGGTGAGTGCAATTCGGCCCGGTGATCATTCCACAACGACCATAATTGTATAGTGTTCAGTGCGGCCGACACGCCGTGTCCGATGGCATCGGCTACAAAAAGTGCGTAATGGTCCGCGTCGAGGCATTCGATACGGTAGAAATCACCACCGACGATATCTCGGGGTTGATAGCGCGTCTCGAATTCCACCCGGCTATCCGTCGGCAACGAACAGCTCACCGCCATCGTTTGAATCCGTTTAGCGCGCAATTGGTCATGCATGTATTCCGTTAAGTCACGGAAAACTTCAATACTGCCGATGACTTCGCCTGCGTGATTGCGAACTGGCGAAACCATGACCTCCACGGGAGTCCGGGAACGACTTTTGTGCTGCGAAAATACCAACAACGGTACCGCGCTCGGTTGTCCGGTGATAATACTGCGATACAGCGGACAATACTCCTGGCCGCACAATGGGTGGCCATCCTTATCTACATGTACCAGAATATTGTCACGGCAATGCCGACCTACCACATCCTCCGCCCGCCACCCGGTGATACGCTCGGCCGCCGCATTCCAAAATAGAATCCTACGATCCAGATCGGTGATGTAAGCCCCGTCGGCCAATAAATTCAACAGCTCCGAAGCATTCAGCCCCGCTAATAGGGGTGGTGAGGTACTCAGCATTACTCAGTTCTACCTATGGTTGGATTTCTTATGGTCGCGGTCCGCGATTATTTTTGGTAATCTTTGTGGTCTTTGGGTTCATCGCAACTGAAATTGCCTCTTTTAACTCTTGAGAAGAAAACGGCTTTTTCAAGACGGCATGCGCGCCAATTAATTCGGCGGTTGATAAATGGAAATCGCTCTGTTCGCCGACAATCCCGGCAGACATCGCAATGATACGTACCTCATTGTTATGACTCTTGATTTCGGAAATCAACTCAAGACCATCCATTTCATCCATAAAAATATCACTAATAATTAAGCTTGGCTTTTCTTTGATAAACTTTTCCAGGGCGTCTTTGCCATCAACTGCAACAATAACCTCGTGATTATCTTTAACTAACAAAAGCTCAAGCATAACGCGAAACATTCTATTGTCGTCAACGATAAGTATTTTGGCCATTTCCGCACCGTTATGGAAATCCAAGAGAGTGAATCAAGCCTAGAAACTCATAGGAGCATTTACCGGCAGTGTTGGAACGAGCGTTGTCCGATACGTTACACTAACTCCCAATCGCTGTAGAGTAGCACTAAAAGAATAAAACCGTATCGCGTCCAGAGCATTTTACCGTCGTTCATCATCAGCAATCGCAGCCTTTCGTATGTTGGGACTGTCCTAGCGATGTGTTAGGCATTTAAAGATCTATCAGGCGGCCATTTTTGGAAGGATTGAAATTACATACCAATCTCCTTATCGTAACGGGATTGTGCCTCCCAACAACCAATCGAAAAAGCCGTCACAGTTCCCCCGCGGCGGTTTTTTCTTGTTTCATGAGTTGCCAACGGATAACGAGTTTGGTACTGTAAATCAACTGTGCGCCTAGGATATCCACACCAGCGGAGAGTGCATCTTTTATCACGGCGTAATCCGGCACTACCTCCGTGTTGGCTATTACGTATTTTGCGGAGACGCATCCTCATCGTATATGATGTGGAAATGGAAGCTCCGTGTCAACTCGCGGGATCACGCTTCATACGTTACTGCCCAGAAATAGAACTTAACCATGAATATTGTTAACTACTTTAAAATAAAGCAGTTAGC
>CAUYUB010000004.1:0-11205 GCA_963575685.1 Gammaproteobacteria bacterium | reverse complement strand
CCGCCGCCGGCGACCGCTTGCCATTGCCGAAGGGTCACACCCACACCGAAGTCGGTCGGCTGGCGGACGACATCAATTCCTTGGCCGATCGCTTGGTCACCTCGCTGGAAGATGAACGACAGTTACGTTTGCACCGCGAAATGGATGAAAAGAAGTATCGCGCCATTTTTGACAACGCTGAAACCGGCATTTTCATCGCCGACCGTGAAAGCCGGATCGAATCGGCAAATCCCGCATTGGCACGGCTCCTCGAATTACCGGATAATACGGAACTGACTACGCACCAACTGAGTAATCTCTCCTGGATTCGCCCTGACCGTCCGATAGAACTGATTGTGAATTGTATCGACAACAATTGTCTCTGCGTCGACGATTTGGAATTGAGATTAGTTGATGGTGCTATTCGTTGGTTAAATGTGGTCATTAGCCCAATCGGAGGGAGTCGGGTTCAGGGTTTAGTCAGCGATATCACCGAGCGCAGGCAGGCGGAAGATCTGGCCAAGATGCAGGCGGTTACCGATCCCCTGACCGGTGCGGCCAACCGCCCGGGCTTCGAACAAATCCTCCAGATGGCTATCCGCCGCAGTGAAACCAGTGAGGATGCCGGTTTTACTTTGATGCACATCGACTTGGACGGTTTCAAACGCATCAATGAGGCATTGGGTCTGCCAGTCGGGGATGAGGTATTGAAAATAGTCAGTGAGCGACTCCGCAACCACCTGAAACCAACCGATACCGTCGCCCGACTAGGGGGCGACGAGTTCGCACTCATCCTCTCGGGGGTTAGCAGTGCAGAATCCGCTGCCCGTATCGGTAAGCGCCTGATTCGAGTCCTCGAACGGCATTACGATATCGAAGCGACCCCGATCAAACTCGGCGCCAGCATTGGTATCACGATCTACCCGAATGACGGGCATAACATGCCTTTTCTGTTACGCAATGCCGAACTGGCCCTCGATCATGCCCGTTCCAACGGCGGCAACCGTTTCAGTTTCTTTGATCGGGGCATGGCCGAAGCTGCCGAACAGCGTCGGACGCTGGAAATCGACATGCAGTTGGCCTTACAACGGGATGAATTCAAACTCTTCTATCAGCCCATCATCGATATCACCACCAACCGTTTGGTTGGTGCCGAGGCTCTCATTCGTTGGCGTCATCCTGAAAGGGGTTTAGTCCCCCCCGATGCCTTCATTCCGTTGGCGGAAGAGACCGGTCTCATCATTGATATTGGCCGTTGGGGGTTGGAAACCGCCTGCCAACAGTTGGCCGAGTGGAAAAAAGAAAGGAAAGATTATTACCTCTCGATCAATATTTCCGGACGCCAGATCCCCGATGGCCTACCACCGGCGATCTTGGCCGATGCCGTCCGACGCCATGGTATCGATTCTTCACGATTGATGGTGGAACTCACCGAGGGGGTACTCCTGTCGGACGTGCGCCGCGCGCAAGAATGGTTGGGTGCAGTACGCGAACTCGGTTTTTGCATCTACCTGGATGATTTCGGTACCGGCTATTCTTCCCTCTCCTATTTGAAGCGATTCCCAGTAGACACCATCAAAGTGGATAAATCTTTTGTCCGCGAGATGGGCAGCGATACCGAAGACCATGCTCTTGTCGAAGCCATTATCGTCATGGCGCGCACCCTAGGGATGCATGTCGTTGCGGAGGGGGTGGAAAACCGAGAGCAACTGGGGCTGCTACGGAAAATGCAGTGTCGTTGCGTGCAAGGGTTCTATTTTTCCCGGCCGGTACCGATCGAGGAATTTTCTGCCGCCGCTGAGCGTATCAATACCCTGCTGACTCCCCTGTGCGAAAAACGGGTATAAATCTTGTGCCGCATTGCGCGATTTTCGTTACGGTTTTGCTGTTTTTCAGTTCAACCGCTGCCCTCGTCGCTTCCCTTTTCATTTCTACTTCCATTCATCCACGATGACAACGGTTCTATTTGCCACCAGTGAAGTCCACCCCCTAGCAAAGACCGGCGGACTTGCCGACGTATCCGGGGCTCTACCCCCCGCCTTGCGTAGCCTGGGCCACGATGTCCGTCTGATACTACCGGCCTATCCCGAAGCCTTGGCCCATTGTGAACGTCTGACTCTAGTGCGGTTGCTTGATTTGCCCGACGCCGCAACTCCGGTACGACTCCTGGAAGGTACGTTACCGGGTACCGATGTACCTCTATACCTGGTGGACTGCCCGATCTATTTCGATCGCCTTGGCGGCCTCTACGGCAATGACAAGGGGGATTGGCCCGATAATCCCCACCGTTTCACCCTCTTTTCACGGGCAGTGGTCGCACTGGCCGAGGGGCGGGCAGGGCTGGGTTGGATCCCCGAAGTCGTGCATTGCAATGATTGGCAGACAGGTCTGGTCCCGGCATTGCTCGCTATGAAGGGATACCGCCCGAAAACCGTATTTACCCTCCATAACCTCTCTTACCAGGGACTATTCTCCTGGGGTACCTTCGTCGACTTGGGCCTACCTATGTCCCTGTGGTCCCCAGAAGGCATCGAGTTTTACAACCATGTCTCCTTCATCAAGGGCGGGCTGGTCTACGCTGACTTGCTGACTGCGGTGAGCCCCACCTATGCCCGAGAGATCCGCACCCCAGCCTTCGGCTACGGGCTAGAAGGGCTGCTCACGGCCCGTGCCGAGCGGTTGGTGGGCATTCTCAACGGTGCCAACTACACCTATTGGGACCCGCAGAACGATACCCGTCTCCCCTACCGCTACAGTTCCACTGATTTTTCCGGAAAGGCGGCGAACAAAGCGGCCTTACAACGGCGGATGGTATTGCCAGTACGCCCTAAGGTGCTATTGCTGGGATTCATCGGACGGCTGGTAGAACAGAAGGGATTCGACCTGGTGCTTTCAGGATTACCCGATCTGCTCCACCACCCCGTACAGGTCGTTGTATTGGGCTCGGGGGAAAAATCTTTCGAACAGGGATTGCGTGACTTGGCGACGCGTTTCCCTACCCAGGTCGCGGTACAGGTAGGCTATGACGAAGACCTTGCCCACCTTATTGAGGCCGGCGCCGATGCCTTCGTGATGCCTTCCCGTTTCGAGCCCTGTGGACTCAACCAACTCTATAGCTTGCGCTATGGCACCCTGCCGGTGGTACGTCGCACAGGAGGACTGGCGGACACGGTGGTAGACGCTACCCCCGAAAACATCGCCACCAGGCGTGCTACTGGTTTTATCTTCGATACCCCAACCTCTTCCGCCCTAATCGCGGTCCTCACTCGGGCATTGCATCTGTATTACAACGACTATGGTGCATGGCAACGGATGAGGGAAGTGGCTATGGCCGCGGATTACAGTTGGACCGAGAGTGCCCGCCATTATGCAGACCTCTATCAACGGGCAATCAGCGGCCATTTTAGTGTTTAGGCTAACTAATACGGGGGGATATCTGGTGACCAAGCGCCCCAACGTTCCAACCACGGCATCAACCAGGGATCCGTCCAAGGTTCGTAACCCTCCCTGGGAGTATTCGGATAATTCTGAGAATTCGAGGGATTAGAAGGCATCGAGGGCATGGAAGGGTTTCGGGGCAGATTCACTTGCCAGCGGTCAGCCCATCGCTCCATGCGATCTCCCCAGTGTTCCATCCGGTCCGACCAACGCTCCATCGCGTTGGGAGACCCCCCGAAGAGGAACATACCCCACATCTCATTTTTTGGATTACGCCAAGGAACATATCCTTGGTCCGATGGTGTTGGTAAACCGGAAGGTGAAGAGGGAGTAGAGGGCTCGGCGTTTTCCCACCAACGTGAACGGCCGGCAGGAGGTTGGGAGGGGGGGGACGATGGATAAGAAGGTTCAACGTTTTCCCACCAGAGAGAATGACCATTGGCAGGTGGGGGAGATTTTGGAGAGGTCGGTGGGTACGATGGTTTCCCATCATCCCACCATGGACGTTCCCCAAAGACAGGAGGCGCAGTAACCATCAGGACCAGAACAAAGGTCGAAACATAGCAATTCCACTGGGTCTTCACGGCTAAACAAATTATCCGGCAGCAGGTCGCTACCGGATTTTTGCAAAGGGAAAATTGCTTCAGCGGGGCGCCATACCTTGTGGCGCCACCCCACCCTGTGGCACCTGTGAACCACCTGGAACATGCCCCTGCGGCGGTTCAGTCTTCTGGAAGCCGGTCGGTATCTCAAACAGGCTGTCAGGCTGGGTCCCCTCTTTGATATTCCGTAGCTCCATGGCACCCACTCCAGGGACCTCTTCGCGAATGGGCATCCCGAGCTTCGGGTCAATCCAAACCAGACTCTGCATATTCTTCTTCCCATCCTTGGTAACACTCAACTCCCATTTATCGGCCATGCGGCTACCGAGTGGTTCGGTAGTCAACTTAGAGCAGGAAATGCCTTTACCCTGGGCGCAAAAATGATGGCTATCGCCCGGCAACGGAGCTTGTTCCGTGGGGATCTTACCGGTCCATTCCCAATATTTGTGTTTGTCGGGAAAAACCTGCCACATCGCTTGGCGTTGAGGATTCACAATCTGGACCACGGTCTGGCCATACTCCTCAGTAGCACGTTTGTCCGGTACGGCCATTTCTTTGCGCTGGCGGAAATTGCTCACATAGAGTTTGCCGATAGCGTGTTCAGTCTGGTCCTTGAGGTTGATGGCCACCACGTCCGCAGAAAACTCAGGCCCTACCGCTTGACTCACCGGCGACCACAACCCCGCAACGCCCAATACACACAGCAACAAAAATTTATTCATTTTGTTTTTGCTCCCAGTCAGCCACTAAACATCATTAGAAATCTCTCGGTCATGCCGGATTAACCCTCAGCGCCCCCACGGGGTAGATCCCCAGGAGTCCGATTTATTGTCTCTTGTCGACGGGTTGGGCGTGCTCGGTGGATCGCCCCATGACCGTTCCGCCGTACCACCCCAAGCATCTCCACCTGACCGTCCTGAATTTTCCCACTGGTTTCCGGTTCGAGGGTTATCCCACGGATTATCGCCGTATCCCGACGAGGGGGCACCATATTTCCGCTCACGATAGGGAATTTCCTGGCCATAATCGCCACGATCATTCTCTGGTGGGGAGTCATAGCCATAACCACGGGAACCGACCGGTGGTGGTTCATAACCATAATTACGGCGTCCCCAATCCTCACCATAAGAGTCTCTCGGCCTACGGTCATAACCACGACCACCATAACGCCAAGCGTCAGCCCCTTCCCAACGACTACCCTCCGGATAGTAGTCACCGTAATAGCCATTCCCACGATAGGAGTCTCGATAATCCCCTCTCCCGGGATAGTCATCGTATCCATCTCCCCAACGGCGCCCCCCAGAATAGTCCCGATAACCTGGCATACCCCATGCCCATGGACCATCGGACCACCAACTCTCCCAAGGAGATGGAAACCAACCATAAGGGGCCGCATCCAATTCTCCGGAACCCGTCGCCACGATCAGGCCGAGCACCAGGGCAACTCCCCAGATAGTACCCCTGCGTACCATGATATTTCACCTGTTTTCCGGTAATCATTGATATCAGGAAAAAACCAAAACCGTGGCGCACACCGAGTGTATATGCCGCCGCCATTTTCACTTGATTCCCAATATGCGCAAAAAAACTATTTTGTCCTCCCCTCTCCACTAGGTTTTCCCGAATCTTTGTCGGTAGTGGTAGTGCCGGCGGGAGGCCCACCCGCGGGAGAAGGAATCAGTCCGTTTCCCGATTCTCCGGGAAGGCTCCAGGGAGAATAACCACTGCTATCGGAAGAACCTTCGGGAGGCTCAGAACCGAAACTATTCCTTCCCTGCTGCCCCCCACCGTAGCTGCTCCCTCCGGAAGAAGGACCCGATCCATAGCGTTCCGCACCGGATGGCCTACTGTTTCCATAATTACCCTCACCGTAGATACCTTTCCCTTCCGGATAGTTGGGTGAAGATCCGTAGTTACGCCCCTCTTCTTCCCAGGGAGACGAACCGCCGGGAGCACCTCGCGCGGCATCATAACCGCGGTTGCCTCGATCATAGCGACCACTCGGCGGCATCCGTTCATCATAACCAAAACCAGCACCGCCGTAGTTGGAACCGTAATTTGGACTCCCGCCATCCGACTCCCCTCCCCCAGGAGGCGGACCATAATATCCCCCTCTCCCGCCATAACCTGGTTCGGTTCCGAATCCTGACCCACCACGGCTACCCCAGTGGTAACTCGGCCCTCCACCATAGTAAGAACCACCACCATAGGTTGGACCATACCCCGATCCACCACCATAACCAGGCCCTCGATAACCCGGTCCTCCGCCATAACTCGACCCGGCACCATAATTTGGGCCATAGCCATAGTAGCCCGCCCCACCACTTCGACCCCACGAATCGGAACCGGTAGTGGCAGAGCCCGGAGGTGAGGAAGGAGCATCGTAGGCCCCCCCCCCAAGCGGCGGTATCCCGGTTTTGGGAATAACCCGACCCAGACCCCCTCCCATCGGAAGGTCCATAACCCGACGGCGACCACGGGCCACCGCCGTACTCCGCGGCGCTGCTCGCCGTGGCACCGCTCAAGCCCACCAACACCACGGTCAGCAGGCGGATATGGCATTTCATGGTCTTGTCCTCTTAGGGGCAGTGCCGGAGACGAGTTTGAAACCTGGGCCTAATTCCTAATGACACAGATTGGATGGGTGAGATTGGGCCGGCGAAAAACCACGCGAGAACCCAGGATAGGAATAGGGTATCGAATAGCCAAAAGGCGAAGGGGGCGCACCCCACTGAGGTACCGTCCAAGGAACGGCTCCGTACCCCCCGGTATAGGGATTGGGAGGGCCCCACATCCCCGGATAACCACCCGGTCGCCCCGGTGGATAATCCCAATTACCTGGATTGGGTGAACCTCCTCGGAAGTACGGTCCTGGTAGAGAATTCCCATTGTCCGGTGACGGCGCATAGACGCCATTCTGGGATGGTAACCACGCTCCCCGACCCTGCCAATAAGGCATGGGATAAGGATAGGAATAGGGACGATAAGGTGTGGAATACGGTGAATAGGGCGAGTAAGGCTGGGCATTGACTGACGCAGAGAGCACTACGAGAGTACCCCCAGCGATACACAATAATCGAGACGGGATGCTCATCTTCCTCATTGCCTCCTTGGTGATGGACGGCGGACTTTAGCCGCTGACCGGGGGGGGGGTAGATTTCAGGCGGATACCACGGCGCTTTGCGCCGCTACGTTCCTTATAACGTCCGATGATGATAGTTCTTTCCATTTTAGGAATGAAGGTCTCTTCTGCCGCGATGGGGCAAGAGGCCGATTCGTCGCTCGCTTCCGGTTCCGTAGCGGCCTCTAAGGGTGGGAATGGTAACGTACCCGTAGAGAAATTCGATTGTATGTCACTGACCACCACCACTGACATCGGATCGGATGGAGGCTCCGACGGTAACGCCATCTTCGGTTCGGCGCTACGTTCTGCAATCGTCGCTAAAGGCCGAGGTACCGCCCGTCCAAAGGGTTCAGGACGGATAACCGGTTCGGGAGACGGCTCCTTTAGGGAGACAGAATTTTCCTGCACGATATCGGCGCCAGCAGACACCTGAGTGACCGAATCTGCCGGAGAGATGGATATGACTCCCTGCGACCGGGGTTTAATCTCAATATGGGGACGTGGTAAACCGGCTACCCCCTCGACAGGAAATAACGCGCTAGCGGTTTCTCCCGGCAGACTCGGTGCCTCGGTTGCTTCAAATGACGGCAAAGTAGGCCGAAGAAAGGGACGCGGGACACCCACCATCGGCTCTACCCCAGTCTCTCGCATCGGTACCAATTCAACGGTAGGTGATGCTGAGGAAATTGGAGAGAGCGGTGCAGTCGATTCCGTAGGTGCAGTCGATTCCGTAGCTCCGACGATAGCCACTTCTTGCGAAGAGGCAGCAGCTACCTCGGAAACCGGCACGATCGGCGTCACCTGGGATGGAGCGGCCGGAATGGGCGATTTCTTCGGTGGCACTGGTGGTGCTGGTGGCAACGGCGGAACGATATCCTCCGTAGCCGGGAAGTGATATTCAAAGGAATCGGCGGCACTGGTACAACCCAGCGGAATTACTACCAAAGTAAGCAGGGTCGAGACCAGCACACCGAAGAGTAGCGAAACCGCCATCCCCTGGAAGATAGGATCGAAGAGGATTACGAAGGAACCAGCAACCAACGCCAATGCCGTAATCACAATGGGGCGCATCCTGGTCTCGGAGGCCAGAATCACCGCCTCACGCAGATCCATTCCCGCGAGCACTTGGTGTTTGGCAAAATCCACCAACAAAATGGAGTTACGCACGATAATGCCGGCAAGGGCAATAAACCCAATCATGGAAGTGGCGGTAAATTCTGCCCCCATGAACCAGTGCCCCGGTACGATGCCGATCAGGGTAAGCGGAATCGGCGCCATGATGATCGCAGGCAGGGTGAAGTTGCCGAACTCCCACACCACCAGAATATAGATGAGGACGAGCGCAGCACCGAAGGCAATCCCCATGTCGCGGAAGGTCTCATAGGTGACCGTCCACTCCCCGGTCCACTCGAAGCTGGTCTTGTCGGAGGTTTTAGGGGGACCGATGTAGGTGCCGCTCGGCCCCTTAACGCCATCTGGAGAGGTATAGTCGTTCAGGAGATCCTGGATGGCGAACATGCCATAGATGGGTGCCCCCAGGCGCCCCACCAAGTCCCCCACCACGTACTCATTGGCACGCAGGTCCTTGTGGTAGATGACATCATCTTCTGGAATCGGGACGAAACGCCCGAGTTCCGCCAACGGCATCACCGTCCCATTCGTAGAGGGAATGGGGAGATCGCCAAGGTGGGCAATCTGGGAACGGGCAGACAGGGGGATTTGGATGGTGATATAGGTGGGTTCCAACGACTTGCCGCGTTTGACGTCACCCAGCTTTTCCCCGCCCATGGCCATGGCTAGGTTGCGGTTGATGGTATCCACGGAGATACCGCGGCGTACCGCCTTCTCGGTATCTACCTCAAAGCGGTAGACCTCATGGGACTTGATCAGATAATTATCGACGTCCACGACTCGCATCTCACCGGGGGTGGGACGTTCCGCCTTGGCGAAGATTTTGGTGAGGTCGGTCGCAAAACGCCGACGGGTCTGCTCATCAGGACCATAGATCTCGGCAACGATGGATTGCAATACCGGAGGACCGGGTGGGACCTCTGCCACCGTCAGACTCGCCCCCGCCGCCTTGGCGATAGGTTCCAGTAAGTTGCGGGCCTCAACGGCAATCTCATGGCTCTTACGATGCCGCGCCTTCTTGGGAGTAAGCTGAACCTGAATATCCGCTTGCCAGGATTTATCGCGCAAGTAATAGTGGCGTACTAAGCCATTAAAATTGAATGGCGAAGCAATACCGACATAGCTTTGCAGCGCAGTTACCTCGGGGATCTTACGTAATGCCTCCACCATCTGTCGGGCGGCATTGGCGGTATTGGGCAGCGCCGTACCATCCGGCATATCGAAGATAACATCGAACTCTGACTTATTATCGTAGGGCAGCATCTTCACCGGCACGGCACTGAAATAGAACATCGATACGGAAAGGAACCACACTACGATAATAGAAACAAGGGTAGCCCACCCCAAAAAGCGATTCTCAATCAGGGGCATCATCAAAGCGCGATAGTAGCGACCGACAATCTCCTTTTCCCGGTGTTCGCGTTTCTCCGCCCTGCGTAGGGAGGCCAACGAAGGCTTGATGCGCATGACCAGCCATGGGGTGAACATAAAGGCTGCAAACAGCGAAAACACCATGGCAATCGAACCCAAGACCGGGATCGGCCGCATATAAGGGCCCATCATGCCGCTTACGAACCCCATCGGCAGCAGTGCCGCCACCACCGTAAAGGTAGCGAGGATCGTAGGATTGCCTACCTCCCGTACCGCATCGACCGCCGTATCGGTATCGTTTTCCCCCTCCTCCAGCCAGCGTCGATAGATGTTTTCCACGACCACAATGGCATCATCCACCAGGATACCGATGGAGAAGATTAGGGCAAACAGACTGACTCGGTTGATGCTGTAGCCAGTCATCAGGGCACCGAAGACGGTGAGCAGGATCACCACTGGGATAACGATGGTGACCACCACCGACGGACGAATCCCCAAAGCGAACAGCACCAGGAAAGTAACCGCGCCGGTGGCGATAAACAGCTTTTTAAGCAGGTCGTTGACCTTCTCATTGGCGGTGTCGCCGTAATTACGGGTCACCTCGACCTGAACATTGGCGGGGATAAGATGGCTACGCAGGTTGGTCAGGCGTTCGAGCAAGGCATTGGCAACGGTAACGCCGTTGCTGCCCTCTTTTTTGGCAATGGCGATAGTAACCGCTGCCGCACCATTGGCCTCAATCGTGTTTTCGGCCCGACCAACCCCAGTGTAATGGGCCACCATCTGCGAGGTTTCCTGCGGACCATCAAAGACTTGAGCCACGTCGCTCATATAGATCGGCATCGAATTACGCATCCCGACCACAAGGCGCTTGATATCCTCCGCCCCCCGCAAGAAGGCCCCGGTCGTGACCGAATAGCGGGTACCGCCGGTTTCGGAGGAGCCCGCACTCTGTTCGGCATTGGCACTACGAATGGTCTGGGCTACTTGGTCAAGACTGATACCGAAACCCGACAGACGTTCGGGTCGAACCTCGACCCGGATCTCGGCGTGACGACCGCCGATCACCTCATTCCAACCGGTGTTCGGTACCTCCTTGAGGCTCTGGAGTACATCCAAAGCAAGGATACGGAGGGCACTGTCGTCAACGTCTCGCGACCACAGGGTGAGCGTGACCACGGGTACGTCATCTACACCCTTGGGTTTGACCAAGGGCATCGCTACTCCCGGTGGGATACGGTTGAGATTCGACTGGAGTTTGTCGTGGACCTTAACGATTGACGGACCCAGTGGCTGCCCCACGTCAAATTCCACGGTCACCATCCCCTGACCACGCATCGAAGCGGAGTACACGTGCTTGATGCCGGTAATCTCGCTCATGATGCGTTCCAGCGGCTCAATGGCGAGCGTCGAAACCTGGGACGACGAGGCGCCGGGGTAGGCCACGAAGACATCAATCATGGGTACCGAGATCTGGGGGTCCTCCTGACGCGGTGTCATCACCAATCCGAGCAGACCCAGACACAGCGAAGCGAACAACAACAGCGGAGAGAGCGGCGA
>CAUYUB010000003.1:0-11284 GCA_963575685.1 Gammaproteobacteria bacterium | reverse complement strand
GGGCAACGCTCGCGCCGTCCTCGGCGGTGCCGGTGATGGTGGTGGTCTGTTCACTAGCGTTGATGACATCATTGCTGGCAATGAGGTTGATGGTTGGAGCGGCAACGATAGTATCGACGTTGATGGCGTGGGTATCAGCAGTACTGGCATTACCAGCAACATCCGTTTGCGTGGCGCTGAGGGTCTCGGCGCCTTGGCCCATCGCGGTGATGTCGGCCGCAACTAGGGTGTAACTCCAGTGACCGCTGTCGTCAGCGGTTACGGTATGAACGTTATCGGCGCCCAGCGTCAAAGCAACGCTGGCGCCAGCTTCGGCAGTACCGGTGAGGGTGGTGGTCTGTTCACTGGCGTTAATGGTGTCGTCGCTGGCAACGAGAGTAATGGTGGGTGCGGCAACGGTGGTATCGATACGGATGGTTCGAGTGCCGGCGTTGCTGGTATTGCCGTCGGTATCGGTTTGCGTGACGGTGAGAGTCTCGGTGCCCTGTCCCATCGCGGCGATATCGGTCGCAGCCAGGGTATAACTCCAATGGCCATTACTATCGGCGGTAATGGTATGGACGTTGCCGGTACCCAGCATGAGGGCAACGCTGGCGCTGGCTTCGGCGGTGCCGGTGAGGGTAGTAGTCTGTTCACTGGCGTTGATGACATCGTCACCGGCAATCAGGTGAATAGTTGGCGCGCCGGGTGCGAGGGTATCGATAGTGATGCCGGGGGTAGCGCCCGCACCGCCGTTATTTCCGGCAACATCGGTATAAGACCCGGAGGCTACGGTGATACCAGCACTGCCCGAGGCCACGCCATCGGTTGGCGTGAAGGTGGCGGTGTAGACCCTTGGATCGGAGGTAACCGCCAGATTGCTCATGGTACCGTTGTTGGTCGAGACATCATCAATCGTGAAGTCAGCCGGCGTTTCACTGAATGTAAAGGTGATGGTAGCGGTCTCGCCTATTTTTAGCGCGTCGACATTGCTGGTGATGGCGAGGGTTGGGGCTATGGTGTCGATGTTGATGCTAGATGTGGCGCCTGCGCCGCCGTTGTTACCGGCTACGTCGGTGTAGGTCCCCGAATCTACCGTGATGCTAGCGTTCCCCGAGGCTAGGTCAGCCGTTGGAGTGAAGGTTGCGGTGTAGACCTTTGGGTTGGAGGTGACCGCGAAATCGCTCAATGTTCCGTTAGCGGTGGTCACATCACCCGCCGTGAAACCCGTCGGGATCTCGCTGAAGGTAAACGTGATCGTCGCTGTTTCGCCAACCTTCACCGCGTTGACGTCGCTGGTGATGGTGAGGGTTGGCGCCACGGTATCGATACTGATGATAGGTGTGGTCCCCGCGCCACCGTTATTGCCAATGGCGTCGGTGTAAGCCCCCGAGTCTATCGTGATGCTGGCATTCCCCGAGGCGAGGTTCGTACTCGGGGTGAAAATCGCGGTGTAGACCTTTGGGTTGGAGGTGACCGCGAAATCGCTCAATGTTCCATTAGCGGTGGTCACATCACCCGCTGTGAGGCCCGTCGGGATTTCGCTGAAGGTAAACGTGATCGTTGCTGTTTCGCCTGTCTTCACCGCGCTCGCGTTGCTGGTGATGGCTAGGGTGGGGGCGAGGGTATCAATACTGATACTAGGTGTGGTCCCTGCGTTGCCGCTGTTTCCGGCAGCATCGGTATAGGTCGCTGAGTCCACGGTGATACTTGCATTCTCCGAGGCCAAGCCCACGTTCGGGGTGAAGATGGCGGTGTAGACTTTCGGGTCGGAAGTGGCCGCGAGGTTACTCAATGTACCATTACTGACCGTGACATCATTGGTTGTAAAACCTACCGGCGTTTCACTGAAGGCAAAGGTGATGGTAGCGGTGTCGCCCGCTTTCAGTGCATCGACATTGCTGTTAATCGTGAGCGTCGGCGCCACGGTATCGACGAAAATGGGGCGTGTGGCGGTTGCCGTGCCACCATTTGCGAGGGTGGCGGTTGCACTGACGATATCGCCGCCTTCACCCATGGCGCTGATATCGTCATTCGTGAGGGTGTACTGCCAGGTAGTGCCGTTGACGATGGCATCTCGAGTATTGCCGCCAATACTCAAGGTAACCGTAGCGCCCGTGATGGTGGTGCCACTAATAATTGAATTGCGCTCGCTTTCGCCAAGAATATCGTCGATGGCAATGTGGTTAATCTTAATCGACGAACTGATCTGACTCGTTAACTCCGAGACGATGGCGGTCAAATTGGTGTCATCGGAGCCATTGGTGGTAGTGGATGCCGTTTTCGCGCCTTCAATGATGTTTTCCAGCGCGGAGGTATTGAGTGTTCCGATATTGCCAGTAACGGTCAACCCGTTGGTCAGTCTATCAATCGTGGTCTGTGTGTTGCCGCCATTGGCAAGATCCACTCCGGATAAAGCGGCTAGGATGGCTCCATATCGTTCAGCGGCAGTTAACGTGTCTGGGGTGTAATCGGCATTGGGGGCACCAGTATTATCGACAGTAGTGACGACGCTGGTGCCAGTGAGATCGGTTAGGCCAAAGGCATGTGCGACCGCGTCATTGGTTTGGGAAGCCGCGTCGCTGGTGATTTCCCTGGTACTGGTGCTATCAAATACCGCGCCGATCTTTTGGGCGGCAATGGTAGTCAGGATATTGATATTGAGGGTGAGCGTGCTGGTAACGGCTACGCCAACCGCCATCATGTTGGCGGTGAGGGAATGTCCCCTTCCGGTCGCTTCGTCGATATAGTCATTACCACCATCCTTGTCCTGTAACTTAGCGATGACCACGCCAGTATAGTTACCGACATCAATAGTGAACGTGCCTGTGTCGCTGAGTGGTCCGCTTCCAAGTAAGGTGGTGCCGTCCGCTTCATAGAGATTTACGGTCAAGCCATTACCAGCAATTACCGGCCCCGCGACCACCGATCCAGAGATGATGGTGTGCTTGTTCGCCGAGGAATCACTATCGCCACTGCTGCTCCCGATCGCGGCGGCGGCAAGGGCAACCACGCCGCCAATCATGATGGGAAGATTTATATGCTCGACGCCGAGCGGGGCGGGAGTTGGATATACGATCTGGGATCCCTCCATATTGGACAATATGGTGCATAGCGTGGTGCCATCCTGTGTCATGCCGACTAAAGTATTGCGGTCACCATGCGCGTATACCAGCGTTGAACCATCATCCAACACATTGCCTGTGCCGACTTCTCCACTGATTTTGTATTCGTTTCCTTCCTGGCTCGGCATGGTGATGTCGCAAGATGATTCTTTGCATTCGGTATAGTAATCTTTCAGGATAACTTGAGTACCGTCAGAATAATTGAGCTGTAAATCATCGCCTAATCTTTTAGCAATGACATCATCCAAAAGCTGCTCCGTCCCATCCTGATGCTTGATAACGCGATAGTGTTCTCCGGGCCTAACCTTGAAAATATTGGCCTGCCCTATTTTAAGCGGTTGCGAAATATTACCATTGTTCAGAACAAGGGTGGTGTCAGTCTTGGTGGTTAGTGCCATGGTCATTAACTTTTACCTATAGGAGAAGGAGTAATTCTTTTATTTTTTGGGTATTACGCGGGTTACAATCCAAGATCCGAGATAAACCGGTTCGTGTAGCCTAAAGCGGCTACGCTGGATACCGAACTACAGGTTGGGGATGCGGTCATCCGCGTGCAAGGCATATCCCGATCAAACGACCAGAAATGAATGCCCGCTAATTTATTACTAAGCGCCCACGCGCTTATGGTATCAATATCTTTTACCATAAAAATTTCGTTAGTGATATCATTCATGCCGATCATGGGGGTTAGTTCTATTTTGTTATAGGGTATACCATATTTTGCTTTCAGGTTTTTTGCGGCCTGGATTGCGGTTTTTCCCATATCGCAAGTTCCATTGTCAACTACGCATACGGAGGGGCCCGGTATGCCGTAATCCATGGTCATCAGGTTGATTGTATAATTAATCAAACCTTGCTGTTGTATTGCTTGTATAACATGATTACCCGTTACGGTTAGGTCACCATAAGGATTCGAGATAGCCTTACCGTTGGACGAACCAACCGTGGCGATGGTAAAGCTAAAGCGCAGATTGGGATATAACGCTTGAACTGCGCCCACCTGCCGCACCAAGCTCGCGATTTGTTCTTGCGTTTGACCTCTCTCGATATCAAAATCGATCCCCACCAAGTTCTTGGAGGTATAACGATTAATAAAGGTCTTCATTCCCGCGACGCTCGTGCAGGTAAATACATTCATCGCGCCGCCAGTTGAAATTACATAGTTCACATTGGCGTTAGTGAAGGTGCGCACATTGGCTTGAGCTATGCTCTCACCTTGAATTCCAGACCATTTTTCGCTACCGCAATCGCCGCTCGCAAATGCCCAGGTTACTGATGGTAATTTTGATGGGATAACGTTAAGCAGCGGTCGCAGCGTGCCTGTAATCGCGCTTGATAATACATTGGTACCCCAATTTAAAGAAATACTTATATCTTTGTAGGGGCTGAACAAGAATGTGTTGGCTGTTGCCGTTGCGGCATCGGGCGTAACATTATCAGTAGAAATCGACGAAGCGAAGGCCACCGTTTGAGAGGGGCTAGCGCTGGTTACGGTCCGCAGGAAAGTGGGGGTCATTCCATTGAAACCACTTGAAGCCACCCCCCCAGGAGGCAACGCAACGGCCCATGCCGCGGGCAATAGTGTTGTGGTACCATCACTAGCGATGCTTATCTGAAAATTCCACGGGCCACTTTGGAATACATTATGTGCCGTTGCGGCATCTGGAAATTTTAGGATGACTTTCCAGCCATTGGCGCCAGATGGCAAGGTCTGGTTGGATAGATTTTTAATCGCGATATTTCCGGTATAACTATCGCCCCAAATATTGTCCACGGAAAATAATATTTCCAAGGTGGCGGATATCGTTGATGGGGTGTCGATTGAGGTTACGGCTGGGGCGCTCGAACTACGATTAGGAATCGTAGCTAATCCCACGGTTAAGTTATTGAGGATTTTTTGCGCCGCCTGGGTGCTCATTATTGATATCGTACAAGGCAGTCCATTGAAAGTACACTTAGATATATCAGCCGATGTATTTAATACGCCGCGGGCATTAAATCCAACGGTTAATACCGTATTTTTCGGCACGGTGTTGTTCCAAGGTTGCGAGGTAATGACAAAGGTATTGCTTGACTGTTCAAAATTAACCTTTGCGCCCCAGGCGGTCGATGTTTGTATCTGTCTACCTAGCTTAGTTGATTGGAATCTCAGGGTCCATCCATTGGATATTGCAGTCGGTACCCATATCGATAGCGAGCCAGTGTAGCCCGCCAATGAATCCGTCACCCTTCCCCAAGAAGATGTCGAATGAATAATTATGGTCGTGGTTGGCGTGGATGGGGTTGCTGAAAATGCGGGCTCATTCACCGAGAGAATAGTCATGAGTACTAAGACAATTCCCACTAATGAATCCAACTTGCTTTTCATCGCCAATCCTCATAATATAGAGTCTCAAAAAAGTGGTTTCCGGCTGGTGTATCCGCGGGATGGAAAGTTTCGATAGTGGTCATATTTTGCGCGCTAATCGCGTATTTTATATGGCATGATAAACATGTGCAATAGTTAGAGAATGATGCACCATGACGGTGCGCCGTCAACGACGTGGCTGAGGCGTCTCTTAATTTTGACGCAACTTGGTTTTTTATACCAAAAATGAGCAAAGACAAAAATGCGTAATTAACCCAGGTTAGCATGTTCCGAGGTGAATGCATTGCGCTATTCTCTTGGAAAAATGAGCTATTTTGGTCTTATGTGAGGAATGCGCGGCCATCTCAACCGAAGGATTCGGTTGCGCGGCGATAGCGCCAACACCAACAACGCCAGAGAATAACGATTCTAATGGATGTTGACTTAAATACGCTGCTGAGAGTGTCGCCGACATTAAATCTGTGGCTGGTAGTGCTGCTGGGAAGCAGCAGCGGGCTGTTGGTCTTTGCAATCAGCAGCGCCCTGTATGCACGCCACCTGCGCCACCGTCGTACCGCCAAGCCCCGTATCGACCCCCGAGCTGTCCGCGTCCGTCGGGCGTTGGGTACCGCACTTACTATTTTCGTGTTGATTATGCTGGTCCAAGCAGTTCCCTCCCTGGTGGATGCAAGGGGTTGGCTGTCGGCCGACGGTTTATTCACAGTAATGGCCCGCACGGGGTTCCTCGCCAGCTACCCTAACAGCAATCGTCAAGTGACTAAGGGTGAAGTAATTTTAAAATTGATACGGGATGCCGGCCCCGAAGAGGTAGCGGCGGCCGAGAATCAGCGTGCATTGCTGAACCAAGAACTGGAGTTCTCCCGACTAGAGGCCTTACGGATCGACCCATTGCTGCTCACCGCCCAGATTACGGCCAAGGAGCAGTTGCAAAGCCTAGAAGAACGCTCCCAGAAACTCTCCGAGGCACGAGCTGTAATGGTGCGAGGGGTACCTCAGCAGCAATCCTCGGATCAGGCCCAGATCTATAAGGAGCTGCAAAAGACTCGTCGGGAGCTGGAACAGAATGATATCAGTCTTAAGGCCGCGACCAACAGTTATGAAATTGTTAGTCGAGCGGAGTCGAAAGGGTTATTTCCGGCGGATGAGGTGGTGAGGCGTGCGGAGCGATTTGGATTGTTGCATAGCCGCCAAACTGAACTACATGAACGCATCGATCTGCTTACCCATGAGCAGCAACGCCTACGCGATCTATCCGTGGCCAACGGAAAGACCTACGACGAGCAAGTGCAGCGGCATGCCACCGAGTTGACTGAACTCCAGGCTCAAACCGCCGAGGCGCGTGAACATTTGCAATCCGCGTCACAGGCGGTCGAGCGGGATAAGCTACGTGCGCAACAGCAGCGCCAAAATCGCATTCGTCAAATTGAGCTACGGATCGCTGAACTTGACGAATTGCTCAACGCCGGTGACGAAGGGTTGGAGGTACGCAGTCCAATGGATGGGGTCGTTGGTTTTCGTGAACCATCGCCGGCAGGTATTCGCACGGCCAGCCGTCCTTTGTTGGTGTTATACCGACCAGGTTCGATTGTGGTGAAACTCCACGTCCCCGCCAATCAATCTCCCCCGGTTGACAAACGGGTTCGCGTTGACCTACAGGCGCTTCTTCCCGAGACGATGGACGCAACCTTTTTTGGTCGCATTATCGATCGACAGACTATGTCGGACGGTAGCATCGAGTTGCAGGTCGCCTGTGAACCACCCGAAGCCGCGTTACGGGAATTGGCTATCGGGGCGTCAATACCAATTCGAGCGGTGATTCGGCGGCCGAATCCATTGGCTATGTCTGGCATTCCTTGGAGTTGGTGGTTGATGGGCGCCGTAGTGTTTGGCCTCATGTGGGCTGAAATCCGCCTGTGGTTGCAACGACGCGCCCTCGCTGGGGCGTCCAACCACCGTTTCACTATCGACTGGGGAGGCAACCCAGATGAATTCCTGGAGTACGTGGCGGGTGTTGGGTTGGTTCCGCGCAATATCTGCCGAACGGCACAGCAGATTATCCCTTGGGAGGAACGGAATGGCGGTTTAGAGGTGGCCTTGACCAAACTTAGTGATGCTGAACCACGTAGCAACGTATCCTCCTGACCCTATCGTTATCCTAAACCCTAAATTCTAAACCTATCAAGAAATTGCACCCTATCAAGAAACTGCCATGGTCATGCGTCTTGCTACACCGGAATCATCGTTCAAATTGTCCATGCCCATCTCCCCAATAATATTTGTTGCGCTAGGGTTTTTTATGCTCCCAATGTTGGGGGTCACGCAACTTTATTATTTCAACAAGCTTCAAGTGGCGACCGCGGAGCTGTCTGGATTTGCGTTTGGATTTGCCGTGACCTTCGGGATCTCATTTCTGCTATTCAATGTGTTCGCTATGACCCGTTATGTGCTCATGATAGTAAGTGCTTACTTTGGTTGGACGCATACCGTGCGACCACAACCCACGGCCACGGAGACGCCTCTGGTGTCGATCCTTTTGCCTGCCTTCAATGAAGAGGCGCGCATTGCCAAGACTATCGAGGCAATTCTGGTAGTTAATTACCCCGCGTTAGAGATTATCGTGGTGGATGATGGCTCGACCGATGATACCTTCGCCATTGCTATCCGTTATGTCGGTGAGCATCAGGGGATGCGGGTGCGAGTTCTACGTAAGCCCAACGGTGGTAAGAGCACGGCGCTCAATCTCGGATTTCGGGAATCGCATGGCCCTTTGGTGCTGTGCGTCGATGCGGATTCACTTTTGGAGCGTAACGCCGTAAAACGGTTGGTGGCGGTATTGGGAGACCCTTCAGTGGGGGCCGTCAGTGGCCAAGTACGGGTACGTAATCGCGGCACCCTGCTCGGACGGATGCAGGCGCTAGAATATGCCATGATGAATGGCATGCCACGCCTTTCCCAAAGCTGTTTCTCCCACGTCCTCATCGCGCCGGGACCAGTGGCCATGTTTCGACGCGCAATCCTGGATGACATCTGGCGTACCTGGGGGGCTGGGCACGAAGAGGATGCATCGAGTTCTCGCTATGTAACTGGACCATGGGAACGCGATACCTTTGCGGAGGATTGCGATCTCACCCTAAACACGCTTTTGTTCGGCAAACGTGTCCTATTCGAACCGGCGGCACTCTCCTACACGACTGCGCCGGATGGCTTGTTTCCCCTTCTTAACCAGCGTTACCGTTGGATACGTGGCAATCTCCAGGCAGTGTTGAAAAGCTGGCGACGGTGGCACTCGGTCTCCAACCCTCCCCAGGCGCTTCCTTTGTGGCTTGCGAGTTTCATTATTGAAAGTATTCTTTGGCCAATGGTAAATGTTTACGGGTTGTTGATGTTCGCAGGCCTTCTGATTGTCGTTGGTGACGTGGGTATGTTATTACCCTGGTACCTGGTGTTGTTGCTCATTGAAATGAATGCCTCCGCTTTCGCGGTTCGGACCATGGGGGAGCGACGGGTCCTGATTTTGTTAAGCCCGATTTTTTGCAGTGTCTACAGTCTACTGTTGAACGTGAATACCCTATTGTCGACAATTGACGAGCTACTGTTACGGAAGCGTATGGCCTGGGGATGAATCCTGCCCCATCGTTCGTGTACGTATCCCATGCAAACCAGTTTGTTCCTTTATTTAACGTGTTATGACAACTCACGTTATCTATGAGCCATTATTTTGAACTGCGGCTACGTCTTTTTCTTAGCCTGTTAGCCATCTCCAGCTCCGTTATTTCCTCAACCTTGGGGGAATTGAACGATACTGGTCAGGCTTGGTGTTATAACGGTTCAAGAATGACGGAGTGTCGCGATACGAATGCCGGCAATCCCTCACAATATCCTAGTCAGGATGGACGTTATGGGCGGGATGCCGCCGCTGCCATGGGTCAGTTAACTAAGATTGGTGGCGGGGCGGCAGGTTTTGATTTTACTAAGATCTCAAATAGCGGTGACGAGCTGGATGTCGCGGCGGTCCTAGGCGATAACGTAACCGACTGGGGTTGTACCCGTGATAATGTTACTGGGCTGATATGGGAAGTACGAACCAATAATCAGGGATTGCGGGATCAGGGGTGGAAATATTCTTGGTATAACTCGAATAGTGCTACTAATGGAGGTAATCCCGGCGCGCTTGGTTCGGATACCTGTGGTGGTGCCTTATCCGCTTATGGTAATAATTGTAATACCAGGAATTATATCGCTGCCGTCAACGCTGCTACTCTTTGTGGCGCCAATGACTGGCGTCTCCCCACTGTTCAGGAATTGCAAAGTATCCTCAATTTTGGTTCCCTGACGGGTATAGATATCGATGATAGTTATTTTCCCGATACTGTCGCGGGGTACTCAGTATGGTCGGCAACTACCTCGAAAAATGATCCAGCGAGTGCCTGGGTTGTCAATTTTCAATATGAAAATGAAGGGGTTAATTCTTACAGTAAGGACAGTGTCGATAATACTATCCGTCTGGTGCGAGGAGGTCGGGGGGCGAATACCTTTGTTGATAATAACGATGGTACCGTAACTCATCATCCCACGGAACTCGTATGGAATAAATGCTCCTTAGGACAAATCTATCAAAAAGGTACTTGTACGGGGAACGCTTCCTCCATGACTTGGGCACAGGCCATGGTGAACGCTAAGAATTTTCGATTGACTGATCGGAATGATTGGCGTCTTCCCAACATTAAGGAATTGGCATCGCTGGTGGATTACACTCGCAAAAATCCCAGCATCAATATAAATTATTTTCCGGCAACCAAAAGTAATAGCTATTGGACTTCCACTAGTGATATGGAAAATCCTAAACTAGCCTGGCTAGAGGATTTTTCTGATGGGAAACTCAGAAAATCAGGTGATAAAAGTACTGTCACGGGTTTTGTTCGTTTGGTACGCAATGGACAATCCATTGATTCACTAGCTGGGGCGCGTGGCGATTTTGTAGTCACCAATATTTCTCTTACTCCAAGTTTTCCTGTAGCCAACCAAACTTTTAGTGCCTTAGTCACGGTTAAGAACCAAAATACGGAAAGTTCCGCAACTGATGGAGGTATCTTATCTGTCTGGGCAAATCAACCCAATTCTCAAAAGTGTGGCGCGTATGCGAATCAATCCGTGCCGGTAGGTATTCTTGAGGGAGGACAGGAAAGTAGACCACTCGTGATTAGCAATCTTTCCTCTGGGGTGATAGGTAATAAGATTCTCCGTGCTTTTGTGGATAGCGACTGTACCATACTCGAATTAGATGAAACGAACAATCAATCCGTTAAAACTTACACCGTCATTCAAAATACTCAAACCATCAGTGCGATTACCTTTAATCCTAGCACTTTGTCGTTAGGTGGAACCACGACAATAATTGCCAGAGCGAGTTCCGGATTGGCGGTCAGTTTCACTTCCTCAACGTCTTCTATTTGTACAGTGAACGGAACCACGCTGACTGGTGTTACTGTCGGAACCTGTAGAATCGTAGCGAGTCAAGTCGGTAATAATAATTATTTTGCTGCTGCGCAAGTAACCAAGAATATCGCGGTCAGTAAAACTAATCAGAGCATTGGCGCGATTACCCTCAATCCCAATACGTTAGTGGTAGGGGGAACCACGACGGCAAATGCCACGGCGAATTCCGGATTAGCGGTAAGTTTTACATCAACAACTCCCGTTATTTGCACCGTGAACGGAACCACGCTGACTGGTGTCACTGTTGGCACCTGTAGAATTGTAGCAAGTCAAGTCGGTAATAATAATTATTTTGCTGCCGCGCAGGTAACGAAGG
>CAUYUB010000002.1:0-11337 GCA_963575685.1 Gammaproteobacteria bacterium | reverse complement strand
ACGCGCGAATTCCCAGACCGGCGTGCGGATATGAGAGAGGACCCGTTTGCTGCCCTCGCGCATCGTCGAGTAGACACGCCCGGAGAGGATCCGGGCCAGGTAGTTGGAGAGCGCCCCGACATTGGGGGAGATCGACATATTGTTGTCATTGAGGACCACCAGCAGATCGGCTTCCAAGTCACCCGCGTGATTCAGGGCCTCGAAGGCCATCCCCGCGGTCATGGCACCGTCACCGATGACAGCCACCACCTGGCGGTGGAGACCGGCCGCGGCCGTAGCCAGTGCCATCCCTAAGGCAGCACTGAGCGAGGTGCTGGAGTGACCCACACCGAAGGTATCGTAGGGACTCTCATCACGCCGCGGAAAACCGGCAAGCCCCCCCTTCTGACGCAAGGTCGCCATGGCGGCGCGACGCCCGGTGAGGATCTTGTGGATATAGGCCTGATGGCCGACATCCCACACCAACCGGTCTTCGGGGGTTTGGAAGACATAGTGCAGGGCAATGGTTAGCTCTACCGTCCCCAGACTTGCCGCCAAGTGACCCCCCGTACGTCCTACGGATTGGATCAGGAAACGCCGTAATTCTATGGCTAAGGCGGGAAGGTCCGTTTCCGGCAAAAGGCGTAGTTGGGCGGGGGAGAGTATCTGGTCAAGCAGGGAAGTTGGGCTATCCTCGGCCATGGGTTCGTGGGAAGTGGTCGGAAAACGGTACGGGAAGTACCCGGTTAGCCCCTTATCCCCGCTTCAAGTTAGGAAAAATCGGCGGGGACCGGAGGTCTAAATGGTTAGAGCGGGAATGATGCGATGCAACCTTGGACGATTGCAATGGGAGCCGGCGGGATCTTCGCGTGTATCGTACTTAACCTATCTCTTTCCTATCTCTTTCAGTCGTGGTGCACGTACTGAAAACGTGGACCATCGGGTGTACCTTCCAGCGGTCCTTCCTCTGGGCGCCATTGGATGAGGGCTTCAATGCGGAGGGCCAGGGCAAAGTCTTTTGCGGTGATGCCGCCGGCGTCGTGGGTGGACAGCGACACGGTCACGGCCGGGTAGGTAACCAAGAGGTCAGGGTGGTGCCAAGCGGCTTCCGCCAGGTGGCCGATGGCATTGGCCACCATCAGGCTTCCTTTCCAACCTCCGGTGGTGTAGCGGCGCTCCAGATGATTGTCCACCCATCGCCAGTGGGGCAAACCCGCCAATTGCGTGCGGATCTCTATTTCGCTCAATGTCGGCTGTGGTTCGGTCATGGCACATTCCTTCGTAGATAAATTGGTTGACCATCGTTTGCTCACCAACTGTGAGGGAGGCGTTCCTTGAGGATGATACGCTTACCATCGGTCTCGATGTAGCCTCCTTGTTTAAGGTCTTTTAGGATCCGGCTTACCATCTCCCGCGAGGCACCGACCATGCTTGCAATTTCCTGGTGGGTGAGGCGGTCGACGATGCGCTTTTTCTCGATTTCCACGGCACGCTGCAACAGCACCCGGGCGACCCGTCCGTAGACATCCAGGAGGGCAAGACTGGTAATATCTTCGTCGAGACCTCGGACCCGTTTGACCAGGGACTGGATGAGGTTCATCAAGACCTCGGGGCGGCCCATGGCCCAGCTCAGAAAATCCTGACGGGTGATGATCCAGAAACGACAGGGTTCGAGGGTCATCACGGAGGCGGAGCGGGGCCCCTTGTCGAGCAAGGCAAGCTCACCGAAATAATCTTCCTCCTCCAAGGTCCCCAGGATAAACTCCCGCCCATTCTCGTCGTTGACATAGATCTTTACCTTGCCCGTCTCGATGATGTAGAGGGAGTCGGTTTCGTCACCCTGGGTAAGTACTACCGTATGCCTGGGGTAGCTCTTGTGCGCGGCATGGGTACGCAGGGCGGCAAGGTTTTCTTCGGTCAGTCCGGCGAACAGAGAGATTTTTTGGAACATCGGCATCCCCTCATGAAACTTTTATATTACCGATAATATTACCGGTAGAATAAAACCAATAGGAACGATTCGGGCACCCTTTCAGGATAGGGTGCTGGTATCTCCAACGGGATGCCGGGATCGTAACAAGTAGTACCGTTGCCCATCCTCAGGGCGATGGGGTAATTGACCGAGCACAGAATCTACCCAAATGGCCAAGATTATCGCGGTGACCAACCAGAAGGGCGGGGTTGGTAAGACCACTACCAGTGTCAACCTGGCGGCATCTCTGGCGGCCAACCAGCACCGTGTGCTGTTGGTAGACCTAGATCCTCAGGGTAACGCTACGATGGGCAGCGGTGTGGACAAAAACCATCTGGAAAAAGGTTCCAGTTATGAAGTGGTGATGGGGACTCTGCACCTCTCGGAGGTCGCCGTGAGTCTATCCGATTCAGGTTACGTCCTCCTGCCGGCCAATGGCAATCTGACCGCCGCCGAGGTGGAACTCCTTGACGCCAAGATGCGGGAACAACGTCTGCGTCTCGCCTTGGCACAGGTACGTGATAAATACGATTTTATCCTGGTGGACTGCCCGCCTTCTCTCAATATGTTGACGGTAAATGCATTGGTAGCGGCCCATGCTGCCCTGATCCCGATCCAGTGCGAATACTACGCCCTGGAGGGGCTCACCGCCCTGATCAGCACCATCGAAAAAATCCGCATCAAGCTTAACCCCAAGTTGCGAATTGCCGGTCTCCTCCGCACCATGTTCGACCCGCGCAACAACCTCGCCAACGAGGTCTCGGTACAGCTTCTTACCCACTTCCGGGAACAGGTTTATACCACCATCATTCCCCGTAATGTGCGTTTGGCGGAAGCCCCCAGTCACGGCCAACCGGTGCTGCTGTACGACCGCGGTTCCCGTGGATCCTTAGCCTATATGGCACTCGCCAGTGAGGTGGCGCGTCGTGAGGCTGGCATCCCAGCGTCGTAACCGTAACCAACGATACGGTACCCGTCACTGGTGTCGGCATTCCGGGAAGTCTCGGTAAGGGGTACACTCCTGAAACGTGTATACCGCATGTGAAATCCGGAGATCGAGAACGGTGAAGAGGCGAGGTCTGGGGCGAGGTTTGGATGTGTTGCTCGGCATGGCAAGTAATGATCGCGAGCAGAGCGAAGAGCGGCCGCCCGAGACACCAGCGATAGCAGAGGCGGCCATGGCGACAGTAGCGGTGATCGAGACCCCGACAGGGCCGACGTTGTGCCAAATCTCCGTGGAGCGCATCCAGCGAGGCCGGTATCAGCCACGCGTGGACCTCCACCAGGAGACCCTGGAAGAGCTGGCGGCTTCGATTCGCGCCCAGGGGGTAGTGCAGCCGGTGGTGGTCCGTCCAATGGGGGAGCCCGGTCACTATGAGCTGATCGCGGGGGAACGTCGCTGGCGTGCCGCGCAAATGGCGGGCCTGAGCGAGATTCCGGCAGTGGTGCGGGATGTCCCCGATTCCGCGGCGCTCGCCATCTCGCTCATCGAAAATATTCAGCGGGAGAATCTCAATCCCCTGGAAGAAGCCGCTGCCCTTCATCGATTGGTGGAAGAGTTCAACCTCACCCACGAAGAAGCGGCCCAAGCCGTGGGTCGCTCCCGTGCCGCAGTCAGCAACCTGTTGCGTCTACTGGCCCTCCAGCCCGAGGTTCGGGCCATGGTGGAGAACGGAGACATGGAGATGGGTCATGCCCGTACCCTACTCGCCCTGGAGGATCGCGAACGTCAGCTTGAAGCAGCGCATACGGTAGCAGGTCAGGAACTGACCGTACGGGAGACCGAAGAACTGGTGCGTAATCTCCTGGCAGCTACCCCTCCACCGCCTCCCAAGGAAAAACCCACGTCAGGCCGTGCGGTTGACCCCAATATCCGCCGCCTTCAAGACGATCTTGCGGAACGTCTCGGGGCGCAGGTCGTCTTTCACCATGGCGCACGGGGTAAGGGGCGACTGGTCATCCAATACAACAGTCTGGACGAGTTGGATGGGATCCTTGCCCATATCAAGTAAAAATGCCCAACTCGGGAAATAGCCGAAAGTACGGCACGCAATAATGGGATGCCGCTACCGTTGCACTCGTTTTCCGAATTGAGCGAAGAGTATCCTTCATGTCGGTTGGACCCATTGCCCTTGCCTATACCGGCGCTTCCGGCACACCCTACGGTCTCCGTCTGTTGGAATGCCTACTCGAAGCGGGGCGACTTGTCTACCTGACGGTATCGCCGGCGGCTCGGGTAGTGCTCGCCATGGAAACCAACCTCAAGCTTCCCGAACCATCCCGTGCGTTGGAAACCTTCTTAGGACAGCGCTACCACGCCGCACCGGGTCAGTTGCGCGTCTTCGATCACCAGGAATGGACGGCGCCACTGGCCTCGGGTTCCAACCCTCCGGCGGCAATGGTCGTGTGCCCATGCACGATGGGGACACTGTCCGCCATTGCGATGGGTAGCTCCGATAACCTCATTGAACGTGCCGCCGATGTCTGCATCAAAGAAGGCCGTCGTTTGGTCTTGGTCCCTCGAGAGACGCCCTTTTCCGTCATCCACCTCGAAAACATGTTACGTCTGGCACGTCTTGGTGTAGTGATCTTGCCCCCGAACCCAGGCTTTTATCACTGGCCGTCCTCCATTGAGGATCTAGTGAATTTCGTAGTAGCACGGGTCCTCGACCAGCTCGGTGTAGAACATCAACTTTTGGCGCGCTGGGGAGAATCGGGGAAAGCGGACGGGCAGAGGAAAGACTGCGGAGAGCAAGGTGACCTGTGAACGAGCCTGAGACCGAGACGCCCCTCTTTCCCCTGCATAGTGTCCTCTTCCCCGGTGGAACCCTACGGCTGCGTATCTTTGAGCCTCGCTATCTACAGATGGTCGCCCGTTGTCTGCGCGAGGATACCGGTTTTGGGGTGGTGCTGATCCGTAGCGGCAGCGAGGTAGGCCACGCTGCCCTGCCCCACGATATCGGAACACTGGTGCGCATCCGCGACTGGGACCAAGGAACAGATGGACTGCTCAACCTACTCACGGAGGGAGAACGGCGGATGCGGATACGGGAGCAACGGGTACAGTCGGACCAACTCGTTGTTGCCCGGCTGGAACTGTTGCCCTACGAACCGAACGTCTTTCTACCCCAGCAGACCTATGGTGCCCTTGTTCGCGGCCTTGAAGAGTTGCTCAACCGACTGGATGCAGTCTACGACCCAGGTCCGCGGCGTCTGGATGATGCCGTCTGGGTGAGCAGTCGCCTCGCCGAAGTCCTACCCCTAGGATTGGCTTTCAAGCAGGTCCTGCTGGAATTGGATGACCCTCTGGCACGCCTGGAACGCATCGTTGCTTGGCTCGCCGATCCAGAGGAATGATCCAGGCAGGTTTGAAACTATGAACAGATTTTGATTTCGACCAGAGTAATGTCATCGTCGTAAATGGATGAGCCTACAAACTACAAATTCTATGCTGATGGCCACCGGATGGCTGGCGGATATTGCCTACCCGCGCGAAGTGGCTGAAAACAGGGCGCTTTGAGGTAAAACGAGGCAGTTTCGGTTTGTGGATGCCAGCCGGGAATGCCTGAAAGCGGTAATGGTCGCAAAGTTTGAGGATCGTTCAGTGCGTGACCATTCACTATTGCTTCCGCCAAAATTTGCGAGGGTTGTTTGGTGTCACCAACGATCACCGCGGCCTTACCCACCAAAAATATATCCGGCCACAGGGCATGTTCAAGCAGTGCATGTCCGAATATTTCTGCATGGATACGCCCATCACGCCACGCTTGTGCCTCCCGAAAAAACAGACCGCGCCAATCGTGCGCATCCCAGAGCGGTAATAGGTTCGAATCACGTAACGTCACGATTACACCGGCTTCATCAAACTGGGTCAACGCACTTTGTCGCCGAGTACGTATTTTCCCACCTACACGGACGATATCCTGCATTTGCGCTGTATTCAATGACGTTTTGAGCTCCATAAAACGCAACCACACAACTGCATTGAAAAGGTCGTGCCAATTTTGGGGGCGGGTTGCAATCTGACCTCGTTCAAAAATACGTTCTTCGTAATGCAGGCCATCTTGAAGGAGCGTAGATGTTTGCTCAACGAATGCGAGTCTCGCGCCACTAACGGGATGCATTTTGCCATCCAAGGCATTAGTCAGCACCTCGACATTTGGCCACGCATCATCCGTAAACCAAAAATTTTTACTGTCAAAACTTGCAAAGGGAGGCATATCAAACCGTTTCCGGTCCACTTGCTCACGGGTGGGCGCAATGAAACGACGGCGTGGCATCACGTCTACCTCCTATGGGGTGGTTCCTCTCTGCAATGCGAAACTTTGCATTGCAAATGATTGTAAAGATTTTGGGGAGAGAATCAGTGGGTCAGTGGGTCGCTATTGGGGTAACCCGTCGAGTACACCCTTCGGTTCTTGCTCTCACACTGGTTTGGTTGTTATTCCGGCAACCATTTTCTTAAATACAAAATTCAGCGATGAAAATAGCTCGGAAAGATCATCTATTGTGAAATTCTTTATATTTCTCGTGAAAACTTTATTTTCAAGCAGGCCAATTTTCCAAGTTTCTCCATCTGTTACGATGCCGTAGACAGGAGCTTCGCTATTATTTAACTTTTGAGAGGCAACCAATTCAGCCAGACACTGCCCCCAGCCTTGCTCAAAGTCATTCTTTTTTGCCTCTACCACAGATAAAATTGGAGACTCCAAGAATAGCTTCCCATATTCCGATCTTTTTGAAACAATATAATCAGGTGTTCCTGTTAGCTCGTCATCAAACGATACTGGTTTCTGCACCCAAAGAGCAAGTATTGAAGAATAAGGTCGGTACACCTCTCGTAATATGGGGAATATTATAATTTCACATCTGGCTCCTTCGGAAGAAAAGGCGTCAAAATTTTCCAGGTTAAACGCAAAATCTTTCCTGAATGATTCTGGAACCGCAAACTCACTTACTTCTATAAAATTGGACTCTTTATATTTTATCCCATACTTTCGTTGAACTTGCGGTATATCTTTGAATTCGCTAAATGACATAATTCTGACTCCTCATCGGTTGAACAAAAGAATACCCATGCCCGCCACCCACGACCAGGATAGTCTGGTTGGTATTCATTACTCTTCAGGGGTTGATTCTAGTAGTGAAACATCTCGTGGATTCTTCAGGTACCGGGTTGGCGTTCGTTCCCGGCCTCATCCAGATAGACATATTCGCAGTCTACACCATCAAAACGGGTATTTTTATCGATATTCCAATGGCCGATGTAAACGCCGCTCATTTTCGCCTTGCTGAAATTCACATCCAGCAGCACGGTCCGTGTCAATTTTGCCCCAATGAGATCGGCATCGATAAATCGCGCCTTGCTCAAGTCGGCATCAGTAAAATTGGTCCCGGAGAGTTTCATGCCGGAAAAATCCATACCACCTAAATCCTTTCCTGAGAAATCCTGATTTTCTCCTATGCCACTCACGAGAAGTTGGCGCACCGATTTGGCTTGTAGCGGGGTGTCGTAGGTATCGGTATCGGCGAAGTGAAGATTTTTCGCACCGCGCCAGCGGGTTCCGGCCAGAATGGCACCCGTGAATTGAGCTTGCCACAAGTCGCTACCGGAAAAATCCGCCCCGGTCATCTCGGCATCACGGAAATCCGTGCCACCCAAGAGGCCATAATGCAAGGCCCAACGGCGTAGCCAGTCGAGTTCCGGAGTTTTCTTGTGGACGGCGTGGCGGTTAAGCCACCAAGCGATAAGAAGCATATTCTCTATTCCATACGTTTGTAACACAAAAAAAGTCCCGGCCATTCCCTCGGCCGGGACTTTTTTATTTTCGCTATCCTGGCGTTGGTCGGTCGTTTTGATATTCTGGCGAACGATGATTAAGACTTCCTCTCACGTCATACGTATCTCTATATGTTTTCCCAGTGCCTTTGCTGCAGCTTCCATGTGGTCAAGGCGTAACGTATGATTAATCAATTTAGCTAAACATTACCTCAATCTTGCTCACAGTTATTCTTTTGCCTCTGCTACCTGTTGTTTCCTACCCGACAATAACCCCATCAAGATAAAGCGTCTCCGGTGCGATATCAATCTCTCCGGGCCAAGTGACCGTGCCATAATTGACTTGTGCCAACCCAAAAAAGCCTGGATTCCGCAATCGTTGGAAAACCGGATAGTGTAAATAAGGCGACATATCAAAATGTTTGTGTTCACCGTTATTGAATGTCAAAGACAAATGGTGATTTGGTAAGACTTGTACAGCGACGACCTCGGGAAGCATCGCGCCCTCCCTAACTAACGTAGCGGATCAATACGGAATATAGGTTCACCATTGACAGCAAGAGCCCAATCCGCCATCAACTCTTCCTCGTGTAGATCAATCCATACTTGCACTTGACGAAGCTTCTTCAAGGGCAATTCGCCTTCAATCAACTCTCCGCTGGGAATAGCAAATACTGCTTTGAATCCCTGATACTCAACATGAATATGAGGTAGGTTATGTTGTTTGGTGTCCAGAAACAGCATACGAATGATGATACCGTAAAACATACTGATCGTTGGCATGACTGTCCTCTTCTTTTCTGTGGTCGTCATACAAAAAAAGCCCCGACCATTCCCTCGGCCGGGGCTTATTTCTACCACATTACCGCGCTCCGCGCTGCCTACCCAGCAAGATCATCCAACTGCTTAGCCCGAATCACCTGCCCATCCAACCCAGCCTCTTTCCCTGACTTCCCATAGGCCACCGCCATCAGGGTCGAGAATAGACCACGGGCATGTTGAACTTGGTCCCGTGGCGTTGGTTGATAAGGCCCTGGTAGACCTCGACATTCATGTCTGAACCTTGATTTGCATAATTGACTTATTTTCTTAAAGGAATCAGCCAGTCAGGCAAATCAAAGTTCAGACATCATAGGTGGCAACTTTGGTTAAATATAGTATGACATGGTATTTTTACTGGTTATTTATTGACTACAACATTACCTCGTATTTCTCCAATAATTTTATAAGTTCAGTTCTCGCCAACAGTTCTACCGCATTAATTTGTGCTTGCTGGCGGCGTTGGACAAATGTTGATTCGTCACAGCGATCTTTTGAAAGCTGACCTTCGGGTGGCGGTATTCATAAGCAGCGGCACCAGTGACCACATCTTTGACGGCATCCCATCCCATCGGGCGATTATGGGCCGAGGTCTTGCACTGGATGAGGCATCCTCGTCCAGTATCGCGGTTAATAGCTACCACGTCCACACCCCCATCACCGATGGTGGGCGTGGAGTACACATCAGTATAACCTTGTTGTTGCCACAATCGTAGACATAGGCGCTCAAAAGCCCGCGCCTCAATATGTTCCAGGTATTTGGGTAAAACCCGCATTGGCGTATAGGCTGGACGGCCCACCACGGTTTGCAAATCCTCCCAATCCTCCAAAGTCAAGCCTGGTATCCCGTTGAGAATATCTTCCGAAAGATTGCGTTTGGAATCGAGCAGCAAATCAAGCTTGGCCTCAAAGGTCACGAAATGAGGTGAGGTGACAGTAGGGTAATAGACATGCACCGGTCGAGTCTGTCCGATACGATAAGCCCGATCGGTAGCCTGGTCTTCCTTGGCGGGATTCCAAGCACGCGTATAGTGGATAACATGATTGGCACCAACAATATTGACGCCAAAGCCAATAGCGGTAGTTCCAAGGATCAGAACATTGAATCCAAGTGCGGTTTGAAAGTCATCAATGATCGACTGGCGTGAGTGGCCGCCTCGTTTACTCGTGGTCTTTGTGGAACCATTCACAATCGCAGGCCGTATTCCGAACACTGATTCAATGTAGTGCTGAAGCCCTAATTGGATATCCCGAAAATCGGTAAAAACGATGGCTTTCTCATCCATCCCATGAATCTCACCAAGCCGATCCAGGAGCCATCCGAGTTTGGGGGATTTCTGGCGGGCCTTACGCATTGATTTGGTGCCAAGATCCGGTTTGAGACCCGGTTCCCGAGGGTCAGCGCAGATTAGCCGAAGTTGATGAATCATGCGGAGCAGTGGATTTGCTTCATGTTCTTTCTCCGGTTCATTCTTATTTTTCTGCTCATCGTCGCCTTCTGTTTGACCCTCCCAAGCTTGGACATATTCTGATTGAACACGCCGGTAAAGTCCGAGCTGAAATTCCGACAATGGCAATGTTCGACATGACTGTTCAATGATCTTAGGAGGAAGATCCTTCTTTACATCGGTTTTCATGCGCCGCAAAAGTTGGGGTTCGATCAATGTCCGCAATTCATCCAAGATTTGACGATCGTTATCGACCTGAGTCTCGATGGGGCGACAGTAGCGCTGTCGGCCACCTCCCGTAATAGACTACAAACCACGTTTTGCGCCCGCTTGAGACTCAGATCCAAATTGAACAAGTAAGAACCATCAATATCGGTAAACCCCTCAACCACTACGCGCCGAATCCAGCGCTGCCCAAGTTCGTTGCGAGCTGACAGGGGAGCGGCAAAGCGCCATTAGTACCTGTCTCCTAACCAACGCGCAGGTTAGTATTATAAACTTATTAGGGGTTGGGGATATTCTAAAAAAAAACCCCAACCCCTGCCATAAGTTAACCACCTGGCCTGATCCATATCAGGCTTTAGATTATGTATTATGAATTTGTTGAATGACATAATGTTGGCTCCACAATGGTTAATGGTTGAACAAAAGAAAAAGCCCCGACCATTCCCTCAGTCGGGGCTTATTTTTACCATATTACCGCGTTCCGCGCTGTCTATCCGATATCATCATCACATCATCCGTATTTCCAAATGTTTTCCCAATACTCTTGCGGCGGCTTCAATTTGGTCCACGCGTAACGTGCAATTAAAGTCCAGCAATTTCTCCACTTGAGGCATATGCCAACCCAACCGCCGCGCCAATTCAGCTTTTGGCACTCCCTGTTCACGCATTGCACGATAAAGGCTAATTTTGGCTTCTAGGAGGGGGGGAAGGAACACTCCACGACGTCCATCAAGAGGAGAAGGGAGTGGAATATCTTCACGGTCTTTGATGCGCGCCCAAAGCACAGTATCGAGGCAATCAAGCGCATGTCCTAGCGCATCTTCCTCGTCTTCGCCAAACGTAACCGCTTCCGGTATATCCGGAAAAGTCACCAAGATCGTGCCATTGTCGTCTGGTTCTAGTTCAACTGGATACGCCAACATACCTGCCCCTACTTCAATCCCAATTCTTTCATGATTTTATTCACAAGGCCCGAACCTAATTCCTTGCCGCTGCCATGCATGGGCAAATCAGTCTTTTTATCTCCCTTTCTCACGATTAAATGACCTGAACCTCCGGGCTTCGTTTCAAATGAACAGCCCTGTTTCTTTAACCACGATTTGAACTGGTTGGAA
>CAUYUB010000001.1:0-11398 GCA_963575685.1 Gammaproteobacteria bacterium | reverse complement strand
GTCAATCTCGGGCTTGCTTTCACAAGCCACGGGCTTTAGCCCGGGGTGATTGACTCGTCGCTCCCCGCTTAATGAGAAGATTGCCCGATGGTAACGTCAATCATAAAAAATAAAAAAGATAACCAAAAAATTAACCATAAAAATATGTTGGACGGATAAGGAAATTCTTAATTTTTCAAGGAAGAGTGAATAATTTTCTAGAGTTGGCCACGTCCCCGACGCAGATCGATATCCTTGGACAATACTGCCGCGGCAGAGGTTTCACGATCAGCGCGTAACCGGATAGCCAATTCCGGGTCGGAGAGCGCGATGATCTGGGCGGCCAGATAGCCAGCATTGCGTGCCCCAGCGCGACCAATGGCCATGCAGGCAACGGGGATACCGCCGGGCATCTGCACGGTGGAGAGCAGGGCATCAATGCCGTTAAGCGGGCCGGACTCCATCGGGATACCGATGACAGGCCGAATGGTTTGGGCCGCCACTGTCCCTGCCAGGTGGGCAGCAAGACCCGCGGCGCAGATAAAAACAGCGCAACCCCGAGCCTCAGCGTCTTGGACGTAGGCAACCGTAGCGGCGGGGGTACGATGGGCGGAGGTGATCTTGACCTCGCAGGGGATGCGCAGTTGGTCGAGGACATCAATCGTGCCCTGGACGGTGGGTAGGTCCGAGTCGGACCCCATCAAGACGGCGGCAAAGGTATCATTCATGTCTTTACTTTTGGTTTAGTCGGCAAAGGAACAAAAGAAAATTATTTAACAAATTTTGTTTTATGTCAAAAATCAATTATTAGATAACAGTTATTCTCAATTTAAAGCCATGGTTTTGTGGGGCGATTGTCGGCTCTTTACGTTTTGCTCTTGGAGTGGCACTCTGCCGATCATGGCCTCGAAGGCAGCAGGGTCGAAAAACCATGGCGCCAACCGTTCGAGGGCTTAGACCTGTTCCGAGACTAGAAAGAAATACCGAGGATAATGAATGCCGCATGAGGAAAATGGCAATTTGAGGTGATTAGATCTCTTTCTTCAAGTTCATAATCGCCGTTACCGTTTCCTTGGCGGCCACGGAAAACTCCCCTTTCAATATCGATGTCGCCCCCACTTTGTCGCCGGACTCGACTTTTTCTACTACCCTTCCCGCGCAACGATGGAAATGGGCATGCTTGGTGACCAGGTTGGTATAATTGGCAAGACCTTTGTGTTTTTCTCCCTCACCATAGATCCACTTGCCGAGGACACACAGATTATCCTTGCACACGGTGGCGCTGTCGAGTTTTTCGGTGCTGGTTCCATCGATAAATTGATTTAACCGAAGTTTCCACTTGATATGTGCCGCTATAGCGCTGTCGAAGTGTGATGTTTCCGTTTTTCCAGAAGTGGTAAGCAGGGCAGAAGGTTTCTTCGTACCATTACCACCAGAGGAGATCTTAAACACTGCAATTGAAGTAGACAAATTTTGCGTCTGGTCTCTCAGAGATTCGGCGGTGGCAGCCGCTTCCTCCACCAGTGCGGCGTTCCGTTGTGTGACATCATCCATTTGCGAGATCGCTTGATTCACCTGTTCGATACCGGTGCTTTGTTCCGCCGAGGCGGTCGAGATCGCTGCGATATTGTCGGTCAGGTGCTTAATCGAGGCGACGACCTCCCTGATGGTGTGCGTTGCGGTGCCGACCAGCTGGGTACCATTCTCTACTTTGACTACCGAGTCACCGATCAATGCCTTGATTTCCTTCGCCGCCACCGCGGAACGTTGCGCCAAATTACGTACTTCCGCAGCTACCACGGAAAAACCGCGTCCTTTTTCGCCAGCGCGGGCAGCCTCGACCGCTGCATTCAAGGCAAGAATATTGGTCTGGAAGGCGATGCCGTCGATGACCGAAATGATATCCACAATCTGGTGCGAAGATTCGTTGATCGAATTGATGGTGCTGACCACCTGGCTCACTACCTCGCCACCCTGGTTGGCTACTTTGGAAGAATCAATGCCGAGTTGATTGGCGTGTCGGGCATTGTCAGCGTTTTTCTTTACCGTGGCGGTTAACTCTTCCATACTGGCAGCAATTTCTTCCAAAGAGGACGCTTGCTCTTCGGTACGCTGTGATAAATCTTCGTTGCCGATCGCAATTTCTTTCGCTGCCGTATTGGTGGCTTCAATCGTTTCCCTGATTTCAAGAATCAACTTCCTAAGATTTTCCACGGTAGTATTGATAGCCTGCTTGGTTTGGTCAAACAAACCGGGATAATCCTTATAGATAGTTTCCGTCAAGTCTCCATGCGCCATGGCATTGGCGACACGAATGATATCCAACAGCCCCTTTTCGGTGATATCGGAAAACTGGTTAAGTAATTCGGACAGGATTTTGTGATAGCCCTGTTTGCCCGCCAGATCCAACCTGACACTAAAATCTCCTTGGCCGGCGGATAAAACAATGAATTGGATGTCATTGACAATCTCGTTAAGTGCCGCCACCGTGCGGTTGACACCCAGCGACGCTTCTTTGAACAGACCGGGATAATCTTTAGTGATATTTTGTGAAAGATCGCCGTTGGCCAAGGCTTGCACCACCCGGGCAACATCCTTCAAACCACTTTCGGTGGTAGTGGATAACTGATTTAGCAACTCCGACAAGGTTTTGGTATAGCCGGTTTTACCGTTCAAATCCATTTTGAGGCTGAAATTACCTTGGTTGGCGGCAGCATCAACGATATTCTCAATTTCAGTGACCATCCTGAGCAGATTGTCTTGCATGAGCTTCATCGCACCAAGCAAGTCGCCGATCTCGTCGTGTTGGCGAATAACAATCGGACGACTTAAATCACCGGCAGCGATGCGATTAGCAATATCGATAGTAATATAAAGTGATCTTGAGATTCCACGGATCAGCAAGAAGCCGATACCAGCAGCCAACAATAAACCAACAACAACGACGGTAACAACAATGGTGCGGGTCGTTCCATAGTACGATTGTTCTCTCTCAAAATCTGTTTTTCCAGCGTTCAGTTGTAGTTGCAGCAACTTTTCCGATAATTCTTTAGTGACCACGAAAGCTGGTCCAACCACTTTTATTAATTGATTATTACCTGCAACAAAATCACCCGCGAGAAATTTTTCGCCGGTTTCAATTAACCCCTCATGGATAAATTGTTTCTGTTTTTCCGTATATTCTTCGGTCAGTTTTCTCTCGTCCTGGGAAAGATTAGATATTATATATCCTCGCCAAATTTCATTTATTTTGTCCACATTTCCCCTCACCTTATCAGTATGAATGACGAGGGGGTGATTGTGTAGCTTACTTTCCGGAAGGCGAGGGTCATGCATCGACGCCAAATGAAGTTGGCGAACGGTTTCAGCCATCAGATTATTGGTTATGCTTAATTGAGCGGAGGGAATCAAGCGATCTTCATAAAATGTTTTCAGCCCATTGTCAGCACGGCTCATGCCATGCAGGCCAAGGAAGCTGATAATTACCAGTAAAACCGCAAGTAGTCCAATAATAGCAATGAGTTTAGATTGGATGGTTAGGTTGCTGAACATGATTTGTTCTCTTGGTCTGGGAACGGTATTTAAGTCTGAAATCAAGCGTCTCAACTTTTTACGCCATTCTCTTTTTTATTTCCGAAATTTTGGGGAGAATTTCCTCAAAAATTCCAACGAATCGTGGGTCAAAATGTTTACTGGAGTTTCTAAAAATCTCGGTTACGGCGTCATCGATCCCCCATGGTTCCTTATAGGGACGTTTGGTGGTCAGGGCATCGAAGACATCCGCCAGGGCAACAATTCGAGCCGACTCGGGGATAGCATCACCCGAGAGTCCGAATGGATAGCCGCTACCATCCCATTTTTCATGATGATAGAGGGCGATCTCGGCAGCCATGGCGAAAATTGGTTTATTGCTTTTGTGGAGAATATTGAAGCCAATCTGAGTATGTTGCTTCATAATGTCCCACTCTTCCGGTGTTAGTTCGCGAGGCACTTTCAAAATGGCGTCTGGGATTCCGATTTTACCGGTATCGTGCATAGATGCCGCAAATTCCATCCGTTCCGCCAAGACTTCGGACCACCCTGCGGATTCGGCAATGGCCCGAGCATAGGCGGCCATACGCCAGATGTGGAGACCGGTGTCGGTATCGTTGTAATGTCCGGCCTCACCCAACATATAGATTGCTTCCCTTTGGCTATCTTCCAGTTCCTTGGCCCGCACCAAGGAGAGGTGTGTTTGGACCCTTCTGAGTAAAATCGAGCCGGAAATAGGTTTTTGGATGTAATCCACCGCACCGACATCAAATCCTTTCGATTCGTTCTCCACCTCACTCATGGCGGTCACAAAAATTACCGGGATCTGGTTTGTGACAGGATTGGCCTTGAGTCTTTCACAAACGTCGTAGCCGTTCATTCCCGGCATCATGATATCCAAAAGCACCAGATCGGGAAGATGCTTGGCGGCAGCTTCCAGTGCTTTCTCCCCATTAGGGGCAAAAATCATCTGGTAGTGGTTCCTCAAGATCTGACGAAGAACCTGAAGATTATTGGGTTCATCGTCAACTGCCAAAATTCTTTTCAGCATGAGCAGCATTCCTATTGGAGACATCAACTAAATTTTCTAACCAGAATTTGAGTTTTTTCTTTTGCTCCGTCGAAATCAAAAGCATCCACATAGTCCTGGATGGAGACAAGATCGGTCTTGTCAAGATGCTCCGCCAACGTAAGCATAATGGGTTCAACGGCGTCCGGCGTGAGTTCATCTAAGGCAGACAATAGCTCCTCTAGAAGTTTCCGAATCGTTTCGGGGTTGAATCTTCCCAACTCATCAAGGGAACTATTGACGACGATCCGGGGCTCACCAACGGGGGGGATGGTTTCAATCTCTTCATATAAACAGTCCACGGTTCTTGTTGCGTGTGGCAGTCGGACGATGAAGTGAAAGGTTGAGCCAATATCGGGTTGGCTTTCCACCCATATTTTTCCGCCCAACAACTCGATGATCCGTTTGGAAAGGGTGGCGCCGATCCCGATGCCGCCAAATCGTCTGGTGGTGGATTGATCCGCCTGGGTGAAGGGTTCAAACACTTTGGCAACCTGGGCTGGGGTCATGCCTACGCCAGTGTCGCTGACCGAGAAATGAAACATTTCTGGCCCCTTGCCCCCCCGCACTGAAATAGTGACGCCACCTTTCTCAGTGAATTTAATGGCGTTACCCACCAGGTTCAGAATCGCTTGGCGCAAACGGATCGGATCGCCTAGGCATCGAATCGGTAAGGCGGTATCGTATTCAAGATGGATCGTCAGGTTTTTTTTCAGCGCGCGGTGTTGAATGCTCTGAATTGCATTGGTTAATGCGTTAGGCAGGTGAAAACAGACCACTTCCAGGGAGAATTGACCGCTTTCCAGTTTGGCGACATCTAAAATATTACTAATGATCCCGAGCAGGGTTTTGGTCGCAGCGAGAATCATCGGGGCATGTCCGGTCGTTACTGACGAAACCAGCGGATCGCGCACCATCGCTTCGGTAAGAGCGATGATGGTATTCATGGGGGTGCGGATTTCGTGGCTCATGCTGGTCAGAAAGTCGCTTTTGATCCGTGCCAAGCGTTGCGCCTCAAGCAGTGCCTCCTCTAGGGCCTGCTCGGCCTCGATTTGTGCCGTGATATCAAAAAAACTTACTACCGATCCCACGATACGGCCTTCGCACCGTATTGGGTGGCTGGCGTAGGTAATCGGCATCCCTTCGCCACTGGCCCGCCAAAAAAACTCCCGATCATTGTGAATGATATCTCCTTGTGTCAGTGTTTTCAGGATTGGACAATCTTTCACCGGGTAACAGGTACCCTTCGGATAGCTATGGTGCAAGGTCTCATGCGAATGACGGCCGAGCAGTTGCTCAGCTGGATAACCGAGCATCTCACAAGCAGCGGGATTAACGAAGGTAATATTTCCATCGAGATCGGTACCGTAAATCCCCACCGCATTGGAATTCAGGAGCACGCGAGAATATTCCCTTGAGGCCTCCAGGGCGGTCGTGCGTTCGGCCACCAGCTCCTCAAGCCGCTTGGCATGGTTTTCCACAAGCCACTGGCTTTGGGACAAACGAGAGATCATCTCGATGTGAAAAATCCGCAGCAGGCCCCCCATCGCCAAGGTGATGATGATCGCACACCCCGCTCGCACCAGTTGCACCGGCAGGCCGACTACTGCCAGAAAGGTATCGTAATTAAGCCAATTGGCGGGAAAGCCACTCGCACGCGGTACGACCAGACCACCAAATAGGCCATAGGCAAGAAAACCAAATGCAGAAAGATAACTCGCCTGTTTCAGGTACCAGGAATAATCATCAACCTGCTCTGGAGACTGTGGGTCTATCGTAGCAATAGTGGGTTTTATCTTCCTCTGATAGTAGAGAACTAATCCACAAGCACTCAATATTGCACTAGGGAATCCCAGCAGGTTACGCGCTGCGATATCCAACGACGGGACAGACTGCTCGGAAAGGAATACGTCAACCAAGAGGGCAATGATCAGGGTAGGGTAGAGCACTTGCGCCCGTAATATGGATATCTCAACCACACAGGCACTCACCATCCGGCGTCCGAATTCCAATAAGAATAAAAAAGAGCAGCTCAATACCCAGGGCCGTACCCAGGCTAGGCCCGGAGAATCACCATGGACAACCCGCCAGAGGTCCATCCATTCCAACCCACCATGCACGAAACCGAATCCCGCCAACCACCACAGGAAACTGGTCAGTTCTTCAAAACGGACGTGGTGATGGATGCGAATGATAATCATGAAGCCAAGACTAAAGAAAGCCAAACCATAGAAGAAGAATACTACATCCATGTAGGGTTGGAAGGGGTTGACGATCGGGATCATGGCGCGGCAATCTTAATTTGGTCGATCAATGCTTGGGTTTTATTTCTCGCCTCATTGAAATCGAAAGCATCTACGCACTCCTGGATTGGGGCAAGACGGCTCTTAAGTACATATTCAGCCAACTTGGCCATGATGGGTTCGATAGTATCTGGGTTAAGCCCATCCAATGCGTACAGCAACTCGTCGAGAAGCTCCAAAACCGCATGCTGGTTGAATGCTTTCAATTCCTCCTGTGGATCATACAGGGATAGTGAAAGCCTACTAATCGCAGCCACGGCCTCTTCCAAGGAGTGGTGCAGCTCATGAAGATTGGAGCCAATAAACGACCCTTGCCCCGTTCGCAGATGTTTATCGATTTCCGTCGCAAGGACCGCGACCTGACAGACGAATAAGTTGCTCGCTAGTCCCTTTAGCGCATGGACCATGGTGCGGGCCGATTCGATGTTATCGGACGATTCCGACAACAGCCGTACTATTTCCTCTGCGTCATGAGCATGATGAATGGAAAAGGAAACTAACGCCTTAGCATAGGCAACGGGATCACACCAAGTTTTAATGGCCCTTTGGTGATTAACAATTCCCTCCAGAGGGGAAAAATCCACGCTGATAAAATTTCCAGTGCGAATACCAACTTCGGTTGCGGAATTGGTTCTACCCGATCCTGAGGGTACGATCTGTTCCATGACCGCCAGTAGTCGATCAAAATCAATCGGCTTAGGCATAATGGCATCCATACCTGCGGCTAGACATCTACCGTTATCCTCGTGCATAACGCTGGCCGTCAATGCCATGATGGGAATGGACCGGCCCGTACTGTTCTCAATCCTCCGAATTTCCTTGGTCGCTTCCAGACCATCCATTTCGGGCATCATCACATCCATGAGGATAAGGTCGTGATCTCCATTTAGGTAGGTATCGACAACCTCACGGCCGTTTTTCACCCAGGTAATATTATGTCCTTGTTGTTCCAGGCGTAAGGTAACCAAAATAGCATTTTCCTTAAGATCCTCCGCCAGTAGAACTTGGAAAAGTCTAGGAGAAAGGTAGCCTTCTACGATGGTTTGATCTTCCTCATAAAGGCAGCCCATCGTTTTCATTGTTGGTGGCAAACGGGCGGTAAAGTGGAAAGTCGAGCCAACATTGACGTTACTTTCCACCCAGATCTGCCCATTCATCAATTCGACAATTTGTTTGGAGAGGGTGGTACCGAGCCCAGTGCCGCCGAACCGTCTCGTTGTAGATTGATCCGCCTGGGTAAAGGGTTCAAACACCTGAGTAAGCTGGGCCGGCGTCATACCGATGCCGGTATCGCTGACCATGAAGTGGCACATTTCCGGTTCATCGCCACGCATTGCCGAAATGGTGACGCCTCCGTTCTCGGTGAATTTGATGGCATTGTCCACCAGATTTAAAATTACCTGCCGCAATCGGGTGGGATCGCCTAGGCAGCGGATTGGAAGGGCTGCATCGTATTCGAGATTGAGCGTCAGATTCTTTCTCGTCGCACGGTCGCGGATGGTCTGAATTGAATTTGTTAAGGCGTTAGGCAGATGAAAACAGACAGTCTCTATGGAGAATTTACCGCTTTCCAATTTGGAGACATCTAAAATATCGTTGATAATTTCCAGCAGCGCTCGCGCCGAGCTGAGAATGGTCCGAGTATGCCCAGCCGTTGGTGGCGAAAGAGTCGAGTCCTGAAGCACTACTTCGGCGAACCCGATAATCGCATTCATCGGCGTGCGGATTTCGTGGCTCATGCTGGCCAGAAACTCGCTTTTTACCCGCGTCAAACGTTGCGCCTCGAATAGTGCGCCCTCTAGGGCCTTCTCAGCCTCAATCTGGGCAGTGATATCGAAAAAACTCACTACCGATCCGACAATACGGCTTTCGTGCCACATCGGTTGACTGGCGTAGGTAATGGGAATGCCCTCGCCATTGGCGCGCCAGAACATTTCTCGATAGGAACGGCTAACTTGACCTTGAATCAACGCGGCAGCGATTGGGCATTTATCCCTGGGATAGAGCGACCCATTGGGATAGCGGTTATGGAACTTTTCGTGAGCGAGCTGGCCAATTAACTCCTCGGGTTGATAACCGAGTAGTTCACAAGCGGCCGGATTGATAAAAGTGATACGGTCTTCAATATCAGTACCAAAAATTCCGGCGGCACTGGAGTCCAGAATCAACCGCAATTGTTCCTCGGAGGCCTCCAAGGCCGCAGTGCGCAAGGCGATGAGCTGCTCCAACTTTTTCTGATGCTCCTCCAATATGCGTTGACTGTCACGTAGCGCCTGCTCGCTGGCACGTAATTCCCTCTCGGTATGATTACGCGCCACATCGCGATCCCTCACCGCGCGGGTGAGATACTCCAGAGCATCGGCCATCTCACACAACTCATCGGATCGACCACGCACATGACTTGACCGCAATGTCGTCGGCAAACGATAGTCACGAATGAAATCGTTGGCAATATCGCGTAGTTGCCTTATTCGTCCGGTGAGATGCGATAACCATTTCCCAAGAAAAACAAACAACAATATCGAGAAGGTGGTTATGGAAAATAATAAAATTTTCAAGAGGTCGGTAAGGGTGAGGAGCTGCGGTAAAAATTGTTGGACGTGCAGGATGGCATCGGTCTTACCATTAGAGGCCCAAGGGATATCCAATTCTAATGGCTTATCCCAAAAGCGAAGGGAGAACGAACTCTTTGCAGGAGAAAGGAAACGCCCGGTCGAACTGGCAATCTCTCGACCGTTCCAGAACAGATGCAGATCACCACCCGGATAGTTGTTGAGAAATAATAGCTGGTTATCCACTGCCTTGAAGAGTTCCAGGAAGCCCATACCTTCGGTGCCTAGCCAAGCCGATGAACGAATTATCCTGAATAGTTTTTTATCAATTTCATCGAAATACCAGAAGATATCGTTATCTTGGCTCAAGATAATCTCGTGACCTTTAGCTTCAGGAATCGAGTCGAATTGAAGACGATCATCACGATTAAGAATCCTAACTCGATCGAATAGAGCTGCGCCGCCCAACAGCGTGAGATAATTTTGTAACTGCTCCCACTGGTTATTCGGGCTTTCGAGAACTTTGGAGAATTCCAGCCCGGTTTTGAACGCTATCGCATCAGACTTCCAATGCATTTCCAACTCCTGCACCCGAATATCGAGAAAGGAGTGGGCATTGTTGACACTGGCATGATAATATTTCTCAAAAGTAAGGGAGTAGATAATGCTAGTCAAAGTTACCCAAACAATGAAAAATATACCAAGAACTAACAGCAATCGTACCGTTACCTGACGCGCCAACGGTGATATTTTGAGGGAGATGGTACGGAAGGAGGGAGAAATAGAGTGGGTCATGGCTCCGTTTATTCCTTACGTCCTGCCCAGCGATCCAAGACCTGAGTTTCCACCAGGACTTTCCGTCCTTTGAGGCGCTCCGCTTCGGCATGGGCGAAGAAAATTTCGGTCTCGTGTAGTTGATGGGTGGAAAATCGGCCATCCCGGCTGTAAAGGTTTCGGTAGTTATGCAAGGCGTTGAGCAATGCCTCACGTTCCGGGATCTCTTGAATTTCCAACCGTTCCACCAGCGCTTCTGAACTGTGGGTAGCGATCCAAGTTAGGGTACGCTTGAGCACCTTTACCATTGTTTCCACCCAGTTCGGCTCTTGGTCAATTACATCCTGACGAGTAGCCAATGCCGCGTGTAGAAAATTGCCACCGGGGATGCGGGTACTTACCTCTGGATCCGCCAAATTGACCAGGAAGAACACTTGACCCTCGTGACGTAACCGGGAGGCAAAGGGTTCATTCCCCATGATGGCGTCGGCAGCGCCTGACAGCAGCAACGCAGATTCTTCTCTCCAACTCTGACCCGCAGGGACGATGCGCACCGAATCCAACGGGACATTGGCAATACGCAACAATAATTCCATTAGTTGTTGGGAAGTGGTTTGGCTGGAGAGCGAGCTGGTATTAACACCGAGCACACGCCCGCGCAAATCGCCAATGGTTTTCACCTGGTCCGCCAGCGCCTGACGCACCATCAGCACAAATGAGGGAGCATCATCCACGGGTGCTACTGCTACTACCGGTTGGCCATTGGTCCGCAATGAGATCTGTGTCGGTAGTCCGGCTACAGCGAAGTCAGTATTGCGGTTCATGAGGTGGGATAGGGCTACTGCACCACCGCCGGTATAGACCAGCTGTAAGCGGACGCCCTCAGCTTGATCAGCCCCGATCTTTTTGATCAGCTCGATTGGCAGGTAGGAGATATTGCGTGGGCCAGGGACGGCAACGCGAATTTCAGGCAAGGACAAAGATAAAGCTACATCAACATCGCCGGGATCGGCGTCGGCGATCCGGGTTTCTGCAATCAAAAAGATCGCAGCTAGTGCAGGGATAATAAAAATACGGAAAACAAATACAAATCCCTTGACAATAGCCATGACTACATCTCTACCATGACTATAAAAGTTTTCCAGTTTTCCAGTTTTCCAGTTTTCCAGTTTTCCAGTTTTCCAGTTTTC